>NZ_JAESPG010000005.1:0-301844 GCF_016756915.1 Pseudomonas sp. HB05
GGGCTGGCGCTCCAGCGCGCAGCGGCCCAGCGGGAGCAAGCTCCCTCGCCACAGGTTCGGTGCGCTCCCGGCCGTGATCATCACACCTCCCGTCAGCAGCCCCCTTCGCAACGAAACCCTCGGGTATACTGCCGCGTTTTGTGATGCCCTGCGGTCGGTTGGAAACGCGCACTTACGATTTGCCGGTGCAGCGTTTGTGATTCTGAACCAGCCTTGCAGGGATGTTTCGGTGATTTTGGAGTTTCTATGCTCGAACAGGCTCAACGCGTTCTCAAGGACATCTTCGGCTACGACAGTTTCCGTGGCCGCCAGGGTGCCATTATTGAGCGCGTGGCCAGCGGTGGCGATGCCCTGGTGCTCATGCCCACCGGCGGCGGCAAGTCGCTGTGCTTCCAGGTGCCGGCCCTGTTGCGCAACGGCCTGGCGGTGGTGGTTTCGCCGCTGATCGCTTTGATGGACGACCAGGTCGCCACCCTTGAAGAATTGGGTGTCGCCGCTGCGGCGCTGAACTCCACCTTGAGCGCCGAGCAGCAACGGGACTTGGCCGCGAGGATCAAGCGTGGCGAGGTAAAAATGCTCTACCTGGCGCCGGAACGCCTCGTGCAGCCACGCATGCTGGCGTTTTTGCAGAGCCTGGAAATCGCCCTGTTTGCCATCGACGAAGCCCACTGCGTGTCCCAATGGGGCCATGATTTCCGTCGTGAATACCTGCAATTGGGGCAGTTGGCGGAATTGTTCCCCGACGTCCCGCGTATCGCCCTGACCGCCACGGCCGACAAGCGTACCCGCGAGGAAATCGTCGACCGGCTGCATTTGCAGAATGCCGAGCGGTTCCTCTCCAGTTTTGACCGTCCGAACATTTTCTACCGCATCGTGCCCAAGGAGCAGCCGCGCAAGCAGTTGCTGGCGTTCCTTGCCGAGCGACGCAGCGACGCGGGCATTGTCTATTGCCTGTCGCGCAAGAAGGTCGAGGAAGTGGCGGCGTTCCTCAGCGAACAGGGTTTTCCGGCGTTGCCCTATCATGCCGGCCTGCCCAACGATTTGCGGGCCTATCACCAGAAGCGCTTCCTCAACGAGGAAGGCCTGATCATGGTGGCCACCGTGGCGTTCGGCATGGGCATCGACAAGCCCAACGTGCGTTTCGTCGCTCACCTGGATTTGCCCAAGTCGCTGGAAGCCTATTACCAGGAAACCGGGCGTGCCGGTCGTGACGGCTTGCCAGCCGATGCCTGGATGGCCTACGGCCTGCAAGACGTGGTGATGCTCAAGCAGATGTTGCAGAACTCCGAGGGCGATGAGCGGCACAAGCGCCTGGAGCAGCACAAGCTCGACGCCATGCTGTCGCTGTGCGAAGAGACCCGCTGCCGTCGCCAGACCTTGCTGGCCTATTTCGACGAAGACATGCCCCAGCCCTGCGGCCATTGCGACAATTGCGTCGATGGCGTGGAAACCTGGGACGCCACGGAGCCGGCCCGCCAGGCGTTGTCGGCGATTTATCGCACGGGCCAGCGCTACGGCGTCGGGCATCTGGTGGATGTGTTGCTGGGCAAGGACAACGAGAAAGTCCGCAGCTTCGGCCACCAGCACCTGTCTGTGTTTGGCGTGGGCAAGGCCCGCAGCGAGAGTGAATGGCGCTCGTTGTTCCGGCAGTTGGTTGCGCGCGGCCTGGCGGACATCGACCTGGAAGGCTACGGCGGCCTGCGCCTGAGTGCGACGTGCCGGCCCTTGCTCAAGGGCGAAGTCACCCTGGAACTGCGCCGCGACCTCAAGCCGGCGACCGCGGTCAAGAGCAGCAAGAGCCAGGCCAGCCAATTGGTGCGCGGCGAAGAGCGTGACCAGTGGGAAGCATTGCGCGCCCTGCGCCGCAAGCTGGCCGAGGAACACGGCGTGCCGCCGTACGTCATCTTTCCCGATTCCACTTTGCTGGAAATGCTCCGCAGCCAACCGACCTCCCTGGCGGAAATGGCCCGGGTCAGCGGCGTTGGCGCACGCAAGCTGGAGCGTTACGGCGAGGCCTTCCTCCAAGTGCTGGGCGGCGAAGCCGAGACCCCGCCGGCGGTGGCCGACGTTCGCCATGAACTCATCACCCTGGCGCGGGCCGGCATGACCCCGCTGCAGATTGCCAGTCAATTGCAGTGCTCGGAAAAGAACGTCTACACGATGCTGGCCGAGGCCATTGGTCAACAACAGCTTTCGTTGGAGCAAGCGCTGGACCTGCCTGAAGAACTGATGGGCGAGGTCCAGGATGCGTTTCTCGATGGCGAAGGCGAGCTGCCTCCCGTATCGGAAGTCGCCGCGTTGTTCGCAGGGCGGGTTCCGGAAGGGGTCCTGTATTGCGTCAGGGCCGCACTGCAGTCGGAATTCGAAGTCTGATCAAACAGTTACGCTCCTTTAACGATTCACTACAGCGCGAGCCTTGCCTGAATCCAAAGGTCATGCTTAGCTGACTAATAATTAGTTTTTCTCTATTTCAGATTTGATGAGTTTTTTATGCCTTTGACCGATCAACACCGTTTTGGCATGCAACTGGCGCAGATGTCCCGTGGCTGGCGCGCCGAGCTGGACCGTCGCCTCGCCGGGCTGGGCCTGTCCCAGGCGCGTTGGCTGGTGCTGCTGCACCTGGCCCGTTTCGAACAGGCCCCGACCCAACGGGAGCTGGCCCAGAGCGTTGCGGTCGAAGGCCCGACCCTGGCCCGTTTGCTCGACAGCCTGGAAACCCAGGGCCTGGTTCAACGCCAGGCCGTGGCCGAGGACCGCCGCGCCAAGAAGATCGTACTGTGCGCGCCGGCATTGCCGCTGATCGAGCAAATCGAAACCATTGCCACGCAGTTGCGCCGGGAGTTGTTCGAAGGCGTCGACGAAGCGGACATGCGCGTTTGCATGCGGGTCCACGGCACGATCCTGGCCAACCTGGAAAGATCCTGAGGCATATCCCTGGCGCCAGACCTTTGAGATTCGGTGGTTAGCGAACTATAACCAGTACTAGGCGATCGTATTGGAAGCGTTTCGCACAGGTCGTTGATCAAAGGGATACCCATGCTTGAAAGTTTGCAGTCCACGTTGCGCAGTTGGATCAACGTGTCGGTCGTCGTGGGTGCCCTGGGGTTTCCCGCCTTGGCGTCGGCGCTGGGGCTTGGGGAAATCACGCTTCATTCCGCCTTGAACCAACCGTTGCGCGCCGATATCGCCCTGGTTGATGCGGCGGGACTCAGCGAGGGAGATCTTTCCGCCAGCCTGGCGAGTCCGGACGACTTCAGCCGTGCTGGGGTGGAGCGCGTTTTTTTTCTCAACAACCTGCGTTTCACCCCCGTGCTGCGGGGCGGACGCAGTTTCATCCGGGTGACCTCCAGCAAACCGGTGGAGGAACCGTTCCTCAACTTCCTCGTACAGCTCAACCAGCCCAACGGGCGCCTGTTGCGCGAATACACCGTGCTGATCGATCCGCCCGGTACGCCAGGCCTGGTGCCGACCGTCGACGAACCCTCCAGCTCGGCCGAGGCGACACCCGCCATCAAGCCGCCCCCGGCAACACAGGGCAAGCGCTACACCGTCGTGCAGGGCGACAATCCCTGGGTGATCGCCAAGCGTCTGCATGATGCGGGCAGCAATGCGTCGGTCAATGAACTGATGCAGGGTATCCAGGCGCTGAACCCTGGCAGCGAGCGACTTTCCATCGGCCAGCGCTTGTTGCTGCCTGATTCGGCCATCTTGCCAGCGCCAGCCCAAAAATCTGCCGCCCCGGCTCCCGCAGCGATCGACAGCAATACCGAGCAATTGGCCGCCAGCGTGCTGCAAAGCCAGCAGCAACAGCAGACCATCGAACAATTGCAGGCTCGGATCCACGCCCAGGATCAGGAAATCGCCGGGCAACGCCAGCAGATCAGCGAGCTTCAAGCGCAACTGACCCAGGCCTCGCCACCTGCGATGACCTCGGAACTTGCCCCTGAACCTGCCGAATCCACCGAACCCGCATCGGCAGTCGAGGCGGCGCCAGTGGCGGAAACCGAAGGCATCGACTGGCTGTGGGTGGCTGGATTGGCGGGAATGCTTGGGTTGCTGGCGCTTTTGCTGTTCCTGCGTCATCGGCAACAGCAGGAGACGGCGGACCCGGTGCCATTGACCGCCCGTCCCGACCTGGCCCTGGACGACAACACCGACACCTATATGGAGAGCGCGGATGCAGAGCCCCCCGAAGTCGCCGCGTCGTTCAACAACGGTGATGCTCCTCTGGGAGACGTGCTCGAAGGTGTGGGAATCTACCTGACCTATGGCCGTTTCACCGAAGCTGCCGGCCTGCTGCGCGCGGCATTGCTGGCCGAGCCGGAGCGTACCGACCTGGGGCTCAAGTTGTTGGATGTGCTGGGCAAGCAGGGCGATGTCATCGGCTTCCAGGCCCAGGAGAACCACCTCTTGTCCCAAGGCGTCGATCACCAGACGCTGGAGGAAACCCGCAAGCGCTACCCCAAGATCGCCATGGTTAACGCTCCGATGGAGACGCCCCCGGAGCCCCCGGCTCCAATGCTCGCCCCCGAACCTGTTGCCGCGCCCAGTGATGAGTTCGAGTTGAACCTGGATGGGCTCTCCCTGGAGAACAGTTGGGACCTGGCCGATGATCCGTCGGCGGCTCCTGTACCCGGAACGCCGCCGTCTACCCGTGCCGACACGCTGGCGCTATCAGGCTTCGACGAACCGGACCTGCAATGGGGCGCACCGTTGGAAACCGAGTCGCTGGATGATGATTTCCTCGATGGGTTTGCCGACGAAGAGCAGGCGCTGGAACTGGAACCGCTGTCCGTTGAGCCTGAGTTCGAGTCACTGTCCCTGGAACCTGTGCCCTTCGAGCTGCAGGCGTCGGAGCATTCGGAAAAGCTGGAAGAAGCGCAGAATTGCATCGATGAAGGCGACCTGAAGAGCGCCATCACCTTGCTGGAAGAGTTGTTGCAAGAGGGCGATGAACCGCTCAGGGAAACCGCCCGAGTCTTGTTGGCCGGGATTCGTTGAGGCGATTGCGCGGCCGACGGGAATCCAGCGTGGGAGCGAGCTTGCTCGCGATGACTGAGCCGTAGCCAACATCATCGCCGACTGAGTGATCGCCATCGCGAGCAAGCTCGCTCCCACAATTTGAAACGGTTCTAGAACGTCTGCCCCAGGTTCAGATACACCGCCTGCTCATCGTCATCGTTGAAGCCGTAGCTGAAATTCAATGGCCCCAACGGCGTGTCGAAACCCAGGAAGACACTGGCGGCGTTGATGTAGCCACTGTCGAACTCGTTGTCGTTGTTCCACGCCCGGCCGCGCTCCAGCGAGCCGCCGATGTACAAGGGGAAATCCAAGGGCAGGTACGCCCGAGGCGTGAGCCGGCGGTAATACACGGCGCGCATCAGGCTCATGTTCTGGCCGGATATCCCATCCTCGCGAAAGCCCGACAATTGCCGCGCGCCGCCGAGGACGAAACTGGAGGTCACGACTTCGGCCGTGTCCAGCGTTCGACCGTAGCGCCCGCCCAGGATGAAGGTGTCCGGGCCGCTGCTCAGGGCCTTGTCCAGCTTGAATTCCCACTGGCGGTAACGTTGATCGGACCCCAGGCCAGGTTCGTATTGGCGCCATGACAGGCCGATGTCTTCACCTTCATGGGGGAAGTAGACGCTGTCCAGGGAGTCGAACGAATACTTTAGCTCGTAGAAGCCTTCGTTGAAGTTTTCGCTAGGCTGGTCGTGATCGCCAATACGCACGTCCGCCTTGCCCCAGGCCTGGCCAACCCCGAAGCGGATCTCTCCGCTGTTGCCGATCTGGCGACCCAGGTTCAGACCGAAGCCATAGCGCTCGACCCGATATTGGGCCACCGGATCGTTATCCAGAATCGACTCGACGTTGCGCGATTCGAACTGCCCGTAAGGCGCGATGAAGTAGCGTGAGCCGACGTCCAGCGGTTGATAGAACTCGCTGTACAGCTCCTGTTTGTCGCCGATCTGCGCCCGGGTCAGCCATTCGGCGCCCAGGCGATTGATGCCGTTGACCCGGTAACTGGCGCCGAGGTTGAAAGCGCTGTCACCGCGCATGTCGTCCGACAGGCTCAGGCCCACGCGCAAGTAATCAGTGCCGGTGCGTCTGCCCCGGGCATTGATCACCAGCGTGTTGTCCGCGCCTTTGTGCACGACGCGGTATTGCACCTGCTCGAAGTAATCCAGGCCGTACAGCGTGCCCATGTCGGTCTGCAGGCGGCCCAGGTCCAGCGGTTCGCCGATCTGCTGGCGAATGTAATAGCGGATCACGTCGTCGCCGACTTTAGAATCGTTTTCCACCCGGATCGCGGTGATGGTCGGAGTGCGCTCACTGGGGGTACGCGCCGCCATCAGCACGGCGTCGGTCGGCTCGGCGGGCCGCAAGTGCGCCAGGCGCGCTTCGAGTATCCGTGTGGCGCGGTAACCGGCGTCGACTATTTCCTGCGCCCGACCGAAGTCGGTGGAACCGAAGCTTGCCAGGGCCGGCTGGATCAACACGTCTTCTTTTCCCAACGTGGCCAACTGCTCTTCGGAGTTGCGTCGGGTCATCAGCGTTGTCGACTGGTTCAGCACATCCACCACGGTGACCAATTGCTTGCGGGTGCGCAGCGGTGTGCCGATGTCGACCACGATGGCCACGTCCACGCCCATTTCCCGAGCCACGTCCAATGGGATGTTGTCGGCCATGCCGCCGTCCACCAGCAGGCGACCGTCCAGTTCCACCGGGGCGAATACGGCGGGGATCGACATGCTGGCGCGGATGACCTTGGGAAGATGGCCTTTGCGAAACACGACTTTTTCGCCGGTGGCGATGTCGGTTGCCACCGCGCGGAAGGGGATCGGTAGTTTGTCGAAATCCCGGGTGTCACTGGCGTGGGCCAGCAGGCTTTCCAGGAGCAGGGCAAGATTCTGTCCCTGGATCACCCCCAGCGGCAGGCCGAGGCTGCCGTCGTCGCGAAAGCTCAGTTTCTGCTTGACCAGGAAATCCCGGTCGTCCTGTTTGCGCCGAAAGGGCACGTCCTTGCGGGGCGGGGCATCGGACAGGGCTTGCTGCCAATCGATGCCCAGGGCGAGCTTCTCCAGTTCATCGATCTTGTAGCCCGAGGCATAGAGCCCGCCGATGACTGCGCCCATGCTGGTGCCGGCAATGGCATCGATCTTGATGCCTTGTTCTTCCAGGGCCTTGAGCACGCCGATGTGGGCCAGGCCACGGGCCGCGCCACCGGACAGTACCAAGCCGATCTTTGGGCGCGGTGTCTCAACGGCAGGCTCGTTGGCATGGCCGAGCAAGGGCAATAGCAGAAGAAGCAGGCAAGGCAGCAGGCGGCGCATGGTCGATCTCGGAGCGGGCGATCAAAGGCGAGTAGTATAACGACGCCTTTGTAACCAGGAGTTCAGCCGCAATGAGCGCACACAAACCGGAAATCATCATCACTTACTGCACCCAGTGCCAATGGCTGCTGCGGGCCGCCTGGCTGGCCCAGGAACTGCTCAGCACATTCGGCGACGACCTCGGCAAGGTGTCCCTGGTGCCGGGCACTGGTGGGGTTTTTCATATTGGCTGCGATGGCACGCAGATCTGGGAACGCAAGGCCGACGGTGGATTCCCCGAGGCCAAGGTGCTCAAGCAGCGGGTCCGTGACCAGATCGACCCGGCGCGCGACCTGGGGCACAACGACAGAATTCAATGAACGGGATCAGTGAGACGGCGCCTGGGCACCGGCGCTGGATTTCTTCGTGCCGTCCAGTTGGCTCGACACCACGATCGCAACGATGATCAGCACGCCACCGAGCAACATGCGCAGCGTCGGGTTTTCATCGAACAGCAACCAGGCGATGGTAATGCCGTAGACCGGCTCCATGGCGAACACCACGGCGGCGGTGCGGGCCTTGATCACCGCCAGGCTGGCGACGAAAAGGCTGTGGGCCAGGCCGGTGCAGAACACGCCCAGCAGGCCGATCCACAACCAGTCGAGGGGGCGAACGTCGCTCAGTTGCGGTGCAGCCATCGGCAACAGGCAGAGGCCGACCACGACGTTCTGGCACAGCGCGGCCTGCACCGGCGGCACATGGGCGGAGCCGGCGCGATTGGTCAGCGACAACAGTGAGAACAACAGCCCCGAGGCCACCGCCCAGAGCAGGCCTGTGGTGGCGCCGCTGGCCAGGTCGAAGTCCGGCGTCACGAGCACCAGGCCGATGCTCACCAGGACCACCAGGAGGATTTCGTTGGCGCGGATTCGTTCGCGGAAAACCAGCCCTTCGAGCAGCACGGTGAAGGCCGGGAAACTGGCGAATCCCAACGTGGCGATCGCGACGCCGGCGACTTTCACCGAAATGAAGAAACTCACCCAGTGCCCGGTCAACAAGAGGCCGCCCAGCAGCAACCGGCGCATGTCCCGGCCCTGGAGTTTCTGCCAGCGGGTAGGGCTGGCGAATCGGGCAAACGCCGCCAGGGCTAGCACGGCGAATACCGCGCGGCCAAACACGATCACGGCGGGCGAGGCCGCGGCGAGTTTGCCGAAGACGCCGGTCAGGCCGAACATGAGTGCGCCGATGTGCAGGGCGCCGAGGGCGGTACGGGGTGTCATTGCAATCCTTGTTCAACGGTTGGACGTCTGGCTATTAAGCCCGTCGCCAGCCGTTTTTGTCTGTCGCGATCCTAGCGATTTTTAGCGCGAGACTAGCGTGGCCGCCGAAGCTTGCCCGGCGAGACGCCGAATTCGCGCAACACGGCCGCGGCAAAGGCGCTTTGCGAACTGTAGCCAACCCGTTGGGCGATTTCGCCGATCGGCAGGTGCGAGTCACGCAGCAACGCCACGGCCTTGTGCAAGCGGCGGCTGCGGATGTAGTCCATTGGCGTCTGCCCGCATTCGGCGACGAAACGGGCATGCAGGCGCGCACTGGAAAGCCCGGCGACCTGCGCCAGGTCCGCGACTTGCAGCGGGTAGGCGGCATATTGGTCGATGTGGGCGTTGAGTGCGGCATAGGGCAGGCGTCGGCCGCCGGTGGTTTCCTGGCGCCCGCCGTTGAGGCTGGCGAGCAACAATACCGCGCCTTGCTGGGCGATCACCGGGTCGTGCACCGGGCTGCCGGCCAGCCAACTGACCAACTGGCTTTGCCCTGCATCCAGGAGCAGGCGAGTATTGCTGTCGAGCAAGCGACGGCTCGCGTCGGCATGATCGCCCAGGCATTGCCCGACCCACTCATCGTCCGGCACGTCCAGCACCAGGCAGCGGCTGCCCTGTGGACTGCCGCACGCATGATGGGCGCCCGCCGGCACGACCACGAAACTCTGCTGCACCACCTGGCTGCCACGCCCTTCGACTTCGAAGTCCAGCGCGCCGGACAAGCCAAACACCAGTTGCGCGTGGTCGTGGCTGTGGTCAATCAGATCGTGGCTGTAGTGGCGTAGCGTGAGGATCGGTCTCATCGCAGTCTCCCGTCGTTGGCGGTCAGTCTACACCGAGGGCGCGGCGCCTCGCGCTGTCATGCAATCGACTTATTGTTGTCATGGGGCATTAACCGCTGGGGTGCACTGTGGTGAAAACGATCAGAGGGTTGCCCAATGACCAGCGCCGAGCTCGCCAGACCCAGCCGCAAGCAGCGTGTTCGCACCCTGTGGATTTCCGACGTGCACCTGGGCACCCGTGATTGCCAGGCCGAGCACCTGTCGCACTTCCTCAAGGGCTACCACGCCGACAAAATCTACCTGGTGGGCGATATCATCGACGGCTGGAAGCTGCGTGGCGGCATGTATTGGCCCCAGGCCCACACCAACGTCATTCGTCGCTTGCTGACCATGAGCAAGCGCGGCACCGAGGTGATCTATGTCACCGGCAACCATGACGAATTCCTGCGGCGTTATTCGAAACTGATCCTCGGTAATATCCAATTGGTGGACGAGGCGGTGCATGTGACCGCCGACGGTCGGCATCTGCTGGTGATTCATGGCGATCAGTTCGATGTGATTACTCGTTATCACCGTTGGCTGGCGTTTCTCGGGGATTCGGCCTACGAATTCACGCTGACGCTCAACCGCTGGCTCAATCACTGGCGGGCCCGCTATGGCTATGGTTACTGGTCGCTGTCGGCATACCTCAAGCACAAGGTCAAGACCGCCGTCAGTTTCATCAGCGACTTTGAAGAAGCCATCGCCCATGAATGTGTGAAGCGAGAACTGCATGGCGTGGTGTGCGGGCACATCCACCATGCCGAGATCCGTCAGGTCGGCGAGGTGGAGTATCTCAACTGCGGCGACTGGGTCGAATCCTGCACCGCGCTGATCGAGCATTGGGACGGGACGATCGAGTTGTATCGCCTGGCGGACGCCCAGGCGCGGGAGGCGCTGCTCAAGGCTGAATTGAAAGTGGCTGAGCCTGCCTGAAGACCACATAAGGCCCGTGGCGAGGGAGCTTGCTCCCGCTGGGGTGCGCAGCAGCCCCTTTTTGTGAGCGCTTCGCACTCAAGCGGGAGCAAGCTCCCTCGCCACGGAATTTGCTGCGTCTGCAATAAATCAGGGCTGCTCTGCCATCGCCGCCTTGTAGATCGATTGCTTCGGCGCGGCGAACACCCTTTCCAGCATCGGCTCGAAGAAACTCAGCGGCAGCGTGTCGTACTCGGGATCGAACGCCGCAGCATCGTATTTTGCGCAGAAATCAATGGTGGCCTGGTATTGCGGATGTTCGAGAAACTGCTCGCGCAGATGCCGATCCATGCCCAGGTGATGGAAAAAATAATAGCCCTGGAAAATCCCGTGTTTCTCCACCATCCACAGGTTTTCGGCGCTGACGAACGGCTTGAGGATCGCCGCGGCGATGTCCGGGTGGTTGTAGCTGCCCAGCGTGTCACCGATGTCGTGGAGCAGGGCGCAGACCACGTACTCTTCGTCCCGCCCGTCACGGTAGGCGCGGGTGGCGGTTTGCAGGGAGTGGGTCAGGCGATCCACCGGGAACCCGCCAAAATCGCCGTCGAGTAATTTCAGATGGGCCAGGACCCGCCCCGGCAACTGCCGCGCATAGGCGCTGAAGTCCGCCGCGATGATCGCCCAGTCATCCCGGGTCCCGTCCTGCATGTGGGTGAAGCGCGCATGAGTATCCACCGGCAATCCTCCTAGAACGCCACCTTGCCGAGCAGCATGTCGCGGTACATGACGAAGTCACCGAGCAGGCTGTAGAGGGGATGTTGGAAAGTGGCAGGACGGTTTTTCTCGAAGAAAAAATGCCCGATCCAGGCGAAGCCATAGCCCGCCACTGGCAGGGCGACCCACAGCCACCAGGCGCCAACCACCAGCGCCATGGCGAAAACCAGCAAGACCAGCGAAGTGCCGACGAAGTGCAAGCGTCGGCAGATGCTGTTGCTGTGTTCGCTGAGGTAGTACGGGTAGAACTCGGCGAAGGTGTTGAAGTGTTTGGTGTTTTCCAAGACTGCAGGCTCTTTGGTTTTGTTGTGAACCGATGTTTCAGGGGTATCGGATCTGAGTTTAGAGCGGTCACTCGTAACAGCCAGTGACAATCAGCGCCACTTTAGTATCCTTCGCAAATCCAGCCGTACCCTGCGGCTCGTCATGCAAGTAAACGTCATGAGCGAACGAACCACTTCTTCAAGCTGGGCGATGGGGATTGTCAAGGCGTTGGAAATGGACGGCCTGGACTGTCGGGCGCTGTTCAAGCAACTGGGGCTGGATTTCGCGGCGCTGGACGATCCTGATGCGCGTTTCCCCCAGGACTCGATGACGCGGCTCTGGCAACTGGCGGTGGAGTTGTCGGGCAACCCGGCCATCGGCCTGAACCTGGGCAAGGTGGTGCGCCCGGCATCGTTCCATGTGGTCGGTTACGCGTTGATGTCCAGCCGCACGCTGGCCGAAGGGTTCCAGCGGCTGGTGCGTTATCAGCGGATCATTGCCGAAAGTGCTGACTTGAGCTTCCGTCACTTGGAGGAAGGCTACGGGTTGATCCTGACCGTCCACGGCGATCACCTGCCACCGACCCGGCAAAGCGCCGAAGCGTCGCTGGCCTGCGCGCTGGCCCTGTGCAACTGGCTGACCGGACGGCCCTTGCATCCGGTGAAGGTACTGTTCCAGGGCGCCGAACCCGTTGACATTGCACCTTATCAACGAGCCTTCGGTGCGCCGTTGGTGTTCGATGCTTCCTGCGACGCGCTGATTTTCCAGCAAGGCGACATGGAGGCGCCGTTGCCCACCGCCAACGAGGCCATGGCGCTGCTCCATGACCGGTTTGCGGGGGAGTACCTGGCGCGGTTCTCCGGCAGTCGCGTGACTCACCAGGCGCGCCAAGTGCTGTGTCGGCTGCTTCCCCAGGGCGAGCCCAAGCGTGACGTGGTGGCGCAGACGCTGCACCTGTCGCAACGCACCTTGCAGCGGCGCTTGCAGGAAGAGGGCACCAGTTTCCAGAGTCTGCTGGACGACACCCGACGTGAGCTGGCCGAGCAATACCTGGCGCAGCCGAGCATGACCCTGCTGGAAATTGCTTATCTGTTGGGGTTTGCCGACCCGAGCAACTTTTTCCGGGCCTTCCGTCGTTGGTTCGGTACCACGCCTGGCGACTATCGGGCGCGGGGCGTGGCCAAGCCGGTCAGTGACGCCAGAACGCCGGAATACACAGCACGAACACCGTAATGATCTCCAATCGGCCCAGCAGCATGCCAGCCGAGAGAATCCATTTGGCCGCGTCCGGCAGCGGGGCAAAGTTGCCGGCCGGGCCGATGGTCTCGCCGAGCCCCGGGCCGACGCCGGACACCGTGCTCGCCGCGCCGGTCAACGCCGTCATCCATTCCACGCCCAACAGGGACAGCAGCAGGGCGATCACGCAAATGGTGATGGCGAAGAAGAACGAGAAGGTCAGGATCGAGCGCACGATTTCTTCGTCGAGGCGATGGCCGTTGTACTTCTGCTTGATCACCGCACGCGGGTGAATCAGTTGATTAAGGTTGGCCCGGAGCAGGATATAGGCAACCTGGAAACGGAAAATCTTGATCCCGCCGGCGGTCGAGCCCGAGCAGCCGCCGACGAATCCCAGGTAGAAGAACAGCATCAGCGAGAAATTGCCCCACAGGCTGTAGTCCCCCAGGGCGAAACCGGTGGTGGTGACGATGGAGGTCACGTTCAGCGCCACGTGTCGCAGCGCGTCGAGCCAATGCAGGTCGGTGGTCGCCCAATACCAGGTGCCAAGCACCAGCCAAGTGACCAGCAGCACGCCGATCAGGCCTTGGACTTGCTGGTCCTTGATCAGCGCCCGGCGATTGCCTCGCAGCATCGAAACGTACAAGGCGAACGGCAGGCTGCCGAGGATCATGATGACGATCGCGACCCAATGCACCGCTGGCTGGGTCCATTTGGCCAGCGACAGGTCCGAGGTCGAGAAACCACCGGTGGAAATCGCCGACATCGAATGGTTGATCGCATCGAACAGGCTCATCCCGGCCCACCAGAGCGCCAGCGTGCCGAGGATGGTGATGCCCACGTAGGACGCCACGATCAGCCGTGCCACCATGTGCGAGCGCGGCATGACCTTTTCCGAGCGGTCGGACGATTCCGTCTGGAACAGCCGCATGCCACCGATGCGCAACAGCGGCAGGATCGCCACGGCCATGCCGATAAAGCCGATACCGCCGAGCCAGTGCAGCAACGAACGCCACATCAGGATGCCCGGCGACATCGTATCCAGGCCGCTCAACACCGTCGCCCCGGTGGCGGTAATCCCCGACATGCTTTCGAAGAATGAATCCGTGTAACTGATGTGTTGGGTCAGCAAAAAGGGCAGCGCGGCAAAGACACACACCACCAGCCAACTGCTGACGGTCAGCAAGTACATGTCCCGGGGGCGCAGGTGCACGTGTTCCGGGCGTCCGGGAAGGATCAGGGCCAGGCCGGCGACAAAGGTGATCATGCTCGACCAGAGGAACGAGGGCAGGTCGCTGGTGCGTTCGAAGACCAGCAGCGTCGCCATCGGCACGACCATGAAGATCGCCAGGGTGATCAGGAAGATGCCGATGATGAAACCAATGATCCGCAGGGTCGGCAACGCCATGAAGTCCGCTCGGGCTGAAGAGGAAAGGGCGCCATTCTACCTGCGACAGGTGGCATGTAAACCGGCGTCCTACTTCGCTTGTAACTGAATTTGAACTAACGAACTGGTCGCACAAGCCTCTAGAATAGCCGAACAATTTTTCCAGGAGGTGGCCGATGCAGGCTCTCGACGCTTTGCTCAACCGTGTTTCCGTCCCGCGCCTGGTGGACCCGGCGCCCACGCCGGAGCAGCGCGAAGTGATGTTCGCCGCCGCGATGCGCGCGCCCGACCATGGTCAGTTGCGGCCATGGCGTTTCCTGACGGTCGAAGGGCAGGCGCGCCATCGCATGGGGGAACTGCTGGCCGAAGCTGCACGCTTCAATGATCCGCTGGTGGCCGAAGCCGTGGTGGAAAAGGCGCTTAACGGCCCACTGCGCGCGCCTCTGGTCGTGGTAGTGATCGCCCGCCTGCAGGACCATTTCAAGATTCCGAAATCCGAGCAGCTGCTGGCGGCCGGCTGCGCGGCCCATGGCATCCTCCTGGCGGCTTATGCCCAGGGAATCGGCGGGGTCTGGCGCACGGGCGAACTGGCTTACTCGCCGCATGTGGCCAGGGGGCTGGGGCTTGAAGAGGGCGAAGAAGTGATTGGTTTCCTCTACCTCGGCACCCCGCAGAAAGAAGCGCGCACAGCGCCGCAGGAAGATATCGGGCTGTTTGTCCGGGAGTGGACGGGGCAATAACTTCTCAAGGGCGGCGGATGACTTGAGGCTGTTTGGATCCATCGTGGCGAGGGAGCTTGCTCCCGCTGGGCGGCGAAGCCGCCCCAAAGTGTCGAGCAGAGACAGCCTGACAATCCTAAGCTTCTACTTTAGGGCTGCTGCGCAGCCCAGCGGGAGCAAGCTCCCTCGCCACGAGACCAGCGGCGACAGAAAGCTACCTGCAAACATCCGCAATCGCCACCGCCAGCGCGTCCAGGCGCGTCGCATCGATGCCGGCGACGTTGGCCCGGCCGGTGCCGACCATATAGACGCTGTGGCGCTCGCGCAGCTGCTTGACCTGCCCCGGTGTCAGGCCGGTGTAGGAAAACATCCCGCGTTGCACGCCGATATGGGCAAAGCGCTCACGCAAGCCATGGGGTTCGAGCGCTTCCAGCAGGCCGCTGCGCAGTTGCGCGATGCGCAGGCGCATGGCTTCCACTTCGTCGGCCCATAAACCCTTGAGTTCCGGGTCGCCGAGGATCGTCGCTACCACCGCCGCGCCATGATCCGGCGGCGTCGACCACAGGTTGCGGGCGATGTTGGCCAGCTGGCTGCGAATGTCCACCAGCTTTTCGGCATCGCGGGCGCAGACAATCAGCGCACCGGTGCGGTCACGGTACAGGCCGAAGTTTTTCGAGCAGGAGCTGGTGACCAGCACTTCGGGCAACGCTTCGGCAAACAACCGCACGGCCCAGGCATCCTGCTCCAGCCCATCGCCAAAGCCTTGGTAGGCGAAGTCGATCAATGGCAGCAGGTCGCGGTTGCGCACCACGTCCAGCACTTGGCGCCATTGGTCGTGGGACAGGTCGAAGCCGGTCGGGTTGTGGCAGCACGCATGCAACAGCACCACATCGCCCTTCGGCACCTGGTCCAGCGTTGCCAGCATGGCCTCGAAATCGAGGCGATTGTCAGTGCCTACATAAGGGTAATGACTGGCCTTGACCCCCGCGGTGGCGAAGATGGTTTCGTGGATCGGCCAGGTCGGGTTGCTCAACCACACGCCACGGCCCGGCAGGCATTGGGCAATGAAGTCGGCACTCAAGCGCAGGGCGCCGGTGCCGCCCGGGGTCTGGGTGGCGCCGGCGCGCTGGTCGGCGATCAGCGGTGAGCCCGCCCCCAGGACCAGTGCATTGATCAACTGGCCGAACGCGGCGTCGCCATGACCGCCGATGTAAGTCTTGGTGACCTGGCGATCCACCAGCCGCTGCTCGGCCTGTTTCACTGACTGAAGAATAGGCGTCAGGCCCTGGGCGTCCTTGTAGACGCCGACGCCCAGGTCGAACTTGCCAGGATTGCTGTCCGCCCCGTAGGCCTCCATCAGGCCGAGGATCGGGTCGCCGGGCACCCGGCCGATGGCATCGAAATGCATTACTTGCGGCCCTCGGCGGTCTTGGCCACTTCGTCGGTGCGAGCGGCCATGATGAAGTCGTTGCGGTGCAAGCCCTTGATGGAGTGGCTCCACCAGGTGACGGTGACTTTGCCCCACTCGGTAAGCAGGCCTGGGTGATGCCCCTCGGCCTCGGAGATCTCACCGACCGCATTGGTGAACGCCAGGGCGTGCTTGAAATTCTTGAACAGGAAAACTTTCTCCAATTGCATCACGCCGTCGCGCACTTCGATGTTCCAGTCCGGAATCTGCTTGATCAGTACCGGCAGTTCTTCGTCGCTGACCTGTGGGGCGTCGGCGCGGCAGGCTTCGCAATGGGCTTGGTTCAGAGTGTTCATGGTGTGTTCCCGGATCGAATATTTGGAAAACGTCGATGCATCCACGCTAAAGCAAAGCCGTGTCGTGCAACAGACTCAATTGAGATCAAAAATGGCGGTTCACGCCGCTTTCGGTGGAAATTTCGGCGCGTGCAGGCCCAGTTCCCGGCCGCGCTTGACCATCCCCATGATGTCTTCGTGGGCCAGGTCGAACAGACGCTTGAGCTCGGGCAGCACGAAGTACACGGGTTGCAGGATGTCGATGCGGTAAGGCGTGCGCATGGCTTCCAGCGGATCGAAGGCCTGGTGCTCCGGCTCGTCCGACAGGCAGTACACGGTTTCCTTGGGCGAGGACAGGATGCCGCCGCCGTAGATACGCCGACCCTGCGGGGTCTCGACCAGGCCGAACTCGATGGTCATCCAATACAGGCGAGCGAGATAGACGCGTTCTTCCTTGGATGCCTGTAGGCCGAGTTTGCCGTAGGTGTGGGTAAATTCAGCGAACCAGGGGTTGGTCAACAGCGGGCAGTGGCCAAAGATCTCATGGAAGATGTCCGGCTCTTGCAGGTAATCCAGTTCTTCACGGGTGCGAATAAACGTCGCGACCGGAAACTGCTTGCTGGCAAGCAATTCGAAAAACGTCTGGAAGGGGATCAGCGCCGGCACCCGGGCAACCTGCCAGCCAGTGGTTTCGCCGAGGACTTCGTTGATTTCCCCCAACTGCGGAATGCGGTCGTGGGGCAGGCCCAGCTTGTCGATGCCGTCCAGGTATTCCTGGCACGCACGGCCCTCAAGGACTTTGAGCTGGCGGGTGATCAGCGTGTTCCACACCGCATGTTCTTCAGCGGTGTAGTGGATAAAACCCTGCGCATCGGGCTCGCGGGCCACGTACTGCGTCTGCTTCATGCTGCTCTCCTGCTGATTTCCCTCAGGGGGATGACTTGTTTGTTGTTATGTCCAGCGATGCAGTAGAGATAACTTGAAGTAGATATCTGCGCAGCAGGCTATTCCGGGGTTTAACGGCCCGTCGCCATCAAAATCGTAAAACTTTCGTTACATAAATGGGCGCGTCTCGATGTTTCGGGCATTTTCGTTTGGGAAATTTCCTACAACTGTCACATAATCTTGACGGCTATTTGCGCCGCAGCGCAGAAAACCGTGGCGAGGGAGCTTGCTCCCGCTGGGCTACGAAGTAGCCCCCCATTTCATGCTTGCAAACACATCGGGCCTTTTCATGCGCATCAAAGTCCATTGCCAGAACCGCATCGGCATCCTGCGAGACATCCTCAACCTCTTGGTGGAATACGGCATCAACGTCGCCCGGGGTGAAGTGGGGGGCGAGCATGGCAACGCGATCTACCTGCACTGCCCGAACCTGATCAACATCCAGTTCCAGGCGTTGCGTCCGAAATTCGAAGGCATTGCCGGGGTATTCGGCGTCAAGCGCGTAGGCCTGATGCCCAGCGAGCGTCGGCACATGGAGCTCAACGCCTTGCTCGGCGCCCTGGAGTTCCCGGTGTTGTCGATCGACATGGGTGGCTCCATCGTCGCGGCCAACCGGGCGGCGGCGCAGTTGCTCGGCGTGCGTGTGGACGAAGTGCCGGGAATCCCGTTGTCCCGCTACGCCGAGGATTTCGACCTGCCGGAGCTGGTGCGCGCCAACCAGTCGCGGATCAATGGGTTGCGGGTCAAGGTCAAGGGCGACGTGTTCCTGGCCGACATCGCACCGCTGCAATCGGAGCACGACGACAGCGAGGCCATGGCCGGCGCGGTGTTGACCCTGCACCGCGCTGATCGGGTGGGCGAACGCATCTATAACGTGCGCAAGCAGGAACTGCGCGGCTTCGACAGTATTTTCCAAAGCTCGAAGGTTATGGCAGCGGTGGTCCGGGAGGCCCGGCGCATGGCGCCGCTGGACGCGCCACTGTTGATCGAAGGCGAAACCGGCACGGGCAAGGAACTGCTGGCCCGCGCTTGTCACCTGGCCAGCCCGCGCGGGCAATCGCCATTAATGGCGCTCAACTGCGCCGGGTTACCCGAATCCATGGCTGAGACCGAGCTGTTCGGCTATGGCCCCGGCGCCTTCGAAGGGGCCCGGGCTGAAGGCAAGCTCGGGCTGCTGGAACTGACGGCGGGCGGCACGTTGTTTCTCGACGGGGTCGGGGAAATGAGCCCGCGCCTGCAGGTGAAACTGCTGCGCTTCCTGCAGGACGGATGCTTCCGCCGCGTAGGCAGCGATGAAGAGGTGTACCTGGATGTCCGGGTGATCTGCGCGACCCAGGTCGATTTGTCCGAACTCTGTGCCCGAGGCGAATTCCGCCAGGACTTGTACCATCGCCTGAATGTGCTTTCCCTGCACATCCCCCCGCTGCGGGAATGCCTCGACGGGCTGGCCCCGCTGGTCGAGCATTTTCTCGACCAGGCCAGTCGCCAGATCGGTTGTCCCTTGCCAAAGCTTGCTCCGGCGGCCATGGACCGCCTCAGCCATTACCACTGGCCGGGTAATGTCCGGCAATTGGAAAACGTGCTGTTCCAGGCCGTTTCCCTGTGCGACGGCGGCACGGTGAAGGCCGAGCATATTCGTCTGCCAGACTACGGCGTACGCCAACCCCTTGGCGATTTTTCCCTTGAGGGTGGCTTGGACGAGATCGTTGGGCGTTTCGAGAAAGCGGTGCTGGAACGCTTGTATTCCGAACACCCGAGCAGCCGGCAACTGGGCAAGCGGTTGGGGGTTTCCCATACGACCATTGCTAATAAGTTGCGGGAGTATGAGGTGGGAAAAGAATCACCCTAGGTACCTGATCATCGGAGTGGCGGGGAGTTGGCCGATTTTTTGCTGGGGTACCCGCACATCCAGAGTCAGTTGTCGGTTTCATGGCGTTGCAGCCCGCCGACATAGACCGCGATGCAACGCCGCGTCAGAGGAGCTCCCGAGCCGTGTGCCATTTTTCAGTCACCGAGTAGTGTTCCCATGGCCGATTCCATTACCGTTACCAGCCCGCTGCTACCTCCTCTGGAAGAGTTCACGCCCTACCTGCAGCGAATCTGGGAAAGTAAGCGCCTGACCAATGGCGGCCCCTTCCACGAACAGTTGGAACAGGAGTTGGCCGAGCACCTCGGTGTCCAGCATTTATCGCTGTTTTCCAACGGTACCCTGGCCTTGGTGACCGCGCTGCAGGCCTTGCGCATTACCGGCGAAGTCATCACGACGCCTTATTCGTTCGTGGCCACTTCCCACTCGCTGCTATGGAATAACCTCAAGCCAGTGTTCGTGGACGTCGATCCGGTGACAAAGAATCTTGACCCACGACGTATCGCTGAGGCGATCACCCCGGCGACTTCGGCGATTCTGCCGGTCCATTGCTATGGCATTCCCTGTGATGTCGAGGGCATCCAGGCCGTCGCCGATACCTATGGACTCAAGGTTATCTATGACGCGGCACATGCTTTTGGGGTCCGACAGGACGGTGCAAGCGTTCTGAATCACGGCGACCTGTCGATCCTCAGTTTTCACGCCACCAAGGTATTCAATACTTTTGAAGGTGGCGCCATTATCTGCCGAGACGAAAAGGTCAAGCAGCGTATTGATTACCTGAAGAATTTCGGTTTTGCCGATGAAGTCACGGTCATGGCTCCCGGTATCAACGGGAAGATGAACGAGTTGCAGGCAGCATTCGGCGTGCTGCAGTTGCGCTACATCGATGAAGCGCTCAGCCGTCGGAAAAAGGTGTTTGAATATTATCGGAGCGCCCTGGAAGGCATCCCCGGTATCAGCCTGCTGGAACAACCGCAGGGACTGGACTGGAACTATGCCTATTGTCCGATCCTGGTCGATGGCGAGCGTTTCGGGGTGAGCCGGGACGAGGTATATGACCGCTACCGTGCAGAAAACATCCTTGTGCGCCGGTACTTCTATCCGCTGATATGCGAGTTTCCGATGTACCGCGGCCTTCCCAGTTCAGACCTCTCTCAACTGGGCAATGCCTACACCCTGTCCCGCCAGGTGCTGTGCCTGCCGATTTATCCGGATCTAGATACTCAGACCCAGTCGAAAATCATTGAGGTACTGCTCAAGGCCCGAGAGGCATGAGCCAGGCCCTTACCTCGCAGATGTGCATGCCGGAAGCTGACCAGCAGCACCGGATTGCGCTAATGCAACCTTATTTCCTGCCTTACCTGGGCTATTTCCAACTGATCGCTGCGGTCGACTGTTTTGTCCTCTACGACAATGTGCAGTTCATCAAGAATGGATGGATCGAACGCAACCGTTATTTGCTGGGGCAGGAACCGAAGTGGTTCCGGGTACCGCTAAGCAACGGTAGTCACACCCAGCAGATCATGGAGAAACGGATTGCCGAAACGTTTGACCCAGGCGATATCCTCAACAAATTGAGCTTCGCCTATCGCCGTGCACCCCACGCGCCAAACATGCTGGCCTGGCTGGAGTCGCTGCTGGTCGAGCCTGCTTCGAACATTGCCGAGCTCAACGAGCGGATACTGCGGGCCTGCTGTGCCCTGATTGGGTTGCATACGCCGATCATCCGCTCCAGCGATCTGCCAATAGGCACGGATACCAAAGCACAGGACCGAGTACTCGAAATAGTCCAGGCCTGCGCTGGCACTCATTACCTCAATCCCGTCAATGGTGGTCATCTCTACCAGGCCGAGGCATTCCACCAGGTCGGTATCGCCCTTGAATTGCTCAAGGCGACCTTGCCCGTCTATCGGCAGGGTGGGGATGAACAACCCTTTGTGCCCGGCCTGTCGATCCTCGATGCCTTGATGTACAACGACGCACAGACCGTGGGAGCCTGGGCAAAAGGTGGAGAAATTGTCCGTGCCTGAAGCTATCGGTGGTTATTTCGAGTTGGAGCTGCGCAAAGGACATAATCCTTACCCTGAGGCCGCTGCCTTTAACTCGGCCCGCTCGGCCTTCAAGACGCTGGTCATGGCGCGTAACCTGCGCCGGGTTCATTTGCCTGTCTATATCTGCGATGTCATGCAGGACGTGCTTCGCGGATCCGGCATCGAGGTGTTGCGCTATGCGTTGAGCGAACGTCTCGAGTTGCCGGACTTCCCAGTCCTGCAAGCCGATGAAGCCCTGTTGTTCGTCGATTACTTCGGACTCAAGGCTGACTACATCGGCCAAGTACTTGCCGTTCGCTACGGCAGGCAATTGATCGTCGATAATTCCCAGGCGCTTTTTTCCCGGCCGCAGCCCGGGATTGCAACCCTTTACTCGCCCCGCAAGTTCGTTGGTGTAGCTGATGGCGGTTGGCTGGCTAATGCGCCTGCTGATCTGCCGCAAGCGCAGAGAAGCTGCTCTCAGGAGCGTTTTGCCGCGCTGCTGGGGCGTCTTGAAGACGCTCCGCAACACCACTATGCAGCATTCCAGGTGTTGGAGCAGGCATTGGAAATCGATGGCATCAGGGCCATGTCCGCCAGTACCGCACGCTTGCTCGACAGCATCGATTACCACGAAATCGCCAGACGCCGGATAGACAACCTGGCGCATTTGCGCGGACGCCTGGACCACCTCAATCGCTTCGCCATCTGGCCCGTGCAACCCGTTGCGGCATTGTGTTACCCGCTGCTGGTCGAGTCTGCCGAGATGGCAACCCGGTTGCGCGCTCACCTGCTGGACCAGCACATCTACGTACCTTGCTACTGGCGTGAAGTATTGAGCAGTCCAACGGCGCCGCCCATTGAAAGAGATTGGGCGCAGTGCCTGCTGCCGCTGCCGATCGACCAGCGATACAACGTCGATGACATGAATCGTCTTGCCGACGCCATCCTTCAGAACACGGGGAAATCATGAGCATTCTAGGTCAACGCATCCTGCTCAGAGCGCTGGAGCTCGAGGACTTGCCGCTGCTGCACAAGTGGTCCAACGATGAGGCCCTCTGGAGCCTGCTGGGCGGCTGGCATTTCCCCACCTCGCGGGAAGCGCAACGGGACTGGCTGCTGGGTCTCAAGAGCGACTCGCTCAACCAGCGCTTCGGTATCGAGGTTCCGGGCCACGGCCTGATCGGTACGGCAAACCTGGTTGGCATTGACTGGAAAAACCGCACTGCCGAGCACGGCATGATGATCGGTGATTCCTCCCTGCGTGGCCAAGGCCATGGCACCGACGTGATCGCCACGGTGATGCGCTATGCCTTCGACGAACTGGGCTTGAGCCGGCTTTCGACCACTATCATCGAGTACAACGCCGCGTCCCTGGCGACCTACACCCGCAAGACCCCTTGGGTCATCGAGGGCGTGCAGCGCCAGTGGTACTACCGCAAGGGCCAGCGTTGGGACCGCATCATGCTGGGCGTGAGCGCTGAAGAGTACCGTGCCTGGCAAGCCGCGCGGGGCGATAGCCAATGAGCCAAGAGTTGCAAGTGCTGCAAGCGAACGGCTACGTCGTCGCGACCCCATTCCTGCCGGGTTCGCACACCGCGCCTGAGAAATCCGACCCCTCCAGCCCCAAGGCAACTGTATGACTACCCCGTCCCTGCATGGCAAGCCGCGTCACCCTTATTACATTGGTGCGCCCCATTACCGGGAAACCTCCTCGGGCGTATGCGTATTGCATTATCTCTGCCACGTGCTGAACTTGTCCGGTTACGAGGCCTATCTCACCCCTTGCCAGGTGAATCCGAAACTGCGCACGCCGATCCTGACCGAGGAACTGCGCCAGCGCCATCGCTCGCTCGGCCTGGCACCGATCGCGGTCTATCCCGAAGTGACGGACGGCAACCCGATTGGCACACCGATCGTGGTTCGTTACATGCTCAACCGTGACGGCTTTCTAACTGGCCGCGCAATCAATGTGCAGAAGTCAGACCTGTTTTTCTATTACACGCAGGATTTCGGTGGTGGCAGTGATAGCAGCGACCTGCTCCTGTTGCCCGTCATCGACTCGGAGTTATTCTCGCCGCCAACCGAGCCGGTGCAGCGCAGTGGCAACTACCTGTATTTGCACCGCTTCGACAAGTCCAAGGTCGATTACTCGATGCTGCCGGACGATATCGAAGTCCTGAGCATGCTCAATCCGAAGACTCTGGCCCAGCTAGCGCAGATTTTTCGAACGGCCTCAACGCTTTACACATACGAGATATCATCGACCTGCACGGCGGCCATGCTCTGTGGTTGTCCGGTTATCTATATGCCCGGCGGTCACGTCAAGACCCTGCCTTTCATCGAGCAGTTCGGCGATGCGGGCGCGGCGCTCTATGGTGAGCCCGGCGGACTGGAGCGTGCACGAGCAACCGTGATGCAGGCGCGCAGGCGCTGGCTGGACATAGAAAAGGCCTTTTGGCCTCAGTTGGAGCGCTTCGTCGATATCACTCAGCAGGTTGCCGTCCAGCACGCCATTGATGCTCGCGTACCCTCCGTCAAGGACTGGCTGCGCACCCGTGTACTGACGCCGATCCAGCAGCAGCTTGTCGACCAGCGTCGCCGCCAGCTAAGCGGACAAACCAGCCTGACGTTGTTGGTGCGCGATCCCTTGGGCGATTTCAATGCCTTGAGCGATACCTTGGAAAGTCTTGCGCTGTGGCGATCACGCTCATCGATCAGCTTGCGCATGGTGGTTCTTAGCACCTCGCCGACGCCTGATAATCTTCCCGACAATCTGCACTGGCTGACCTGTGTCGACCCCGGCGCCGTCGAACTGAACGAGATTGTGCAGGCAGACGACAGCGACTGGATCATGCTGCTTACCGCTGGCGATGAGGTCCTGCCCGGCGGCACGTTAATGCTCGATCTGGAGCTGCCAGGTGCCGATGGTTGCCGGATGATTTATTGCGATGGCATGTATCGCTCGGAGAACGGCCCTCAAGCGGTCTTGCGCCCCTGCATCAACCTCGACTACCTGTTGAGCCTGCCATTGGCCATGGCCAACCATTGGTTGATCCGTCGCGAACTGGCGCTGGAGATCGGTGGTTACAACCCGCAAGTGCCCGAGGCGCTTGAGTTGGATCTCATCTTGCGACTGATAGAAACCGGGAGCATGAACGGCATTGCCCATCTGAGCGAACCGCTGGTGGTCAGCAACGCGCCGACCTTGGCCGATAACCCGGACGAGCGTAAAACCCTGCAACGGCACTTGGACAGCCGCGGCTACACGAACGCCAGGGTCCTGCAGCAGCCGACCCGGCATTACCACATCAAGTACGGCCATGATCAACAGCCCTTGGTGTCGATCCTGATTCCGACCCGGGACCAGTTGCCGCTGTTGCAGCGTTGTGTGGAAAGCCTGTTGTCAAAAACGCGTTATCCGTACTTCGAGATTATCCTGATCGACAACGGCAGCGAGGCTGAAGAAGCCCTCTCTTGGCTGAGCGAGATGGAGTTGATCGGAGGAGACAAGGTCCGCGTCGTTCGTTTCCCCTATCCTTTCAACTTCAGTGCCATGAATAACTTGGCAGCCAGCCAGGCGCGCGGCGAGTACCTGGTGTTGTTGAATAACGATACGGCGGTCATTCAGGATGATTGGCTGGACGAGCTGCTCAACCATGCCTTGCGTCCGGAAGTGGGTGTTGTTGGCGCCAAGCTGATCACCCCGGCAGGCACTCTCCAGCATGCAAACCTGATTACCGGGCTGCGCGGCCCTGCCGCCAGCCCTTTCATCGACCAGGCTGCCAGCAGCGGCGGTTATATGCAGCGCCTGGTCGTCGATCAAAACACCAGCGCGGTCAGCGCGGCGTGCCTGATGATCCGCACGGCGATCTACCTGGAAGCCGGAGGCATGGATGAGGCGTTGTTCCAGGTCACCTGCAACGATTTGGACCTTTGCCTGAAGGTGGCGAACCTTGGCTATCTGAATGTCTGGACCCCTCATGCCGTGCTCTTGCATGAGGGGGGAGCGACTTGGTCAAGCGTCGGCAAGGATCCACTCAACCGTCAACGTTTTGCCATGGAGCAAGATCACGCCTTGAGCAAATGGCTGGACGTCCTGGCCAATGATCCTGCCTATAACAGTAACCTGTCGCTGCGGGGTGCTGGCTTCGAACTTGAAGCCATTAACGAACTGACTTGGCGACCGCTGTCGTGGCGGCCACTTCCGGTGGTATTGGTGCACCCAGGGAAGTGCGAAAGAGCCGCAAATCTGCGTATTGTCGAGCCGTTCACTGCTTTGCGTGATGGCGGCAACATCGAAGGTTGTATCAGCAACAGTCTCCTGCCGGCGACAACGCTTGCGCGCTACAACCCCGATGTCATTGTTTTCCAATATCAGGCTGACTCGCAGCTCCTGGAGCAGATGCAGCACATCAATGTTCTCTCCAAAGCGTTCAAGATTCTTGAGTTGGATGAGCTGAAATCGCAGGTTCCGGGGTGGATGTCTTCGCTGCAACACGCGGCAAGCCTGGTCGACCGCATCGTTGTGCCGACGCCTGCGATGGCCCAGGCCTGTGCTGGGTTGCATCAGGATATTCGTGTACTCGAAACCCGCCTGGGGAGCAAATGGCGCAACTTGGCCAGCGGGCGCCAGACATCTGGCATCCCTCGCATAGGCTGCGCGATTGATCCGACGCAGCCTTTTTTCCAGCCGTTGATCCTGAGTCTGATGGAGGCGTTGGCGGGTCAAGTGGAGTGGGTGCTTTGGGGGGATGTGCCTGCTTATCTGCGACCGCTCGCCAGCGAAGTCCATGATGGCGTTCACGACAATCCCGAGGTGCTGGCCAGTCTCAACCTGGAGATGGTCCTGGCGCCACAAGGCTTTGGCCTGGCCGACGACAGCGACAGTCTGCTCCGCAACCTGCAGTATGGCGCTTGCGGCTACAGTGTGATTGGCGGCAATGTCGCCGATAACCTGGGCGATCTCGTCAACACCCGTATGGGTGATCGCCAGGAGCAATGGCTTGGGGCGATTAGTGCTGTCCTGGCAGATCGGCAGGCCTCGCGGCTGCAGAGCGAGCGACTACGCAAGCAAATACTGGATAACTGGGTCTTCGACGATGCCTGTGCTGCGCGCTGGGTTCAGGGATGGTTGCCCAGCTGAAGGAAGCCTGAGGGCGGCGGCAGGGAAGTGCGCCCGGCCGCCCGCTTATTCATCCGACCACTCAATGGTCAGCTTGCGCGAACCGCGCCACGCAGGAGCGCAATGATCAACGACCGGTACTTGCCACTGATCGGCAAGACACCGCCGGTTTTTCGTCTTCGACTCATTTCCAAACTCCTCACCGAAACCCACGAGCCCTTTGTTTTACGGGCCTGGGCCCGCCAGAAAAAAGTTGGTCTGCAATTTGCTTAAGGCTGTGCAACACAGCAGTGGGCGGCAAACGTCCGGCATGCAGAGGAACGACAGTGGACAAGTACCTTTATGTGGCAATGACCGGCGCCAGCCAGAACGCACTGGCGCAACGGGCCCATGCCAACAACCTGGCGAACATCTCCACCAATGGTTTTCAGAAAGACCTGGAGCAGGCACGTTCGATGCCGGTGTTCGGCGACAGCTTTCCGGCGCGGGCGTTTGCCATGTCCGAGCGGCCTGCCACTGACTTCACCCCGGGCGCGCTGGTTGAAACCGGTCGCGACCTGGACGTGGCGGTCAGCGGGCCGGGCTGGATGGCCGTGCAGAACCCCGACGGCGGTGAAAGCTACGTGCGCACCGGCAGCCTCAACGTTGACGCCCTGGGCGTGCTGCGGGCCGGCAACGGCATGCCGGTGATGGGCAATGGCGGTCCGATCGCCGTGCCACCGGAGCAGAAAATCGAAATCGGCCAGGACGGCACCATCAGCATCCGCGCCATGGGCGAAGGCCCGCGCGTGATGGCTGAAGTGGACCGCATCAAGCTGGTCAATCCTGACCTGAAGAATATGACCAAGGGCTTGGACGGTTCGATCCGCACCAAGGACGGCCAGCCGGCGCCCATCGACGGCAACGTGCAACTGGTGTCGGGCTTCCAGGAGGCGAGCAACGTCAACGCCGTGGATGAGATGACTTCGGTGCTGGCCCTGGCCAAGCAATTCGAGCTCCACGTCAAGATGATGAACACCGCCAAAGAAGGCGATGAGGCCATGGCTCGGGTCTTGCAGATCTAATCATTAATTACAGCGCTGCGCCGAAAAACAGGCGTAAGAGGAGAATCGAATGCTTCCGGCTCTTTGGGTTGCCAAAACAGGTCTGTCCGCCCAGGACACCAACCTGTCCACTATTTCCAACAACCTGGCGAACGTCTCGACCACGGGTTTCAAACGTGATCGCGCCGAGTTCCAGGACCTGCTGTACCAAGTAAAACGCCAGCCTGGCGCCCAGTCGACCCAAGACAGCGAATTGCCGTCGGGCCTGCAAGTGGGTACCGGTGTGCGCATCGTCGGCACCCAGAAAAACTTCAACGCCGGCAGCCTGCAAACCACCGAGCAGCCGTTGGATATGGCCATCGACGGTCGCGGTTTCTTCCAGATCCTGCAGCCGGACGGCACCACGTCCTACACCCGCGACGGTACCTTCCACCTCGACTCCAATGGCCAGATCGTCAACGCCAGCGGTTTCGCCCTGGAACCGGCCATTGTCATCCCGAACGATGCCCAGACCTTCACCGTCGGTCGTGACGGTACCGTGTCCATCACCGTGGCGGGCAACCCGGCCTCCCAAGTGATCGGCAACCTGCAGACCGCCGACTTCATCAACCCGGCCGGCCTGCAAGCTGTGGGTAACAACCTGTTCATGGAAACCGCCGCCAGTGGCGCGCCGCAAGTCGGCACCCCAGGCCTGAACGGTTTCGGCACCACGCTGCAGAACACCTTGGAAACCTCGAACGTGAGCACCGTTGAGGAGATGGTCAACATGATCACCACCCAGCGCGCCTACGAAATGAACTCGAAGGTGATCTCCACCGCCGACCAGATGCTCTCGTTCGTCACGCAGAATCTGTAATCGCGTCGCAAAATCCGTAGACAGGGCGGCCTGAGGCCGCCTGCAACACCAAGAGGTAGGGTCATGAATCGCTTTGTATCTGTTCTGGCATTGAGTGGGATTACCGCGCTGGCGGGCTGTGTCGCGCCAACGCCCAAGCCCAATGACCCGTACTACGCTCCGGTGTTGCCACGCACGCCGTTGCCGGCCGCCGCCAACAATGGCTCGATCTACCAGGCCGGTTTCGAACAGAACCTGTACAGCGACCGCAAGGCCTTCCGGGTCGGTGACATCATCACCATCACCCTGAACGAGCGGACCCAGGCCAGCAAGAACGCCAATTCGCAGATCGACAAGACCAGCGAGACCAGCGTCGGCCTGACGTCGTTGTTCGGTTCGAGCCTGACCACCAACAACCCGATCGGCAGCAACGACCTGAGCCTCAACGCCGGATACAGTGCTGACCGCGCCACCAAGGGCGACAGCCAGTCCGGCCAGAGCAACAGCCTGACCGGTTCGATCACCGTGACCGTCGCCGATGTGCTGCCCAACGGCATCATTGCCGTGCGCGGCGAGAAATGGCTGACTCTCAACACGGGCGATGAGCTGGTGCGTATTGCCGGCATGGTTCGCGCCGATGACATTTCCACCGACAACACTGTTCCATCGACCCGCGTGGCCGATGCGCGCATCACCTATTCGGGCACTGGTGCCTTTGCCGATGCGAGTCAGCCAGGTTGGTTCGACCGTTTCTTCCTCAGCCCGAAGTTCCCTTTCTAGGTGGCCAAGTTGAATCTCAAGCGGTTGAATCTTAAACAGCTGTTGATCGGTGCCCTGGTGATGTCGGCAGCCTTCACTGCTCAAGCCGAGCGCTTGAAGGACATCGCCAGCATTTCCGGCGTGCGTTCCAACCAGTTGATCGGCTACGGCCTGGTCGTGGGCCTCAATGGTACCGGCGACCAGACCACCCAGACCCCGTTCACCCTGCAGACCTTCAACAATATGTTGTCGCAGTTCGGTATCAAAGTGCCGGCCGGTTCCGGCAACGTGCAGTTGAAGAACGTCGCGGCGGTGTCGGTCAGTGCCGATCTGCCGGCATTCGCCAAGCCCGGCCAGCAAGTGGATATCACCGTATCGTCCATCGGTAACTCCAAGAGCCTGCGCGGCGGCACGTTGTTGCTGACGCCGCTCAAGGGTATCGACGGCAACGTCTACGCCATCGCCCAGGGCAACCTGGTGGTCGGCGGTTTCGACGCCGAGGGCCGCGACGGTTCGAAGATCACCGTCAACGTTCCGTCGGCGGGTCGCATCCCTGGCGGTGCATCGGTTGAGCGTGCGGTGCCGAGCGGTTTCAACCAGGGCAATAGCCTGACGCTGAACCTCAACCGTTCCGACTTCACCACGGCCAAGCGCATCGTCGACAAGATCAACGACATGCTCGGCCCAGGCGTGGCCCAGGCCATCGACGGTGGCTCGATTCGCGTCACCGCACCACTAGATCCGAGCCAGCGTGTCGACTACTTGTCGATCCTGGAAAACCTCGAAGTCGATCCGGGCCAGGCGGTGGCGAAAGTCATCATCAACTCGCGCACCGGCACCATCGTGATCGGCCAGAACGTGAAGGTTTCGCCGGCCGCCGTGACCCACGGCAGCCTGACCGTGACCATCACCGAAGACCCGATCGTCAGCCAGCCGGGCCCGTTGTCCAACGGCCAGACCGCCGTGGTCCCGCGTTCGCGAGTCAATGCCGAGCAGGAAGCCAAGCCGATGTTCAAGTTCGGCCCGGGCACCACCCTGGATGAAATCGTCCGGGCGGTGAACCAGGTCGGCGCGGCACCGGGTGACTTGATGGCGATTCTCGAAGCCTTGAAGCAGGCCGGCGCGTTGCAAGCCGACCTGATCGTGATTTAAGGAAAGCGGTCATGGTGGATATGCGCAAAGGCGCCTTGATCAGTGGGGATTCAGCGTCCTATTCGGACCTCAATCGCCTGAACCAGCTCAAGGTCGGCGACAAGAACAGCGAAGGCAACCTGCGCAAAGTGGCGCAGGAATTCGAGTCGTTGTTCCTCGGCGAAATGCTCAAGTCCATGCGTTCGGCCACCGAGGCCCTGGGCAAGGACAATCCGATGAATACGCCGGAAGCCAAGCAATACCAGGAAATGTACGACCAGCAGTTGGCCGTTTCGATGTCCCGCGAGGGCGGCGGTATCGGCCTGGCCGACGTGCTGCTGCGCCAGATGTCGAAGAACAAGCCGCTGGCCTCGGGCGAGGCGGCCACCTTGTCGGCCGCCAAGCAGCAAGATGCGTTGGACAAGGCCAAGGCGCCTGTGCCCACGCCAGTGGCGGCCGGAACGCTGCCCGATGGGCCTTTGTCGCGCAGCAACGGCCAGCGCCCACTCTGGGCCTCGCGGGCTGTGAGCGCGCCGCAAGGAGCCGAGGGCATCCACCGCAACGACATGGAATTGATCAACCAGCGTCGCCTGGCCCTGCCGCCGAAACTGGCCGACCGCCTGCTCGCCGGGCTGGTGCCTTCGGCGTCGGTCAAGCCTGAGGCCGTGGCGCAGAATGTCTTGCCGGATCGTGCCGTTGCCGCCGTCAAGCCTGCTACCGGTGAGCTGGCCAACGGTGACTGGCTGGCCGCGCTCAAGGCTGCCGAACCCAAAGGCGACATGCAGGTCTATGGTCGCGCCGTGGCCCAGCCACCGTTGGCACCGGCGCGCAAGGCCTTCCGCGATGCCGATGAATTCGTCAATGCCATGCTGCCGATGGCCAAGGAAGCCGCCGACCGCATCGGTGTCGACCCTCGTTACCTGGTGGCCCAGGCCGCCTTGGAAACCGGTTGGGGCAAATCGGTGATGCGCCAGCCCGATGGCAGCAGCAGCCACAACCTGTTCGGCATCAAGGCCAGCAAGAATTGGACGGGCGATTCGGCGCGGGCGATCACCAGCGAATTCCGCAATGGCGAGATGGTCAAGGAGACGGCCGAGTTCCGTTCCTACGCCTCTTACCGCGACAGCTTCCATGATTTGGTGAACCTGCTGCAAAGCAACAGTCGCTATCAAGCTGTGCTGAAGTCGGCCGATAACCCGGAACAGTTTGTACGCGAGTTGCAGAAGGCCGGTTACGCCACCGACCCGAACTACGCCAACAAGATTTCGAACATAGCCCGGCAGATGACGAGTTACCAAAACTACGCCTCGGCCGGTGCCACCACGACTTTATAAGGTCTGAACCATGAGTTTGCTCAATATCGGGATGTCGGGTCTGTCCGCAAGCCAGACCGCACTGGTGACCACGGGTAACAACATCGCCAACGTCGATACCGCTGGGTATTCGCGTCAGCAGACCGTGCAGACCACCAAGGCGTCGAACCAGTACGGCAACGTGTTCATCGGCTCCGGCACGACCCTGGCGGATGTGCGCCGGGTCTATAACTCGTACCTTGAAGCACAACTGAAGACCACCACCTCGCTCAACAGCGATGCGGCGGCCTACCAGGGGCAGATCACTCCGCTCGATTCCCTGCTGTCGGACAGCGGTACCGGCCTCAATGGCGCACTGACCAAGTTCTTCGCCTCGGTGCAAAACGTCAACGCCAAGCCGGGCGACGATGCCTCCCGCCAGTTGCTGCTCAGCGATGCCCAAGCCCTGAGCAACCGTTTCAACTCGGTTGCCAGCCAGCTGACCGCGCAGAACGAGAACATCAACGGCAACCTGTCTAACATGGTCGACCAGATCAACAGCCTGGCCACCACCGTCGCCCAGTTGAACAAGAAAATCGCCGAAGTCTCCAACTCCGGCGGCGCTCCGAACGACCTGCTCGACGCCCGTAGCGAAACCATTCGCCAGTTGTCCACCTTCACTGGCACTCAGGTCGTCGAGAACGGCAGCAGCCTGGACATCTACCTGGGTTCCGGCCAGCCACTGGTGATGGGCAATATCACCAACAAACTCGAAGCGGTGCCGGACAAGAACGACCCAGGTCGCATAGGCATCCAGCTCAACAGCGGCTCCAGCGTCATGGACATCACCCAAGTCATGACCGGCGGTGAAATCGGCGGCCTGATGCGCTACCGCAGCACCGTGCTCGACCCCGCGATGAACGAACTGGGCCGCGTGGCGCTGGTCGTCGCCGATCAGATGAACAGCATCCAGGCCTCGGGCATCGACAAGAACGGTGCGTTTGGTTCCAACCTGTTCAGCAGCATCAACAGCGCCGCCCAGATGAGCCAGCGCAGCGTCGCCTCGCTGGGCAACAGCGCCGGGTCCGGCAACTTCAACGTGTCCATCGAAGACACCGGCAAGCTGACCACCAACGACTACAAGATCACGTTCACCAGCGCTACCGACTACACTGTGCAGCGCTTGCCTGATAACACGCCGATGGGGGCGTTCAACACCGCGACTACGCCTCCACCGGTGGTCGATGGTTTCGCCTTGACCTTCGGCGGTGGCCCGGCGGTGGCCGGTGATTCGTTCAAGATCACCCCGACCCGCAACGCGGCGGGCAGCATCAAGACCGAGATGACCGACTCCAAGCGGCTGGCGATTGCCGCGCCGCTGGGCGCTGCCATCACGCCAGGTGGCAGCGGCACGCTGACCATTCCGGCGAGCGGCCAGCCGACCATGACCACCAAGCTGGACATCTACGACGAGGCCACCACCAGCATCATCCAGAACGGCATCAAGAACTCGATGCCGGTCAAGGTGGTGTTCGGCGCGACGTCGGCCGGTGGCTCCAGCCAGGCTTACCAACTACGCGATGCCCAGGGTGGCTTGATCAGCAGCGGTACGATCATACCCGGCCAGAGCAACACCCTGAGCCTGAGCGTTCCGCTCAAGGACGCCACGGGTGCCCCGATCATGGATTCGTCCGTACCGCCGGTGCAGCGTACCGTCACGTTCGACATGTCGATCGCCGGTGCACCATCGGAAGGGGCGGGTATCAATATCAGCCTCAGCCAGCCCGGCAGCCTGGACAACCGTAACGGTACGGCATTGGCCGGCTTGCAGACCGCCAAGACCGTAGACACCAACACTGCCAGCAAAGGCATTTCCCTGAACGATGCCTACGGCAAGCTGGTGGAAGGCGTCGGCGCCAAGGCCGCCCAGGGCAAGCTCGACAGCGCCGCCACCGGCGCGATCCTGGACAATGCCAAGAACGCCCGCGATTCGTTGTCCGGCGTGGACCTGGATGAAGAAACCGGCAACCTGGTCAAGTTCCAGCAGTACTACACCGCGTCCTCGCAGATCATCAAGGCGGCGCAACAAATCTTCAGCACGTTGATCAACAGTCTTTAAGGAGCCGTAGCCCATGCGCATTTCCACTTCTCAGTTCTACGAAAGCACGGCTGCGAACTATCAGAAAAACTTCGCCAAGGTCGTCAAGAGCAGCGAGGAGGCCAGCAGCCTGGTGCGTGTGAACACCGCCGCCGATGATCCGGTCGGTGCTTCGCGCTTGCTGCAACTGGGTAACCAGGCTTCGATGCTGTCGCAGTACGAAGCCAACGTCACCACTATCAAGGCGACCCTGGGCAACACCGAAGCGGTGATGAACAGCATCGGCAACGTGCTGCAGCGCGCCAAGGAACTGGCCGTCAGCGCCGGTAACGCCGCCTACACTGACTCAGACCGTAAAGCGGTCGCTTCGGAATTGGGTTCGCTCGAAGAACAGCTGCTCAGCCTGATGAACACCAAGGATGAGAACGGCAAATACATCTTCGCCGGCTCCAAGGGCGATGTCGTGCCGTTCACCCGCAATGACGACGGCACCTACAGCTACAACGGCGATCAGGTGACCCTGGACCTGCCGATCGGCGACACCATGTCGATGGCCACCAACAGCACCGGCTGGGAAGTGTTTCAGCAAGCGGTCAACACCAGTCGCACCCAGGTCACCATGACCGCGCCGCCGGTGGATGATGGCCGTGTGGTGTTGACCAACGGCCAAGTGTCGTCCAGCGTCAGCTACAACAGCCAGTTCCGCGGTGGCGAGCCGTATACCGTGGAATTCGTCAGCGGCACCCAGTTGAAAATCACTGACTCGGGTGGCAACGATGTGACCGCCGAAGCCAGCAAGGGTGGTGTCATCGAACCGAATAACCAGGCCGGGCAGACCGTAAGCTTTCGCGGTGTCGACTTGACCTTGAACGTCAACCTTCAAGCTGGCGATGTGGCAGGTACAGTGTTGCCCGGGCACACGTTCACCCTGGCAGCCAAACCGGATAGCTTCACGCCGGCTCGCAGTCCGGGCAACACCACCCTGACTCAAATCACGGGTAGCCAGATCACCGATCCGACGGCTTACCACGCCAGTTTTCCGACGGGCTCGGCCGTGTTGAAGTTCACCAGTGCCACGGATTTCGACCTGTACGCCGCGCCACTGACCGCCGACAGCAAGCCGGTATCCAGCGGCACCCTGGCGGGCAACGTCGCCACCGCATCCGGCGTGAGCTTCACCCTCAATGGTGCCCCGGCGGCCAACGATCAGTTCAGCATCGCGGTCAATACCCACGAGACGCAGAACATTCTCGACACCGTGAGCCAGTTGCGGACTGCCTTGAACACCCCGGCCGATGGCAACAACATCGCCCTTCAGAAGCTGAATGCGGCGCTGGCTTCGGGTATCGGTAACCTGGCCAGCGGCACCGACCACTTGACCAGCGCATTGAGTTCGGTCGGCGGGCGTGGCCAGTCGCTCGATACCCAGAGCGATACCAACCAGAGCTTCGTCCTCGCCAACTCGCAAACCCAGTCGGCGATTCGTGACTCCGACCCGGCGGAAGTGATGACGCGCCTGACCTTGCAGCAGACTATGCTTCAAGCGTCTCAGTTGGCGTTCAGCAAGATCGCTCAATTGGGTTTGTTCAATAAAGTGTGATCCAGGGCGGGGACCGTGACGCTATAAGCGGTCCCCAACCCGTTCCTTTATACGATTCAGGACGTCCTGCTCTCGCCTGAGTTGGCGCCTGCCGTTGAGAGCCATGCGTGTGAAATCAGCTCCTCTTGTCAGCATTGCCATCCCCGCGTACCACTCACGCTTTTTCCGCCTCGCCTTGCAAAGCGCGCTCGAGCAAACCTACGAGAACCTTGAGATTGTCATCTGCGACGATTGCCGCACCGATGAAGTCGAGCGGATTGTCCAGGAACTTGGCGCAGGCTCTAATGTTGCAGTGCGCTACCTGCGCAACCCGACCCGACTGGGGTTCCAGCAGAACCTGTTGCGCTGCCTCGAAGAGTCCCGGGGCGAGTACCTCAAGTTTCTCTGCGATGATGACCAGTTGCTGGCGTTCTGCGTCAGCCAACAGGCGGCCATCCTGCAGGAGCATGCCCAAGTATCGCTGGTGATCAACAAGCATCATTTGATCGATGCAGACAGCTACGCCTTGCCGGTCCGTGTTGAAAACACCGGCATCACGCAGTTCGATGCGCTGTTCAACGGCAGCGACATGCTGGCGTATTTTGAAAAAATCACCCGTAACATTCTTGGCGGTTTAAGTGGTGCAATGATGCGCCGTACCGATGTCGAGGCTTTGCTGCCAGCGTTGGCGCGGCCCGGTGAAGGCTTCGAGGCGGTCCTTGATTTTGCCTTGTTCATCTGCCTGCTGCGCCGGGGTAACCTGGTCCAGCTATACGCCGAGGGAAGCGGCCAGCGCTTGCATCCGGACCGCCTGGCGCGTCAGGCCAAAATGCTTGAAGCGGCTACGGTGGAACTGACATGGCTCAAGGAAATGCTCGCCCAGCGCAGCGGCGAGCCGGCGCCAGCCAGTGGCTGGGTGCGTTACCAGGCGCTGGGGCAGCCTAGGGAGCCAGGGGCGCCCGAATGGGAAGAACTCAACGTCTACTCGGTGATTGCGACTCGCCAGGGCGTCATCGGCTCGCAAGTCGGCACGGACATCGAAAGCTACGCGGACCTCTATGTGCAGTGGTTGGAATGCCGGCACTTCAGTCCATTGCGCAAGCAAGTCTTGTCCCGGCAGATCGCGCGCTGGGCCTACCGCCCGAAGATCGTCCCTGTGATCATCGATGAACAGGACGATTCTTATGCGCTGGATATTACCCTGCAGAGTATCGCGGCCCAGGCCTATGCCTGCGAATCGGTGCTGCTGCTGTCCAACGGTGGCCAGGCGGTGGACAACCATGTCCTGCGCCTTCGCCTGCAAGCTGACTGGACGCAGCAGCTCAATGGGCTGTTGCCTCAACTGGACGGCGCCGATTGGTTCTACCTGCTGCGTGCCGGCGATCGCTTGACCGAATCTGCGCTCCTGATAATGGCCGACCGGATTGTCAGCTCGCCGAGTGCTGCCTGCATCTACAGCGATGAAGGCGCGCTAGTGGATGACAAATCGGCAGAGCCTATCTTCAAGCCCGACTTCAACCTCGACCTGATGCGTGGCTATCCCTACGTTGGTCGGACACTGGCTTTCGAGCGTGATCGATTCCTGGCCTCGGGCGGATTTGATTCGAGCTTGGGCGAATTGGCGCCCCATGACTTGATCTGGCGACTCGTGGAAACGGACGGGCCGCAAGTAATTGGTCATATCCCTGAAGTCCAGGTCGAGTCGACGTTTTCGTTTGCCCAATGGCTGTCGCTGTCGGAGGTCATCGAGCAAAACACGCGGCTGATCGGCGCGCATCTGCAGCGTATCGGCGTGCAGCACCGGCTTCACCCCGGGCCGCTCCTCGCGTTGGTTCCGCGCATTGAATACCTATTCGCCGAGCGTCCGCTGGTGTCGATTGTCATCAGCGTCAAGGATGACCTGAGTGCGCTGGAACGTTGCGTCAACAGTCTGCTCAGTACGACCGCGTATCCATATTACGAGATCATCATTGTCGACAACGCCAGTGAAGCCCCCGAGTTGCAGCATTGGCTGAGGGCGATGGCCGAGCTGGGCAGTGAAAAGTTGCGGATATTCTTACATCCGGGGAGCAGCAGCGAAGCGGTACTCCGCAACTTCGCCTTGCAACAGGCCCGCGGCGAATACCTGCTGTTGCTCAACCCCAGTTGCATCGCGCTGGAAGCCGCATGGCTGGATGAACTGCTCAATCATGGGCAACGTCCCGAGGTCGGTATCGTGGGGCCTCGCACGCTGAACCAGCAAGGTCGGGTCATCGACTCCGGTATGATCATGGGGTTGGGCGGGTTGGCGGGCAGGGCGTTCGTCAACGAATCGGTGGCGTCTGGCGGCTATATGCAACGCTTGCAGACGGTGCAAAACTGGAGCGCCGTCGGCGACCACTGCCTATTGGTGCGCAAGCAAGTTCTGGAGGAAGTTGGCGGGTTCGATGAGTCGATCACAACGCAGCGCATCAATTCGCTGGAGTTGTGCCTGCAGGTCGGAAAAAACGGTTACCTGATCGTCACCACACCCTACAGCGATGTCGTGCTGGCGTCCGGCGTCGAGGCCAGTCGTGATCCTTCGTGGAAGGAGCGCCTGGAGCGCGAACAAGAGGCTTTTTATCAGCGCTGGCTACGCAGGATCGCCAACGATCCCGCCTACAATCGTAACCTGACCCTGACTGGGAAAAGCTTCAGCCTTGAACCCGGGCCACGTACCGGCTGGAATCCGTTGATCACCCGCAACGTTCCTTCGATCCTCGGGATGGCAATCAACACCTCGGCGGTGGGACATTACCGGGTTAGCCAGCCGCTGTTCGAACTGGAAGCGGCGGGTCGAATCGTCGGGCGCGTTGCCTACGATACGCCTTCGATCATCGACATTGAACGCCAGTCACCGGATGTGATCATTCTTCAAGGTCGCTATAACGTCGGTAAATTCAAGGACATCGCTCAAGTCAAGACCTACTCCAATGCCATGCGCATCTACGAATTGGATGACTACATTGCCAGGGTTCCGGAAAAAAACGAACACCGTCGCAATATGCCGGACAACCTCGAGGACTTGCTCCGCCAAGGGATCGCCCAGTGCGATCGGGTCGTGGTGTCCACCCATCCACTGGCGGACGTCTTGTCCAGCATGCATCACGACATCCGCGTGGTGCCCAACATGCTGGCGGCCGGCCTGTGGAACCAGCTCCGGAGCCAGCGTGCAACCTCAAGCAAGCCGCGTATCGGTTGGGGCGGTGGTACCAGCCATCGTGGCGACCTGGAGCTCATCGCCGATGTCGTTCGGGAACTGGCCGATGAAGTTGAATGGGTTTTCTTTGGCATGTGCCCCGATTTGCTCAAGCCCTATGTCCATGAGTTTCATCCTGGCGTGAGCCTGGCACTTTATCCGGCAAAACTTGCCAGCTTGAACCTCGACCTGGCCTTGGCGCCGTTGGAATTTCATATTTTCAACGACTGCAAAAGCAACCTGCGCTTGTTGGAGTACGGTGCGTGCGGGTACCCGGTCATCTGTTCGGATACCGAAGCTTATAGGGGGCACCTGCCTTGCACTCGGGTCCTTACCAACAGCACCGAAGAATGGCTTGAGGCGATCCGCATGCATCTGGCAGACCCGGTTGCCAGTTACCGGATGGGCGACGAATTACGTGAAGTGGTGCTACGCGACTTTATCTTGCGCGGCGATAACTTGCAGTACTGGGCCAATGGTTGGCTACCGGATTGAGGCGTTTCCATCGCGAAACTCACGGTGTCGCTAATGCGGCCATCCACTCGTTAAGGAATTAATATGCAAAGCAATGTCCCAACAGGAACGACCGCGCCGTTGGATGAACGGTTTACGCTGGTACTGCTGGCTCATGACCAGTCGACCGCCCTGCGGCGGGCGTTGCGCTACTACCGCGCCAGTTCGTTCGCCGTGTTGGTGATCGACTCATCAAGCCGGATCGATGCCGATATTTCGACGGCATTCCCCGGGGTGCAGTTCTTGCATGCGCCTGAGGCGAGTGGCTTCGGCGACAAGGTTCGTCAGGCCGTCGAGCACGTTGCCACGCCTTACCTGGCGATTGCCGATGCCGAGAGTTTTCTGCTGCTCCAGGCGCTCGAACAATCGTTGAGTTTCCTGGAGGCGAATGCTGAATACGGCGCCTGCCAAGGCTACAGCCTGGCGTTCGAGGCCCATGCTGACCGTGTCGACTATTACTTGCTCGACCGCAAGGGCTGCGAAGATTACTCCGACGCATCGGCCGAAGCTCGGCTGGCGGTGTTTGCTGAGGATTGTCCGTCACTGATGAGCGCACTGACGCGCACTGAAACCCTGCGGCGCAGTTACGCTTCGTTGCCCTCAGGTTTTGACCCGCGGCTGCAGGAGGCTGGCCATTCTTATGGTTTGGTGGCGGATGCAAGGGTCCGCTTGCTCGACATCGCCTATGGTGTGCATGAGCGCAGTCGTGTGGCGAAGCCGCAGAGCGCGGTCGTGATGGCGCCTAGTTCTCAAGACTTGCGTGCGGTCGCGGAACAGGAGCGTATGGCTGCGGCCTTGGCCTGTTCCTTAGGCACGGATGCTTCGGTGCGAGAACACGCCAGGGCCATCGTCAAGAAGCTGGATGAACGTTCGGTGCCGCAGGCCGGAAAACTGTTCGAGTCGATCTGGGATTCACGGCGGGGCGAACCGGTTCGTCGTTTCGAGCCGACCCAATACGTCGAGTTACCGTTCTATAACCAGGCTTTTTTTAACGTGCTCACCAAACTGGAGTTCTTGATTCATGTAGCGCCAAGTGGACAGGTGCAGTTGAAAGAGCTGGAAGCGGTCATGCTCAAGCAGAAGGAATTGTCCCGCCCCCAGCGCAACACGAGTGCCGAGCCGCTTGATGAACAGTTGGCGAGAGCTTTCCTGAGCTATGCCTTCAACCAGGATCTGGTGAAGCAACTCCTGGGGCTCATGCAGGCCAAGGGCGACGAGCGCTACGTGCAGATGCTAGAGGCGTGGAAGCTGCGACTCGACGCGGCGGGGTTTGATAATACCGCGAGATTGTTCGACGCCACGCGCTCCGGTCAATTGCTGCGATGGCTCGAGGCGCGTGAACCGAGCGCCAGTGAAGCCCAGAAAGTTTCCAAATACCTGGCTGCTCGCAACGGTGGTCCTACGTTCGGCATTTTGATCCTGGATCTGGACGCCGATGTTTTCAAGATGCAGGCTTCCTTCGACAGCATCATCAATGGCTACTGCCGGGCGTTCAAGATTGTGGTGTTCACCACCGGTGACCTGCCGGCCGAGACGACGCCACAGAATGTCCTGCATTTTGTCAAAGTCAACGAAAGCAATTACGTCGACAAAATCAATCAGGTGGTTAACCTGAGCGATTGTGATTGGATGGTCATGACCGAGGCCGGCGATGAGCTGACACCGGCGGGTCTGTTCCGTGCGGGTGTGGAACTGCTGGACGCTGCGCAGTGCCAGGCCGTGGCAATGGACGAGTTCCAGCGCCAGCTTGATGGGACCTTGGCTGAAGTGTTCCGGCCTGGGTTCAACTTGGACTTGCTGCAAAGCAATCCGACGCTGATGGCCCGCCATTGGCTGATCCGTCGCGAGACGCTGGTGAAGCTCGGCGGTTACTCGCGTGAATTCAAGAACGCGATGGAGTTCGACCTGCTGTTGCGCCTGATCGAGCAGGACGGCCTGGAGGGGCTTGCCCACCTGGATGAGCCACTGTTGATTTGCCAGGCGGCGCCGGTGGAGGACAATGCCGATGAGCGCAAGACATTGCTGCGTCACCTGGCGGTACGTGGCTATCAAGCCGACGTGAGCGCGGCCGTGCCCGGGACGCACAAAATCGATTATCGCTTTGCCGACCGCCCCATGGTGGCGATCGTTGTCCATGGCATCGGTGACCTGACGGCGCTACAGCGGTGCTTGCTCAGCGTGCTGCAGCGCACCCGATATCAGCGCTACGAAGTGCTGGTTCCTACCGCGGCCGCAAACCATCCCCCCCTGAGTACCTGGCTCGGCGGCCAGGGGCACCAGGCCAGTCGCGTTCGGTTGCTCGATATCGACGCGGGCGTCGCGACGGGGACTTTGATCAACGCTGCGAGCCAGGAAGCCAAGGGCGACTATTTGGTGACACTGGCGGCCGACAGCGAAGTGGTCAACGTCAACTGGATCGAATCGCTGCTCAATCAAGTGTTGCGCCCGGAGGTCGGCGTGGTCGGCGCCAAGCTGGTCGAGCGCGATGGAAGCATCGCCCAGGCTGGCCTGATCCTGGGACTGAACGACACAGTCGGCTCGGCTTTCGTCGGTGAGCCGAAGACCGCCCGGGGCTACATGAACAGGTTGGTAGTCGAGCAGAACTGTTCGGCGGTGTCTTTCGCCTGCCTGATGATTGCCAAGCAATTGTTCGAAGCGGCCGACGGCATTGATACGGCATTGTTCGACGATGCGCTGGGTGACGTCGACTTGTGCCTCCGGGTTGGCCAGGCAGGTTATCTGACGGTATGGACGCCGCATGTGCAAGTGATCCAGCCCGGCGTGCTGGCGAGTACGCCGCAGGCGCTTGCGGCGCTGCGTGAGAAGTGGTCCGGGGCGTTCGCCCAGGATCGGTTCTACAACGGCAACCTGGCGCTGCAAGGGGTGGGTTTTACCCTCGGACCGGTGCGCAACGTACCTTGGACCGACTTGCTGAACTAACCGCCGCATATCCGTGCGGATGAATCGTGGCGAGGGAGCTTGCTCCCGCTGGGCTGTGAAGCAGCCCTTTTGTGAGCGCTTCGCACTCCAGCGGGAGCAAGCTCCCTCGCCACAATTAATCAAACGCCTTCTGCAGTTTCCCACCGGGTACGGCAGGTAAATCTACCGTCGCTCTCACACAATTGCATCGCCATCCCCTACATTCCTGTCCGGTGTCCAATCCGATCGCGAGAAATGACACTGCTTCATTTGTCATGAAAAAATGCCCCTTGAGGACAAAACAGCGTGACGCATAGGTCATAAAGTGCATCTTCACTGTATTGTATTCCCCGGAGTGGAGGCCCGTTCGTTCGCCTGGCAAGGCTTCCGCCCTCGGAAATCAACCATTTTGAAGCGCCCCTGAGCTTTTGGGGGTGAACCTAGTCGCAGTACATGATCGGGAAGCCATGATGATTGGCATAAAAAGCATAGCGAGTTATGTGCCGACCGCTGGTGTGGATAACTACGCTCAGGGTGCCAAATTCGAGAAGGATGAAGAGTTCATCCTCGGCAAGATTGGTTCGGCGTTCCTGCCGCGCAAAGACGCTGATCAGGAAACATCGGACCTGTGTGTCGAAGCAGTGAACGCGCTGTTCGCCAACAACCCACAGCTTTCGCGCGAATCGATTGACGCGCTGATCGTCGTCACCCAGAACGGTGATGAGGAAGGATTGCCGCACACGGCCGCCATCGTGCAGGACAAACTCGGGCTGCCAACCCATGTGGCGGCGTTCGACATATCCCTGGGCTGCTCGGGCTATGTCTATGGCATCTATGCCCTGAAAGGCTTCATGGAGGCCGCAGGGCTGAAAAACGGGTTACTGGTCACCGCCGACCCCTATTCGAAAATCGTCGACCCTGAAGACCGCAACACCACCATGCTCTTCGGCGACGCCGCCACGGCCACTTGGATGGCCGAAGGGGCCAATTGGCAGTTGGGCAAGTCCAAGTTCGGGACTGACGGTTCCGGTGCGCCGCACCTGAAGGTGAGCGACGGTGTGTTTTTCATGAATGGCCGCCAGGTCTTCAACTTCGCCTTGCTGAAAGTGCCGGCTCATTTGCATGAACTGCTGAACGAGTCGTCATTGCAACCCAGCGATATCGACGCGTTCTGTATCCACCAGGGCAGCGCGGCAATTGTCGATGCCGTGGCGCGGCGTTTCGAGGGTGAGCCTGAAAAGTTCATCAAGGACATGGTCGAGACCGGTAATACCGTGTCTTCGAGCATTCCGCTGTTACTGGAGAAGCACGTCCTGGATGCCGACTGGAAGCGCGTGGCGATCAGCGGTTTCGGTGTCGGCCTGTCATGGGGCTCTGCGATTCTCTATCGCGACTGATCCGATTTATGTGCTTCCAATAGCGCTTCAGGTTCGCCTGAAGCGCTATTTTTTTGCGCGTGACGCTATCCCCGCCGTTTCTTGACGCCATTTTTTGGGCTTTTGTTTGCCGCTAAGCCCTTGTTTCTCAAGGGGTGGCAGTCTGCTAGCAAATTTTTTGAAAAAAGCCCTCAAGCAAGTTCCCAACCCGACGATAACTATTACGAAGGTTCTCTAGGCCACACCCCCGGCGGTTGCCAAGGGCCGGAAGCCGCAGTACCCAACCAACGAGGAATTCGTCATGGCTTTAACAGTAAACACCAACACCACTTCGCTGAACGTTCAGAAGAACTTGAACCGCGCTTCCGACGCTCTTTCTACTTCGATGACCCGCCTGTCTTCCGGCCTGAAAATCAACAGTGCCAAAGACGACGCCGCCGGCCTGCAGATCGCTACCCGTATGACCTCGCAAATCCGCGGTCAGACCATGGCGATCAAAAACGCCAACGACGGTATCTCCATGGCGCAAACCGCTGAAGGCGCGATGCAGGAGCAGACCAACATTCTGCAACGTATGCGCGAACTGGCCATCCAGTCCCGTAACGACAGCAACAGTGCAGACGACCGTGTCGCTCTGAACAAAGAGTTCTCGCAGATGAGCGACGAACTGACCCGTATCGCCAACAGCACCAACCTGAACGGCAAGAACCTGCTCGACGGTACCGCCAGCACCATGACCTTCCAGGTCGGTTCGAACACCGGTGCTGACAACCAGATCTCCCTGACCTTGAGCGCCAGCTTCGACGCTACGAGCCTGGGTGTTGGTTCGGCAGTTACCATCCTTGGTTCCGACAGCGCTGCTGCTGAAACCGCCTTCTCGGCTGCCATGGACGCAATCACCAGCGCGCTCGACACCATCAACAGTGCTCGTGCCGACCTCGGTGCTGCACAAAACCGTTTCTCCAGCACCATCTCCAACCTGCAGAACATCAACGAAAACGCCAGTGCTGCACTGGGTCGCGTACAAGATACCGACTTCGCCGCTGAAACTGCACAACTGACCAAGCAGCAGACTCTGCAGCAAGCGTCTACTTCGGTTCTGGCCCAGGCCAACCAACTGCCATCCGCTGTACTGAAGCTGCTTCAGTAATAGCCGGATGAGTTTTAGCGGGGGAGTGCGCTTGCGTGCTCTCTCGCTTTTTCCGTTCAAGAGGTGATGGACATGGATATGAGCGTGAAGCTGAACTTGTCTTATCCAACGGCGAAGCCGGCACCCACGGTGGCCGACAAGCCCGTGGAGAAGCCTCAAGCCGACGTTGCTACCGTGACACCGGTCAAGCAAGCGCCTAAAGACGCTGCCGCCGAGCAGGACAAGCTCAAAAAGGCCGTTCAGGAAATCGAGAAGTTCGTCCAGTCGGTTAAGCGCAATCTGGAGTTCTCTATCGATGAGCCTTCAGGCAAAGTAGTGGTCAAAGTGATCGCCAGTGGTTCCGGTGAAGTAATTCGCCAGATCCCGAACGAAGAAGTTCTGAAGCTGGCCAACAGTTTGAATGATGCAAACAGCTTGTTGTTCAGCGCTGAAGCCTGACAACCGGCACGAATTTTGTTGTTATGTTCTTTTGGGCGTTGTAAAGGTCAAAAGGCCGGCGACACACTGAAGGGAGTCCCACATGGCAAGTCCAATTCTACCTGGCTTGGGTTTAGGCTCTGGCCTTGATACCGGCGCTATCGTCAAGGCGCTGGTCGATTCCGACAAGGCGGCCAAGCAAGGTCAGATCACCCGAGCGACGACGACGACTACCAACAGTATCTCCGGGGTGGGCACCCTGAAGTCATTGTTGGCAGCTTTCAATACCGCCATGAAGGACTTGTCCAGCACAACGACCCCGCAATTCTCGGGTTTTGCTGCGACATCTTCAGCTCCCGGTGTTCTCACGGCTACCGCCAGTAACACGGCGGTGAACGGCACTTACGCGATCAAAGTCACCAACCTGGCCACTGCGTCCAAGGTCACTTCGGCGGCCTTCGCGGGTGGTACGACCAGTGCCATTCCGACGGGTACGATGACCATCTCGCAGGGGGGTAACAACTACAACCTCAATGTGCCGGATGGCTCCACCTTGCAATCGGTTCGCGACGCGATCAACGCCGACTCTGCGCTCAAGGCTGCCGGTGTCAGTGCGAACATCATCACCGACTCCTTTGGTTCGCGCCTGGTGTTGGGTTCGACCACGACCGGTGCAGGTTCCGATATCTCGGTGAGCGGCATCGCAGGGCTGGAGATCGATGGCACGAACGTTGTGGGCGCTGGCAATACCGCGCTGACTGCCACTTCGGCGGGCGCCATCGGTGCCCTGGCCAAGGATGCCAGTTTCACCGTCGATGGCATGGTGCTGACCAGCAAGAGCAATACGGTCAGCACGGCGATTTCCGGATTGACGTTGAATTTGCTCGGCGTAGCAGACGGGGGCACTGCAACCGTTACCGTGGCGCCGAACAATGATGGCCTGAAAGCCTCGATCCAGAAATTCGTCGATGCCTATAACGCGGTCGCCAATAGCATCACCGCACTGACCAAGCCGTCGCTCGACGCTGATGGGAAGCTGACAGTGCCGGCAAAATTGACCGGTGACGCGTTGCCTCGCTCGCTGCTGGCGGCGATTCGAACGCCCTTGTCTGAAACCGGCGCTGGCGACAAGCTGACGTCGCTGGCCCAACTGGGTATTACCACCGATCAGAAGACGGGCGCGTTGAATTTCAATAGCGTCAAATTCACTGAAGCGATGAACGATAAAAAGCTCAGCGGTGAAGTCCAGACGTTGTTCACGGGCACCAACGGTCTGCTGGAACGCATGGGCAAGGCGATCGAACCCTTCAGCCAGACGGGTGGCATTCTCGACCAGCGGAACACAGCGCTGACCAGGACCCAGACCCGCTTGAAGGCCGATCAGGAGGCTCTGGATCGTCGGGTCGAGACCCTGACCGCAGTGTTGACTAAGAAGTACAACGACATGGATACCTTGGTCGGCAAGTTGAAGGCCACTGCGAGCAACATCACCTCGATGTTCGAGGCGATGACGGCACAACAGAAAAACAGCTGACTTTGACCGATGCAAAAAGCCCGGCAACGTTTTGACAACGTTCCGGGCTTTCGGCTTTTCGGTCTAAAGTTTTTTGACGCGGCGTCGATACGCTGTTTATACGAACCGAAGTTTTTTGAAGAGGTAGAACATGAATCCGATGTTGGCCCTTCGCCAATACCAGAAGATTGGCGCCCAAGCGCAAACCTCCGAAGCAAGTCCCCATCGTCTTGTGCAGATGCTCATGGAAGGCGGGTTGGACCGTATCGCCCAAGCCAAGGGCGCGATGGAGCGCAAGGATATTGCAAACAGAGGCATCCTGATCAGCAAGGCCATCGGCATCGTCGGCGGCTTGCGAGAAGGCTTGGACCTGGAAAATCGGGCCGAGTCGGTCGCAGAACTGGATGCTCTTTACGCGTACATGATGAAACGCTTGGCTGAGGCCAACGTCAAGGCCGATCCGAAGATCCTCGACGAAGTCGCTGATCTGCTTCGCACGGTCAAGGAAGGCTGGGACGCCATTGCCACGCCTGGCCCGCAATTCTGAGGAATATGCTCATGAGTCTTGTCTTGCAGCGAATTGAACAAACCCGCGATGCCTTGGTTGGCGCCTTGGCTGAGCGCAATTGGGAGGCCATCGGTCAATTGGACCTGGCGTGCCGTTCCTGCATGGAAGACGTCTTGAGCGAGTCCGAGGTGGACGAGGCGGCGTTGCGTAATAACCTGGAAGAATTGCTTGGCGTGTATCGGCAGTTGCTGGAGGCGGCGACGGGAGAGCGCCAGGCGATCGTGAACGAAATGTCGCAGATTCATCAGTCACAGAACGCGGCGAAGGTTTACAACCTGTTCGGATGATTTAATTTTCATTTAATCCGAACAAAGTGCGCCATAAATTTGACTGTGCACGATTTTTTGACTTAACTAGTGGCTGTTTACAGATTTCAGGCGTCTACAGGCATGACAAGTCTGCAAGCGTCTAGCTTGCCCCCAAATTCGGGCACTGAGTTGACTAGGGAAGTTGCTATTGCATGTGGCGTGAAACCAAAATTCTCCTGATCGATGACGATAGCGTCCGCCGCCGTGACCTGGCGGTGATTCTGAATTTTCTTGGCGAAGAAAATTTGCCCTGCGGCAGCCATGATTGGCAGCAGGCTGTCGGCTCTTTGTCGTCCAGCCGTGAAGTCATTTGTGTCCTTATCGGGACCGTAAATGCTCCCGCTTCGCTTTTGGGCTTGCTAAAGACACTCTCAACCTGGGATGAGTTCCTTCCAGTTTTGTTAATGGGCGAAAATTCTTCCCTTGACTTGCCTGAGGACCAGCGCCGCCGGGTACTTTCCACCTTGGAAATGCCGCCGAGCTACAGCAAATTGCTCGATTCGCTGCACCGTGCCCAGGTTTATCGCGAGATGTACGACCAGGCCCGCGAGCGCGGTCGGCACCGTGAACCCAATCTTTTCCGCAGCCTTGTCGGCACCAGCCGTGCGATCCAGCACGTGCGCCAGATGATGCAGCAGGTGGCCGACACTGACGCCAGCGTGCTGATCCTGGGCGAGTCCGGTACTGGCAAGGAAGTAGTCGCGCGCAACCTGCATTACCATTCCAAGCGTCGCGAGGCGCCGTTCGTGCCGGTCAACTGCGGGGCGATTCCTGCCGAGCTGCTGGAAAGCGAACTGTTTGGCCACGAAAAGGGTGCGTTTACCGGTGCAATCACCAGCCGCGCCGGGCGTTTCGAACTGGCCAATGGCGGCACGCTGTTCCTCGACGAAATCGGCGACATGCCGCTGCCGATGCAGGTCAAGCTGCTGCGCGTGCTGCAAGAGCGTACGTTCGAGCGCGTGGGCAGCAACAAGACCCAGAGCGTCGACGTGCGGATCATCGCCGCGACCCACAAGAATCTCGAGAGCATGATCGAGGTCGGCAGTTTCCGCGAAGACCTCTATTACCGCCTCAACGTGTTCCCGATCGAAATGGCGCCGCTGCGTGAGCGCGTCGAAGACATCCCGCTGCTGATGAACGAATTGATCTCGCGCATGGAGCATGAGAAGCGCGGTTCGATCCGCTTCAACTCGGCGGCGATCATGTCCCTCTGCCGCCATGGCTGGCCGGGCAACGTTCGCGAGCTGGCGAACCTGGTGGAGCGCATGGCGATCATGCACCCCTACGGTGTGATCGGCGTCGCTGAGCTGCCGAAGAAATTCCGCTACGTCGATGACGAAGACGAGCAAATGGTCGACAGCCTGCGCAGCGACCTGGAAGAGCGCGTGGCGATCAACGGCCATACGCCGGATTTCACCAGCAACGCCTTGCTGCCGCCGGAAGGCCTGGACCTCAAGGACTACTTGGGCGGCCTGGAGCAAGGCCTCATCCAACAGGCCCTGGACGATGCCAACGGTATCGTGGCCCGCGCGGCGGAGCGCTTGCGTATCCGCCGTACGACCCTGGTAGAAAAGATGCGCAAGTACGGCATGAGCCGGCGCGAAGGAGATGAACAGGCGGATGATTGACGCCTGTTTTGCAACCGCCTGATTTTCAGGCGGTTTTTTTTCGGCACGGGTATTGCTACAGCCCTCGCAACGTTCCGTTTAACTGACGGTCAGCCAAGCGAGAGAGCACGATGACCCAAGCCGCCCTGATGTCGCCTGTCCCCGAGCCGGGACACATGCCGTCCGCCGAACAGGCTAGCCGGCTTGGACTTGAACAGGCGTTTTCGCTGTTTAACCAGATGTCCAGCCAGTTGACCGATTCCTACAGCCTGCTTGAAGCTCGGGTGACCGAACTCAAGGGTGAGCTGGCGGTGGTCAGCGCCCAGCGCATGCAGGAACTGGCGGAAAAAGAACGCCTGGCCAATCGGCTGCAAAATCTCCTCGACCTCTTGCCTGGCGGCGTCATCGTCATCGATGAGCACGGTTTCGTGCGCGAAGCCAACCCGGCGGCGTGCGAGCTGCTCGGCCTGCCCCTGGAGGGCGAGCTTTGGCGGCACGTCATCGCCCGCTGCTTCGCCCCTCGCGAAGACGATGGCCACGAAATCTCCCTCAAGGACGGTCGGCGTCTCTCTATCTCGACCCGTTCGCTGGATGCCGAGCCTGGGCAGTTGGTGCTGCTCAATGACCTGACTGAAACCCGTCACCTGCAAGATCAACTGGCTCGCCACGAGCGCCTGTCGTCCCTCGGCCGGATGGTGGCGTCGCTGGCCCATCAGATCCGCACGCCGCTGTCCGCCGCGTTGCTTTACGCCAGTCATCTGACCGAACAGCAATTGCCCATGGACACCCAGCAACGCTTTGCTGGCCGCTTGAAAGAACGCCTGCATGAGCTGGAGCACCAGGTGCGCGACATGCTGGTATTCGCCCGGGGCGAGTTGCCGTTGACCGACCGCGTGACACCCAAGGCGTTGCTGCAATCCTTGCAGGCCGCAGCGTTGACCCATGTGCAGGATCTGCCGATCCGCTGGCAGTGCGACAGCCATGTGGGCGAGGTCTTGTGCAACCGTGACACCTTGGTGGGCGCGGTATTGAACCTGATTGAAAATGCGATCCAGGCCAGCGGCGGTGACGTCCGGTTGAAGGTTCATCTGTACACCCGTGGCAGCACGTTGCGCCTGTGTGTCAGCGACAGCGGCAGTGGCATCGATCCAGCCGTATTGACCCGCCTGGGCGAGCCGTTTTTTACCACCAAGGCCACTGGGACGGGCTTGGGCCTGACCGTGGTCAAGGCCGTTGCGCGTGCCCATCAGGGAGAATTGCTGCTGCGCTCGCGGCTGGGGCGTGGCACTTGTGCGCTGATCGTCCTGCCGCTGTTTTCCAGTGCGCCAGGGGTGGAGTGAAGGCAATGGCGATCAAGGTTTTGCTGGTGGAGGACGATCGTGCGCTGCGCGAGGCGCTGGCCGATACGCTGCTGTTGGCCGGGCATGATCATGCCGCCGTCGGTTCGGCGGAGGAGGCGCTGCTGGCCGTTGCCCGCGAGCCGTTCAGCCTGGTGGTCAGCGACGTCAACATGCCAGGCATGGACGGCCATCAACTGCTGGGTTTGCTGCGTGCGCGCCAGCCGCAATTGCCGGTCCTGTTGATGACCGCACACGGTGCGGTCGAGCGTGCGGTGGATGCCATGCGCCAAGGCGCGGCGGATTACCTGGTCAAACCGTTCGAGCCCAAGGCGCTGCTTGATCTGGTGGCGCGTCATGCCCTGGGAAGCCCTGCGGTCGAGGGTGAAGGGCCGGTGGCCATCGAGCCCGCCAGCGCGCAATTGCTGGAGCTGGCCGCGCGAGTGGCCCGCAGTGATTCAACCGTGTTGATTTCCGGCGAGTCGGGTACGGGCAAGGAAGTACTGGCCCGCTATATCCATCAGCAATCCCGTCGCGCCAACGAACCGTTCATTGCCATCAATTGCGCGGCGATTCCCGACAACATGCTCGAGGCCACATTGTTCGGGCACGAGAAGGGCTCGTTCACCGGCGCCATCGCGGCCCAGGCCGGCAAGTTCGAACAGGCTGACGGCGGCACCATCCTGCTGGACGAGATCTCCGAAATGCCCCTTGGCCTGCAGGCCAAGCTGTTGCGTGTACTGCAGGAGCGCGAAGTGGAGCGGGTCGGCGCGCGCAAGCCCATCAGCCTGGACATCCGCGTGGTGGCGACGACCAACCGCGACTTGGCGGGCGAAGTGGCGGCGGGGCGTTTCCGGGAAGACCTTTATTACCGGCTGTCGGTTTTTCCGTTGGCCTGGCGTCCGTTGCGCGAGCGCACCGCCGATATCCTGCCGCTGGCCGAGCGCCTGCTGGCCAAGCACGTCAATAAAATGAAGCATGCAACGGCGCGACTGTCCGCCGAAGCCCAGGCTTGCCTGATCGCTTATCCCTGGCCTGGCAATGTCCGTGAGCTGGATAACGCCATCCAGCGGGCCCTCATCCTGCAACAGGGCGGCTTGATCCAGCCCGAAGATTTTTGCCTGGCCGGTCCGGTGGCTTGTGCGCCGTTGCCGGTCTTGCAGCCAGCCCCAGCGGTGGTTCCGCCGATGGAAGTGGCGGAATCCGCGGGTGCGCTGGAGGACGACCTGCGTCGACGCGAGTTCCAGATGATCATCGACACCCTGCGTGCCGAGCGCGGCCGTCGCAAGGAGGCGGCCGAACGCCTTGGCATCAGCCCGCGGACCCTGCGCTACAAGCTGGCGCAGATGCGTGATGCGGGGATGGACGTGGAGGCCTACCTTTTCGCCAGTTGAATATTCGCCACCAATCCCTGTGGGAGCGAGCTTGCTCGCGATAGCGGTGGGTCAGTCAAGTTGATGTCGGATGTGATGGCATCGCGAGCAAGCTCGCTCCCACAGTGGAGCGGTGCGCGCAATTGTTTCTGCCGGCCATCGAGCTGGCACCCTTGTTGCTAATACCTACGTACCCGCTGAGTAAGTGTCAAAAAAACGCGGGCCGCCAGAGAGAATAGACCATGAGCCAAGGTATTGAATTTAATCGATTGATGTTGGACATGCGGGCCATGCAAATGGACGCCATGGCCCAGCCGAAATCGGTCGCGGTCCCCCAGGTGGGTGGCAGCAGCTTTTCCGACATGCTCGGTCAGGCCGTCAATAAAGTGAACGATACCCAGCAGGCTTCGAACCAGTTGGCCAGTGCTTTTGAAATTGGCAAAAGTGGCGTCGACCTGACGGACGTAATGATCTCTTCGCAGAAAGCCAGTGTCTCGTTTCAGGCGTTGACCCAGGTACGCAACAAACTGGTTCAAGCCTACCAAGACATCATGCAGATGCCGGTCTAAGGAAACTATTGAGTCATGGCAGAAGCAGCCGTTGATAACGTTCCAGCCAAGGCCACTCCGGTAGACGGCAAACCGCCGTTGTTCGGTCTGTCTTTCCTGGAAAACCTCTCCGAGATGACCATGCTGCGTCAGGTTGGCCTGTTGGTCGGCCTGGCTGCCAGCGTGGCGATTGGTTTCGCCGTCGTGTTGTGGTCCCAGCAGCCAGACTACCGTCCGTTGTACGGTAGCCTGGAAGGCATGGATGCCAAGCAAGTCATGGAAACCCTGGCTTCTGCCGACATTCCCTACACTGTCGAACCCAACTCTGGCGCCTTGCTGGTCAAGGCCGACGACGTGGCGCGCGCGCGCCTCAAGCTCGCTGCCGCGGGTGTCACACCGACCGATGGCAACATCGGTTTCGAGATTCTCGACAAGGACCAGGGCCTGGGCACCAGCCAGTTCATGGAAGCGACGCGTTATCGTCGCGGCCTGGAAGGCGAACTGGCGCGCACCATCTCCAGCCTCAACAACGTCAAGGGTGCCCGTGTGCACCTGGCGATCCCGAAAAGCTCGGTCTTCGTGCGCGATGAGCGCAAGCCGAGTGCGTCGGTCCTGGTTGAACTGTATTCCGGCCGCTCCCTGGAGCCAGGCCAGGTCCTGGCCATTATCAATCTGGTGGCGACCAGCGTTCCCGAGCTGAGCAAGTCGCAGATCACCGTGGTCGACCAGAAGGGCAACCTGCTCTCCGACCAGGCGGAAAATTCCGAACTGACCATGGCCGGCAAGCAATACGACTACAGCCGTCGCATGGAAGGCATGTTCACTCAGCGGGTGCATAACATCCTGCAACCGATCCTCGGTAACGGCCGCTACAAGGCCGAAGTGTCGGCGGATGTGGATTTCAGTGCGGTTGAATCGACCTCCGAGCAGTTCAACCCGGATCAGCCGGCGTTGCGCAGCGAGCAGTCGGTGAACGAACAGCGCACTGCCAGCAATGGCCCGCAAGGCGTGCCGGGTGCCCTGAGCAACCAGCCGCCGTCGCCGGCCAGCGCGCCGCAAACCACCGGTGGCGCCACCGCCGCCGCAGGCATGGTGCAGCCAGGCCAGCCGCTGATCGATGCCAACGGCCAACAGATCATGGACCCGGCCACCGGCCAGCCGATGCTCGCGCCGTACCCGGCCGACAAGCGTCAACAATCCACCAAGAACTTCGAGCTCGACCGTTCCATCAGCCACACCAAGCAGCAACAGGGTCGCTTGAATCGCCTGTCGGTCGCCGTGGTGGTGGACGATCAGGTCAAGATCAACCCGGCCAACGGCGAAACCAGCCGTGCACCGTGGAGCGCCGACGAATTGGCGCGCTTCACTCGCCTGGTGCAGGACGCGGTCGGTTTCGACGCCAGCCGTGGCGACAGCGTCAGCGTGATCAACGTGCCGTTCTCCCTGGAGCGCGGTGAAGAAATCGCCGACATTCCGTTTTATTCGCAACCCTGGTTCTGGGATGTGGTCAAGCAAGTATTGGGTGTGCTGTTCATCCTGATACTGGTGTTCGGTGTGTTGCGTCCGGTGCTCAACAACATTACCGGTGGCGGCAAGAACAAGCAGTTGGCTGGCTTGGGTGATGTAGAGCTGGGAGGCATGGGCGGCCTGGATGGCGAATTGGCCAACGATCGCGTCAGCCTCGGCGGGCCGCAGAGCATCCTGCTGCCAAGCCCGAGCGAAGGCTATGACGCTCAGTTGAACGCCATCAAGAGTCTGGTGGCAGAAGATCCGGGTCGTGTGGCCCAGGTCGTGAAAGAGTGGATTAACGCAGATGAGTGATAATCGAGCCGCTGTTGCCAAATTGTCCCGGGTCGACAAAGCCGCGATCTTGCTGCTGTCCCTGGGGTCGACCGACGCCGCCCAAGTGCTGCGTCACATGGGGCCCAAGGAGGTCCAGCGCGTCGGCGTGGCCATGGCCCAGATGGGTAACGTGCACCGCGAACAGGTCGAGCAGGTCATGAGCGAGTTCGTCGACATCGTCGGCGACCAGACCAGCCTGGGCGTCGGTTCCGACGACTATGTGCGCAAGATGCTCACCCAGGCCCTGGGCGAGGACAAGGCCAACGGCCTGATCGACCGGATCCTGCTGGGTGGCAACACCAGCGGCCTCGACAGCCTGAAGTGGATGGAACCACGCGCCGTTGCTGACGTGATCCGTTACGAGCACCCCCAGATCCAGGCGATCGTGGTGGCGTACCTCGACCCGGACCAGGCCGGCGAAGTGCTGGGCAATTTCGACCACAAGGTGCGCCTCGATATCATCCTGCGGGTGTCGTCGCTGAACACCGTACAGCCGGCCGCCCTGAAGGAATTGAACCAGATCCTCGAGAAGCAGTTCTCGGGCAACTCCAATGCTTCGCGCACTACGTTGGGCGGCATCAAGCGCGCGGCGGACATCATGAACTTCCTCGACAGTTCGATCGAAGGTCAATTGATGGACTCGATCCGCGAAGTCGACGAAGACCTGTCCGGTCAGATCGAAGACCTCATGTTCGTGTTCAACAACCTGGCCGATGTCGACGATCGTGGCATCCAGGCACTGTTGCGCGAAGTGTCCTCCGACGTCCTGGTCCTGGCCCTCAAGGGTTCGGACGAAGGCGTCAAGGAAAAGATCTTCAAGAACATGTCCAAACGGGCGGCCGAACTGTTGCGCGACGACCTCGAGGCCAAGGGCCCGGTGCGCGTCAGCGACGTGGAAACCGCACAGAAGGAAATCCTCACCATCGCCCGCCGTATGGCCGAAGCCGGAGAAATCGTGCTCGGTGGCAAGGGCGGCGAAGAGATGATCTAAGGTCGTTATGTCTGCCAAGAGTGATGATTCACCCAGCGACCTGATCCGCGCCCGTGACGTCGGTGGTTTCGACGTCTGGTCGCTGCCCAGCTTCGACCCCTACGTGCCCGAGCCCGAGCCGGAACCGGTGGAAGAACTGCCGGAGATGGAAGAGGTGCCGCTGGAAGAAGTCCAGCCACTGACCCTCGAAGAAGTCGAGAGCATCCGCCAGGAGGCTTACAACGAAGGCTTCGCCATTGGCGAAAAAGAAGGTTTCCACAGCACCACGATCAAGGTCCGTCAGGAAGCCGACGTGGCGCTCACGGCCAAGCTGCGCGCGTTGGAATCGTTGATGCAGAACCTGTTCGAGCCCATCGCCGAGCAGGACACGCAGATTGAAAAGTCATTGGTCGGGCTGGTGCAGCACATCGCCCGGCAAGTGATCCAGCGCGAACTGGCCATCGATTCGAGCCAGATCGAACACGTCATGCGCGAAGCCCTCAAGCTGTTGCCGCTGGGTGTGGGCAACGTGCGGTTGTACATCAACCCGCAGGACTTCGAACTGGTCAAGGCTTTGCGCGAGCGCCATGAGGAAACCTGGCGCATCGTCGAAGATGAAACCCTGCTGCCGGGCGGTTGCCGCGTGGAAACCGAGCACAGCCGCATCGACGCTACCGTCGAGACCCGCATCAGCCAGATCATGGCCAAGCTGTTCGACCAACTGCACGAACAGGCTTTGCACCCGGCGCCCGCCGACCTGAGCCTGGACTTGCCGGACGAACCCAAGCCGGCCGCCATCGTCGATCCCGACAGCGGCGAGCCGATCACACCTGAAGTGGCAGGCCACGATGCGCCTTGAGCGAACCAGCTTCGGCAAGCGCCTGGGCAGCTACGCCGAGGCCACCGAACTGGCCGGCCAACCGATCCTGGAAGGTCGCCTGTTGCGCATGGTCGGCCTGACCCTCGAAGCCGAAGGATTGCGTGCGGCCATGGGCAGTCGCTGCTTGGTGATCAATGACGACAGCTATCACCCGGTTCAGGTCGAAGCCGAGGTCATGGGTTTTTCCGGGAGCAAGGTATTCCTGATGCCGGTCGGCAGTGTCGCCGGCATTGCCCCGGGTGCCCGTGTGGTGCCGTTGGCCGATACCGGCCGCCTGCCCATGGGCATGAGCATGCTCGGTCGCGTGCTGGACGGCGCTGGTCGGGCGCTGGACGGCAAGGGCGGGATGAAGGCCGAGGATTGGGTGCCGATGGACGGCCCGACGATCAACCCGCTCAAGCGCGACCCCATCAGCGTGCCGCTGGATGTGGGCATTCGTTGCATCAACGGTTTGTTGACGGTCGGACGCGGTCAGCGCCTGGGCCTGTTCGCCGGTACCGGCGTGGGCAAGAGTGTGCTGCTGGGCATGATGACCCGCTTCACCGAGGCCGACATCATCGTGGTCGGGCTGATCGGCGAGCGGGGCCGCGAGGTGAAGGAATTCATCGAGCACATCCTCGGCGAGGAAGGGCTCAAGCGCTCCGTTGTCGTCGCTTCGCCGGCGGACGATGCGCCGCTGATGCGCCTGCGCGCTGCGATGTACTGCACGCGCATCGCCGAATATTTCCGCGACAAGGGCAAGAACGTCCTGTTGCTGATGGACTCGCTGACCCGTTTCGCCCAGGCCCAGCGGGAAATCGCCCTGGCCATCGGCGAGCCGCCGGCGACCAAGGGTTATCCGCCTTCAGTGTTCGCCAAGCTGCCGAAGCTGGTGGAACGTGCCGGTAACGCGGAGAAGGGCGGCGGTTCCATCACGGCGTTCTACACGGTGCTGTCCGAGGGTGACGACCAGCAAGACCCGATCGCCGACTCGGCCCGAGGCGTGCTCGACGGCCACATCGTGTTGTCCCGACGCCTGGCGGAGGAGGGGCATTACCCCGCTATCGATATCGAGGCGTCGATCAGCCGGGTCATGCCATCGGTCATCAGCCCCGAGCACATGAAGCGTGCGCAACAGTTCAAGCAGTATTGGTCTCGCTACCAGCAAAGTCGCGACCTGATCAGCGTCGGAGCGTATGTACCTGGCGGCGATCGTGAGACCGACACGGCCATCAGCCTCTACCCGTCCATGGCGGTATATCTGCGCCAGGCGCTTAACGACAGCATCGGCATGGGCGCCAGCGAAGCGCACCTGCAAACCATTTTCGCCCCTGTCTCCGGCACGTAACCGATCATGGCCACGAGTCGTGCGGCGCGCCTGGCGCCAGTGGTGGACATGGCCGAAAAGGCCGAGAAGACCGCCGTCCAGCGGCTGGCCTATTTTCAGGGGCAGGTGGCAGTTGCCGAAAGCAAGTTGGCGGACCTGGAAAATTTTCGCCTCGAATACCAGGAGCAATGGATCGCCCGCGGCAGCCATGGCGTTTCCGGGCAATGGCTATTGGGCTACCAAGGATTCCTCGCGCAGTTGGGTACGGCCATCGACCAGCAGCGCCAGAGTCTGGTCTGGCACCAGAACAACCTGGAGAAGGCCCGCCAGAGCTGGCAAGAGGCGTTCGCCCGCGTCGAAGGGTTGCGCAAACTCGTACAGCGCTACATCGACGAGGCGCGGCAATTGGAGGACAAGCGTGAGCAGAAATTGCTGGACGAGCTGTCCCAGCGGCTGCCGCGCCACGATCCGTATTGATAACGGCGGTAGGGTTTTGTCGGGTAGGCGATTGAAACCTTGCTCAGACCTCTACCAAGTGCTAAACCTTGTACACGTATGTCCATGACAAGGAAGTGAATATGTCTGTCATTACCGAAGTATCTCCGGATGGGCAAAAACTGACGATCTCGATCAAGGGTCGCTTCGATTTTGGCCGGCACCAGGAGTTTCGTGAGTCTTATGAAAAGCTCAACACGAAACCCGAGTCCATCGTGGTGGATCTGAAAGAAGCCACTTACCTCGACAGTTCTGCGTTGGGCATGCTCCTGCTGTTGCGTGACCATGCCGGTGGCGACGAATCGGATATCCGCGTCGTCAACAGCAGCAGCGACGTCAAGAAAATCCTCGCGATCTCCAATTTCGACAAGCTGTTCGATATCAGTTGATCGCCATGCAATCGTCGCCGGAGCCGCTGACGATCCTGATTGCCGAAGACAGTGCCGCCGATCGACTGCTGTTGTCGACCATCGTCCGTCGCCAGGGCCATCACGTGCTCACTGCGGCTGACGGTGCCGAGGCGGTCGAGGTCTATCTGCAACAGCGTCCGCATCTTGTGTTGATGGACGCGATGATGCCGGTCATGGATGGTTTTGAAGCGGCGCAGAAGATCAAGCAGTTGGCCGGGGATCAACTGGTCCCGATCATCTTTCTCACCTCGTTGACCGAAAGCGAAGGGCTTGCCCGATGCCTCGAGGCCGGTGGTGATGACTTCCTGGCAAAACCCTATAACCAAGTAATCCTGGCCGCCAAGATCAAGGCGATGGACCGTTTGCGTCGGCTGCAAGCCACGGTGGTGGAGCAGCGCGACCAGATCGCCCGGCACCATGACTATCTGCTCAACGAGCAGCGGGTCGCCAAGGCGGTATTCGACAAGATTGCCCACTCCGGCTGCCTGAGCGCGCCGAACATCCGTTACCTGCAATCGCCCTACGCCTTGTTCAACGGCGATCTGCTGTTGGCCGCGTTCAATCCGGCCGGCGACATGCATATCCTGCTCGGGGACTTTACGGGTCACGGATTGCCGGCGGCGGTGGGGGCGATGCCGCTGGCGGAAGTGTTCTACGGGATGACCGCCAAGGGCTACGGCCTGGCGCAGATCCTGCGGGAGATGAATGCCAAGCTCAAGCGCATCCTGCCGGTGGATATGTTCTGTTGCGCGACGCTGCTGTGCCTGAGTTTCCAGCGCTGCACCGTAGAGATCTGGAACGGTGGCATGCCCGACGGTTATCTGCACGACAGCCTCACTGGCGTACGCACACCGTTGCCGGCGCGGCATTTGCCGTTGGGCGTACTGACGCCTCAGTTGTTTGACGACCGCACCGAAGTCCACCCTATGTCGGTGGGCGATCGGGTGTTCCTGCTGTCCGATGGCGTGATCGAGACCAGTGACCGCGACGACCAGCCGTTTGGCGTGGAGCGGTTGCAGCAGGTATTTTCGGCCAACCGTGAGCCCGACCGCCTGTTCGAAGATATCCAGCAAGCCCTGCAGGATTTTCGCGGCGAGGCCCGTGACGACTTCAGCATGATCGAGGTGCGTCTCGTCGCCCCGACGCAACTCAATCCGCCGCCTCCGGTCTATTCCGATAGCGGCCAGTCCAGTCCGCTGGACTGGTCGGTAAGCTTTGAATTCCGGGCGCAGACGCTCAAGCGGTTCAACCCGATGCCTTACCTTTTGCAATTGCTGCTTGAGGTTCATGGGCTCAGGGCACACAGTGGCGCCCTTTACAGCGTGCTGTCGGAGCTGTATTCCAACGCCCTCGAACATGGGGTGTTGGGGTTGGACTCCAGCCTCAAGCGCGATGCGACGGGTTTCGCCCGTTACTACCGCGAGCGCAACGAGCGCCTGGACGCGTTGAGCGATGGCCATGTGCGGGTGCATTTGCACGTCACCCCCAATGGTGACGGTGGCTGTCTGGTCATTGAGGTCGAGGACAGCGGCAAGGGCTTCGATGTTGCCAAGGTGATGGCGCGACCCGTGGATCGCGACCGATTATCTGGGCGTGGCGTGAGCCTGGTGCGTCAACTCTGCCAGCGGGCCTCCTGGTCCGACGATGGTCGTAGTGCACGCGTGGAGTTTTTCTGGGAGGCTCTGGCATAATCGGAGCCAATCTTGATCAGGGAGCGAGCAAGTGAGTGAAATTCATCTCGATCGCGACGTGCTCAGCACGTTGAGGGAAGTCATGGAGGACGGGTATCCGGAATTGCTGGACACCTTCCTCGAGGATTCCGAAGCACGCCTGCGTGTGCTGCATGAAGCCAGGGACGCCGAAAAGCTGAGCGCCACGGCCCACAGTTTCAAGGGCAGTAGCAGCAACATGGGTGCCCTGCGCCTGGCTGAGCTGTGTGGTGAGCTGGAGCAACGCGCCAAACAGCCGTCGCTGAGTGGTATCGAAAAACTGGTCAATGAAATCGACAGCGAGTTTGCCTTCGTCCGCACGCTTTGCCGGGAAGAGCGTGAAGGCTTTCATTGCTGAAACGATGTCGTCCGACGCGTTGGCCCGTCCCTTGCATTGTCCTGTCTCGACTGCATCTTGATTCCAGTGCAGCGGAGACCATTTTATGCCTGTTACGCCCAATACACTCCTGCAGGCCACTGCTCCGGCCAAGCCGCAGGCCGCCGTCAATCCGCTGGCAGCGGGCCCGGAAGCCGGGAATAAAGCCTCCAGCTTCGCTCAGGTCTTCGCCAAGCAGGCCCCCGTCAAATCACCGACGGTCGTTGATCCGTCGGTAAAGCCGGGGCGCGACAAGACTTCCGACACCTCCGTCAAAAAGGATGTCGACAGCGATACGGCTGCCGCTCCGGAGCCGGTGGTTGCCGATAGCGGCAAACCCTTGCCCGCCGACAAGCCGGCTGCTGCCGACGACAAGACTGCGCAGGATGACGATACCGAAGCGGCCGAGAAGCCCGTAGCGGACGCCGCGCCTGTCGATCCAACCCTTGATCCTGCGTTGTTGCCGGTCGTTGCGGTGACCACTGCCGAGGTTCAGCCCGCCCCCGTGGTGGTTGCGGCCGATGCTCAAGTCACCGCTGCGGTGGCGGCTGCCGTTGTTCCTACGACGGCGGCCAATGCCCCGGCACCCGTGACGGATCCGGAGTTCGACCCGCAAGCTGATCCGCTCGACGCGCTGCCAGCCTTGCGGTTGGCGATGGAGCAGGGCGGTCATGTGTCGGCTTCCAGCCAGGCGCAACCCAAGGCCGCCCCGACGTCCTCGCCCGATGGCGAACCGACCTCGGCCCAGACGTTTGCCGCCGGCATGGCCAGCATGCTCACTGTGCAAGCCGACCAGGACAGCACCGGTGCCGGCAGCCAGGGTGGCGACAAGGCGTTCAGTGGCCTGATCAGCGAAGGCCTAAAGGACCTGACCGCGGCTTCGAGCGATACCCGCGTCGATGACTTTGCCAATCGCTTGGCGGCACTGACCCAGGCCGCCACGCCGAAAACCGCCAACGCGGTGCCGGTCAACCAGCCCATCGCCATGAACCAGAGCGGCTGGACCGAGGAAGTGGTCAACCGGGTAATGTACTTGTCGAGCGCCAATCTCAAGGCGGCCGACATCCAGTTGCAGCCGGCCGAACTCGGGCGCCTGGACATCCGGGTGAACATGGTTCCGGACCAGCAGACCCAAGTCACCTTCATGAGCGCCCACGCTGGCGTTCGTGAAGCCCTCGAAGGCCAGATGCATCGCTTGCGCGACAGCTTTGCCCAGCAAGGCATGGGGCAGGTCGACGTGAACGTGTCGGATCAATCCCGTGGTTCGCAGAACCAGGACCAACAAGCCCAGCAGCAGGCCCAGGCCGGACGCACGACGTCCTCGGGCGGGCGGGTGGATTCGGTGGATGAAGCCGCTCCCGCCAGCATCGCTGAAGTGGCTGCCAGCACGACCAGCGTCATCGGCACCAGTGCGGTCGACTACTACGCCTGATTCAATGCAACAACCCCTGTGGGAGCGAGCTTGCTCGCGATAGCGGATTTGTCAGTCACCTTGTTCGGAACTGATCCACCGCTATCGCGAGCAAGCTCGCTCCCACATTGGTTTCTGCGGTCCCTGGAGATCGCATCAAGCTCGCTACTCCAAGTGCGGACACTTCTGGCATAACACTTGCTCCTGCCTAGCCATGCAACAGTGAACCCCCCGATTAGTGACGGATTATTGGCATGGCGAAGAGTGAAGCAGCAGCTGTAAAAGACCCTGCAACCAAAGGCAAACTCAAGATGATCATCCTGATCGTGGTGGGCTTGCTCCTGGCGATGGGCGTTTCGGTGGGGGCGACCTGGTATTTCATGCACAGCGCCCAAAGCAAGCCGGCACCGGCGGCGGAAGCCGCACCGGTGGGCAAGCAGCCGGCGATTTTCGAGCCCATGGCCCCGGCCTTCGTTGCCAACTACACCGTGAACGGTCGTCAACGCTACATGCAGGTCAGCATCACGTTGCAGGGCCGCAACCAGGCCGACCTGGAAGCGTTGCGTGTGCACATGCCATTGATCCGCAATAACCTGGTGATGCTGTTTTCCGGACAGAGTTTCGACACCCTCGCCACCCCGGTCGGCCAGGAAATGCTGCGTCAGAAAGCCACGGCCAGCGTGCAGGAAGTGGCCCAGAAAGAGCTTGGCAAAGTGGTGATCGAACAGTTGCTCTTCACTAACTTCGTATTGCAGTAGGAAACACGACATGGCCGTGCAGGACTTGTTGTCCCAGGACGAAATCGACGCGCTGTTGCACGGTGTCGACGACGGCCTGGTGCAAACCGAAAACGCTGCTGACCCGGGCAGCGTCAAAAGCTACGACCTGACCAGCCAGGACCGCATCGTTCGCGGACGCATGCCGACCCTGGAAATGATCAACGAGCGTTTCGCCCGCTACACCCGTATCAGCATGTTCAACATGCTGCGCCGCTCGGCCGACGTGGCCGTGGGTGGCGTGCAGGTGATGAAGTTCGGCGAATACGTGCACTCGCTGTACGTGCCCACCAGCCTCAACCTGGTGAAGATCAAGCCGCTGCGCGGTACGGCGCTGTTCATTCTCGACGCCAAGCTGGTGTTCAAGCTGGTGGACAACTTCTTTGGTGGCGACGGTCGTCACGCCAAGATCGAAGGTCGCGAATTCACCCCGACGGAACTGCGCGTCGTGCGCATGGTGCTGGAACAGGCCTTCGTCGACCTGAAGGAAGCCTGGCAGGCGATCATGGAAGTGAACTTCGAGTACATCAACTCGGAAGTGAACCCGGCCATGGCGAACATCGTCGGCCCGAGCGAAGCCATTGTCGTCTCGACGTTCCACATCGAACTCGACGGCGGCGGCGGCGACCTGCACGTGACCATGCCGTATTCGATGATCGAGCCGGTGCGTGAAATGCTCGACGCCGGTTTCCAGTCGGACCTCGACGACCAGGACGAACGCTGGATCAACGCGTTGCGCCAGGACGTGCTGGACGTCGACGTGCCGATCGGCGCGACGGTTGCCCGGCGCCAGCTGCGCCTGCGGGACATCCTGCACATGCAGCCGGGGGACATCATCCCCGTCGAGATGCCGGAAGACATGATCATGCGTGCCAATGGCGTGCCGGCCTTCAAGGTCAAGATGGGCTCTCACAAAGGCAACCTGGCGTTGCAGGTAATCGAGCCGATCGAACGCCGCTGAGCGCTGTCAATTTCTTAAGTTTTCGTTTTTAACTGAATTTTTGCCCGCCGAGGAAACATGATGGCTGACGATATGAATACCCAGGATGACCAGGCGCTGGCCGACGAGTGGGCTGCGGCCCTGGAAGAAACCGGCGACGCCGGGCAGGCCGACATCGATGCGTTGCTGGCAGCCGATACCGGCGCCCACGCGTCCAACCGCCTGCAGATGGAAGAGTTCGGCAGCGTGCCAAAAAGCAACGAGCAAGTGACGCTCGACGGGCCGAACCTGGACGTGATCCTCGACATCCCGGTGTCGATTTCCATGGAAGTGGGCAGCACCGACATCAACATCCGCAACCTGCTGCAGCTCAACCAGGGTTCGGTAATCGAACTCGATCGCCTGGCCGGTGAGCCGCTGGACGTGTTGGTCAACGGCACCTTGATCGCCCATGGCGAGGTGGTGGTGGTCAACGAGAAGTTCGGCATTCGCCTGACGGACGTGATCAGCCCGAGCGAACGCATCAAGAAGCTGCGCTGAATGAAAGGTTTTTTCGCCGCAGCCTTGATGCTGCCGTTCAGTGTGCTGGCGGCCGAGCCGGTGGCCAATGCGGCCGTTGCGCCGGCCAGTGGCAGCGGCATCGCCGGGCAGTTGGCGCAACTGGTGCTGGGGCTGCTCCTGGTGCTCGGGGTGATTTTCTTCCTGGCGTGGATGCTGCGGCGCGTGCAACAGGCGGGGCCCGCCGGCAAAGGTCAGGTCATCGACATCATCAGTTCCCGGGCGTTGGGCCCGCGGGATCGGCTGGTGCTGGTGCAGGTAGGCAACGAGCAGATCCTGCTGGGGCTGAGCCCCGGCACCATCACCGCGCTGCACGTCCTCAAGGAGCCGGTCCAGGTGCCCTCCGCTGAGCAGGCCACCCCCGAATTTGCCCAGCGGCTCATGGAACTGCTGGGTAAAGATCAAAAGGATAAAAAGTAATGCCGTTGCGCATTCTGTTGGCGTTGGCCCTGATGCTGGCCGCGCCGTTGGCGTTTGCCGCCGATCCGCTGTCGATCCCGGCGATCACCCTCGGCACCAATGCCGAAGGGGCACAGGAATACTCGGTCAGCCTGCAGATCCTGCTGATCATGACTGCGCTGAGTTTCATCCCGGCGTTTGTCATGCTGATGACCAGTTTCACTCGGATCATCATCGTCTTTTCCATCCTGCGCCAGGCGCTGGGGCTGCAACAGACGCCGTCGAACCAGATCCTCACCGGCATGGCGCTGTTCCTGACCATGTTCATCATGGCGCCGGTATTCGACAGGGTGAACCAGGACGCGCTGCAACCCTACCTGGCGGAAAAACTCAGTGCCCAGGATGCCGTGGCCAAGGCTCAGGTGCCGATCAAGGATTTCATGCTCGCCCAGACTCGCAGCAGCGACCTGGACCTGTTCATGCGCCTGTCCAAGCGCACCGACATCGCCAGTCCTGACCAGGCTCCGCTGACGATCCTGGTGCCGGCGTTCGTGACGTCCGAGTTGAAGACTGCGTTCCAGATCGGTTTCATGATTTTCATCCCGTTCCTGATCATCGACCTGGTGGTCGCCAGTATCCTCATGGCCATGGGCATGATGATGCTGTCGCCGCTGATCATTTCCCTGCCGTTCAAGATCATGTTGTTTGTGCTGGTGGATGGCTGGGCGTTGATCATCGGCACCCTGGCGGGCAGTTTCGGCGGTGTCTAGACCACTTGCGCGGGTAACACGATATGACGCCTGAAGTTGCGGTAGACCTATTCCGCGAAGCCCTCTGGCTGACCACCATGATGGTTGCCATCCTGGTGATCCCGAGCCTGCTGGTGGGCCTGCTGGTGGCGATGTTCCAGGCCGCCACGCAGATCAACGAACAGACCTTGAGTTTCCTGCCGCGCCTGCTGGTGATGCTGGTCACGCTGATCGTCGCCGGTCCCTGGCTGGTGCAAACCTTCATGGAATACATCCTGCAGTTGTACGGCAGTATTCCGCAGTTGATCGGCTGACCGGATGTCGATGCTCGCGTTGACGGACACCCAGATCAGTAGCTGGGTGGCGTCGTTTGTCCTGCCGTTATTCCGCGTCACTGCGGTGCTGATGAGCATGCCGGTCTTCGGCACGACCCTGGTGCCGGGGCGCGTGCGTCTGTATCTGGCCCTGGCGATCACCGTGGTCATCGCTCCCGGACTGCCGCCGATGCCGCCGGTCAATGCGCTGGACCTCAGTGCGCTGATGCTGGTGGCCGAACAGATCCTCATCGGCGCCTTGCTGGGCTTTTCGCTGCAGTTGTTTTTCCAGGCGTTCGTGGTCGCCGGGCAAATCATTTCGATCCAGATGGGCATGGCCTTCGCCTCGATGATCGACCCCACCAATGGCGTCAACACCGCGGTGATCGGGCAATTCCTGACGATGCTGGTGACGTTGTTGTTCCTGGCCATGAACGGGCACCTGGTGGTGTTCGAGGTCTTGACCGAGAGCTTCACGACGATGCCGGTGGGCAGCGCGATGCTGGTCAATCATTTCTGGGAAATCGCCGGCAAGCTCGGCTGGGTCCTCGGCGCGGCCATGGTGCTGGTGTTGCCGGCGATCACCGCGTTGCTGGTGGTCAACATCGCCTTCGGCGTGATGACCCGGGCGGCCCCGCAGTTGAACATCTTCTCCATTGGCTTCCCGCTGACCCTGGTGTTGGGCATGGTGATTTTCTGGGTCAGCCTCGGGGACATCCTCAACCAGTACCAGCCGCTGGCCACCCAGGCCTTGCAGTTGTTACGCGACATGGCACAGGCGCGCTGAACCATGGCCGAGAGCGAAAGCGGTCAGGACAAGACAGAAGACCCCACGGAGAAGCGCAAGAAAGAATCCAGGGAAAAGGGCGAAATTGCGCGTTCCAAAGAACTCAATACCTTGGCGATCATGCTCGCCGGCGCTGGTGGCTTGCTGATCTACGGTGGTGGGCTGGCCTTGGATCTGCTGGAAATCATGCGCCTGAATTTTTCGCTGCCTCGGGAAGTGCTGCTCAGCCCTGGGGCCATGGCGCAGTACTTGTTGCATTCGGGCAAGATCGCCATCGTGGCGGTGCAGCCAGTGCTGATCTTCTTGTTGCTGGCCGCTTTCCTGGGGCCTATTTCCTTGGGCGGGTGGTTGTTTTCCGGTAAGACCATGGCGCCCAAGTTCAGCCGAATGAATCCTGCGAGTGGGCTCAAGCGGATGTTCTCCACAACGGCTCTGATGGAGCTGTTAAAAGCGCTTGGTAAGTTTTTCCTGGTTCTTTTCGTGGCGCTGACGGTATTGCAGGCTGATATCGATGACTTGCTGCGCATTGCCCATGAGCCGCTGGAACAGGCCATTATCCACAGCGTGCAACTGGTGGGCTGGAGCACCTTGTGGATGGCCTGTGGCTTGATCCTGATCGCCGCCATCGACGTGCCGATCCAGCTCTACCAAAGCAAGCAGAAGCTGATGATGACCAAGCAGGAAATCCGCGACGAATATAAGGATCAGGAGGGCAAGCCGGAGGTCAAGCAGCGGATCCGCCAGTTGCAGCGCGAGGTCTCCCAGCGCCGGATGATGGCGGCGATTCCCGACGCCGACGTAGTCATCACCAACCCGACCCACTATGCCGTCGCGCTCAAGTACGACCCGGACAAAGGCAATGCGCCGGTCCTCTTGGCCAAGGGCAGCGATTTCCTGGCGTTGAAGATCCGCGAGATCGCCGTCGCCAACGAAGTGATGCTGCTCGAATCCCCGGCATTGGCGCGGTCGATCTACTACTCCACCGAACTCGACCAGGAAATTCCGGGAGGCCTGTACCTGGCCGTGGCGCAGGTCCTGGCGTACGTCTACCAGATCCGCCAGCACCGCGCCGGCAAGGGCAAGCGCCCCGAACCGCTCAAGGACCTGCCGATCCCGCCGGATTTGCGCCGCGATTCCTGATCCCGGCTAACGCAAAGCCCTGTGCGAACTGATGCTGCTCAATCAAGGCAATCGATGAACCCGTGGCGAGGGAGCTTGCTCCCGCTGGGCCGCGAAGCGGCCCCTTAGGCCGCGAGATGCAGAGCATCAGGCACTCCGCACCCGCCGGTTTACGACTGCTTCGCAGCCGAGCGGGAGCAAGCTCCCTCGCCACAGATACATCATTTTTCTCGAGCGGACCGCAGGACCGCGTGGGTGCAGGCTTTCCCACAGGGCTGGACGTACGTCAAGCCGCTCTATTTCAGCTTCTCGCAAAAGTTGGAAAGCTTCTTGCAATACCCCGCCTGCGCCCCTCTCGGGCGTCAAAAGTTTGCTTCACAGGAACGGGGAATATTGGTGGATCGCTCTCAGTTACTCAGCACCGCGCGCAGCAACGTCGTAGACCTCAGCCGGGGTAATCTGGGCGTGCCGCTGTTGCTGCTGGTCATGCTCGCCATGATGATGCTGCCGGTGCCGCCGTTCCTGCTGGACGTGTTCTTCACGTTCAACATCGCCTTGTCGATCGTGGTCCTGCTGGTCTGCGTATACGCCCTGCGGCCGCTGGATTTCGCCGTCTTCCCGACCATCCTGCTGGTGGCGACACTGTTGCGCCTGGCGCTGAACGTGGCGTCCACCCGGGTGGTGATGATTCATGGCCAAGAAGGCCACGCCGCCGCCGGTAAGGTGATCCAGGCCTTCGGTGAGGTGGTGATCGGCGGTAACTACGTGGTCGGTATCGTGGTCTTCGCCATCTTGATGATCATCAACTTCGTCGTGGTGACCAAGGGCGCCGGGCGGATTTCCGAGGTGAGCGCACGTTTCACCCTCGATGCGATGCCCGGCAAGCAAATGGCGATCGACGCCGACCTCAACGCTGGCCTCATCGACCAGGGCCAGGCCAAGCTGCGACGCCTGGAAGTGGCCCAGGAAGCCGAGTTCTACGGTTCCATGGACGGTGCCAGCAAATTCGTGCGCGGTGACGCCATCGCCGGCCTGTTGATTCTGTTCATCAACCTGATCGGCGGCATGGCCGTCGGCATCTTCCAACATGGCATGACCTTCGGCGATGCCGGCAAGGTCTACGCCTTGTTGACCATCGGTGACGGTTTGGTGGCGCAATTGCCATCACTGCTGTTATCCACAGCCGCTGCGATCATGGTGACCCGTGCTTCGGGCTCCGAAGACATGGGCAAGCAGATCAGTCGCCAAATGTTCGCCTCGCCCAAGGCCCTGGCTGTTGCCGCCGGCCTGATGGCGGTGATGGGCCTGGTGCCTGGCATGCCGCATTTTTCCTTCCTGAGCATGGCGGCCCTGGCGGCTGGCGGTGCCTACCTGTTCTGGAAAAAGCAGAATGTGCAAAAGGTCCAGGCGTTGGAAGAGGTCAAGCGCCAGCAGGAACTGCTGCCATCGCCGGCTCGCGCCATGGAAACCAAGGAGCTGGGCTGGGACGACGTGACGCCGATCGACATGATTGGCCTGGAAGTCGGCTACCGCCTGATTCCATTGGTCGACCGCAACCAGGGTGGTCAATTGCTGGCGCGGATCAAGGGCGTGCGCAAGAAGCTGTCCCAGGACCTGGGCTTCCTGATGCCGACCGTGCACATCCGCGACAACCTCGACCTGGCGCCGAGCGCCTATCGCCTGACGCTCATGGGCGTGATCCTGGCCGAAGCCGAGATCTACCCGGACCGCGAGCTGGCGATCAACCCAGGTCAGGTCTACGGTTCGCTCAACGGTATTACCGCCAAGGATCCGGCTTTCGGCCTGGAAGCGGTGTGGATCGAAATCAGCCAGCGCGCCCAGGCCCAGTCCCTCGGCTATACCGTGGTGGACGCCAGCACAGTGGTGGCGACCCACTTGAACCAGATTCTGTACAAGCATTCCAGCGAGCTGATCGGCCACGAAGAAGTCCAGCAATTGCTGCAAGTACTGGCCAAAGGCTCGCCGAAGCTGGCTGAAGAGCTGGTGCCGGGCGTGGTTTCGTTGTCGCAGTTGCTCAAGGTGTTGCAGGCGCTGTTGGCTGAACAGGTGCCCGTGCGCGACATCCGCAGCATTGCCGAAGCGATCGCCAACAACGCTTCGAAGAGTCAAGATACCGCCGCCCTGGTGGCTGCGGTGCGGGTCGGCGTATCCCGTGCAATCGTCCAAAGCATTGTAGGCACTGAGTCTGAGCTGCCTGTGATCACTCTGGAGCCAAGGTTGGAACAGATATTGCTCAATAGTCTGCAGAAGGCAGGACAAGGCTCGGAAGAGGGTGTCCTGCTGGAGCCAAGCATGGCCGAGAAGCTGCAACGTTCGTTGATCGACGCAGCCCAGCGGCAAGAGATGCAAGGCCAACCGGTGATCCTGCTGGTGGCCGGTCCGATTCGCGCGATGCTCTCGCGATTCGGGCGCCTCGCGGTCCCGGGGCTGCATGTGCTGGCGTACCAGGAAATACCGGACAACAAGCAAGTGACCATCGTTGCGACAGTAGGGCCCAACGGCTGAGGTAGTGGTTTATGCAAGTGAAGCGTTTTTTCGCCGCCGATATGCGTCAGGCCATGAAGCTGGTACGTGACGAGCTGGGCGCTGAAGCAGCCATCATTGGCAATCGCCGGATCGCTGGCGGTGTCGAGCTGACGGCTGCGCTGGATTACAAATTGTCGGCGCTGGCCCCGCGCGTTCCGAACATGGAACTCGAGGATGAGCTGCGCAAGACCCAGTCGCGTATCGCCAGCGCCCAGGCCGAATTGAGCCTGCGCAGCAGCGAAGGCGCGGCGAGCGCTGGCACCAATCGTCAATTGTTCGCCGGCCAGCCATTGACCGCAGGCCTGCCGCTGACCGCCGCCGAACCGCTGGTCGAGGCCACGCCGGCCGAGCCGCGTCGCCCGGAGCCGGCGCCTGCTGCGCCTGCCCGCGGTGTCGACCCGCGCGCCTTCGACTCGATGCGCTTCGAACTCAACAGCCTGCGTGAGCTGATGGAAGTCCAGCTCGGCTCGCTGGCCTGGAACCAACTGCAAGGCAGCCGTCCAGCCCAGGCCAACCTGTGGCGTCGCCTGCAACGCATTGGCCTGTCCGGCCCGTTGGCGCGCGATCTGCTGGCGCTGATCAATGGCATCGAAGAGCCTCGCCAGGCCTGGCGCATGCTGCTGGCGCACCTGGCGCGGATGATCGCCACGCCGGAAGTCGAGCCACTGGAAGAAGGCGGAGTGATTGCCATGGTCGGCCCGGCCGGCATGGGCAAGACCACCACCCTGGCCAAGCTCGCGGCCCGTTATGTCCTCAAGTACGGCGCGCAGAGTATCGCCCTGGTGAGCATGGACAGTTTCCGCATCGGCGCCCAGGAACAACTCAAGACCCTGGGTCGGATCCTCAATGTGTCGGTGACCCATGTGGACCCGGGCCAATCCCTGGCCCAGGCGCTGGAGCCGCTGATGCGCAAGCGCGTCGTGCTGATCGACACCGCCGGCCTGCAAGCCAGCGATCCGGCCCTGCGCATGCAGCTGGAAAGCCTGGCCGGACGTGGCATCAAGTCAAAAAATTATCTCGTGTTGGCAACCACCAGCCAGAAACAGGTTCTAACCGCCGCATACCACAGCTACAAACGCTGCGGGCTGGCCGGCTGCATCCTGACTAAGCTGGACGAAACGGCAAGCCTGGGCGAGGTGTTGAGCCTGGCGATCGGTCATGAACTACCGGTGGCCTACCTGACCGACGGGCCGCGGATCCCGGATGATTTGCATCTGCCGCGCCGTCATCAACTGGTCAGTCGTGCCGTGAGTGTGCAAATGCAGGAAGAACCCAGCGAAGAAGCCATGGCTGACATGTTCGCTGATATCTACCACAGCCCGACCAAGCAGGTTGGCTGAGGTATTCATGAATATTTTTTGTACCTACATCGATGGTCTGCCATGCATTGTTCCATATGTGAACGCGCAGCCAGTAATGTGGCCTCCGTCTAAGTAAGACAAGGTAAAGAACGAACATGGGCAGCATGCATCCCGTACAGGTGATCGCGGTGACCGGCGGCAAAGGTGGCGTCGGCAAGACTAACGTGTCAGTGAACTTGTCCCTGGCCCTGGCAGAGCTAGGCCGACGGGTCATGTTGCTGGACGCCGACCTGGGCCTGGCGAACGTCGACGTGCTGCTGGGGTTGACACCCAAGCGCACCCTGGCGGACGTGATCGAAGGCCGCTGCGAACTGCGCGACGTGCTCCTGCAGGGGCCCGGCGGGATTCGCATCGTGCCGGCCGCTTCCGGCACCCAGAGCATGGTGCACCTGACCCCGGCGCAGCACGCCGGCCTGATCCAGGCTTTCAGCGACATCGGCGACAACCTCGATGTGCTGGTGATCGACACGGCTGCCGGCATCGGTGACTCGGTGGTCAGTTTTGTCCGCGCCGCCCAGGAAGTCCTGCTGGTGGTCTGCGACGAACCGACGTCCATCACCGACGCCTACGCCCTGATCAAGCTGCTTAACCGCGACTATGGCATGAACCGGTTCCGCGTCCTGGCCAACATGGCCCAGAGCCCGCAGGAAGGACGCAACCTGTTCGCCAAGTTGACAAAGGTCACGGATCGCTTCCTGGACGTCGCCCTACAATACGTCGGCGCAGTGCCTTACGACGAAAGCGTACGCAAGGCGGTCCAGAAGCAACGTGCCGTATATGAAGCCTTTCCACGTTCCAAATGCGCGCTGGCGTTCAAGGCGATCGCCCAGAAGGTCGATACCTGGCCACTGCCCGCCAACCCACGCGGGCATCTGGAATTTTTCGTCGAGCGTCTTGTGCAACAAACAGCAGGGCCCGTGTTATGACAGCCAGCGGTTACAACCATCTCTACAAAAAATCGGCACGGGACGCCCAGTACGAATTGATCGAGCGTTACGCGCCATTGGTCAAGCGCATCGCCTATCACTTGCTGGCACGCTTGCCGGCCAGTGTCCAGGTCGAAGACCTGATCCAGGCGGGCATGATTGGCCTGTTGGAAGTGGCGAACAAATACGACGCCAGCAAAGGCGCCAGCTTCGAGACCTATGCCGGTATCCGCATTCGCGGCGCCATGCTCGATGAAGTCCGCAAGGGCGATTGGGCACCGCGTTCAGTGCACCGCAATACCCGTATGGTCAGTGACGCGATTCGCGCGATTGAAGCTAAAACCGGGCGTGACGCTAAAGATCATGAGGTTGCGGCCGAACTCCAATTGAGTCTCGACGATTATTACGGGATTTTGAACGATACCTTGGGCAGTCGCCTGTTCAGTTTCGACGACCTGTTGCAGGACGGCGAACACGAGGGGCTGCATGAGGATGGCGCAAGTGCTCACATGGAGCCATCGCGCGACCTGGAAGATGAACGCTTCCAGAGTGCGTTGGCGGAAGCGATTGCCAATTTGCCGGAGCGTGAGCGACTGGTCTTGGCGCTGTACTACGACGAAGAGCTGAACCTCAAGGAAATCGGTGAGGTCCTGGGGGTCAGCGAATCGCGGGTCAGCCAGTTACACAGCCAGTGCGCGGCCCGTCTGCGGGGGCGTTTGGGGGAGTGGCGAGCACGCTGACAGGCGGTGCGGAGATGCTGCGAGCGGGGCAGGCATGGCAAGTGCCACGCCAGTCTCCATCCGTTGTGCTCCAGACCGTTGTCGAGTGTTGTGCCGGATTGATTGAAATGGCGCGTTCAGGTGCTGGGCGCGTTTAAGACTGCTTGGAGGTCGAATTGGACAAGAACATGAAAATCCTCATCGTTGATGACTTCTCAACGATGCGGCGGATCATAAAAAACCTGTTGCGTGACCTTGGGTTCACCAACACGGTCGAGGCCGACGATGGCACCACTGCCATTCCGGTTCTCAACAGCGGGAGCATCGACTTTCTGGTGACTGACTGGAACATGCCTGGCATGACCGGTATCGACTTGCTGCGCCATGTGCGCGCCGACGAAAAACTCAAGCACCTCCCGGTGCTGATGGTGACTGCCGAAGCCAAGCGCGAGCAGATCATCGAAGCGGCCCAGGCCGGTGTAAACGGCTATGTGGTCAAACCCTTCACGGCCCAGGCGTTGAAAGAGAAGATCGAAAAAATCTTCGAACGCATCGGTTAACGGCGCCACGGGGGAGCTATGGACAACGAATCTTCAATGGGCGATTTCGAATCGACCCTGAAAAAACATGCCCGCGAACTGGTCGACAGCCTTGAAAAGGGCCGCTTCGGCGATGCGGTTCAAATGATTCATGAGCTCAACCAGACCCGGGATCGTGGTCTGTACCAGGAAGTCGGCAAGCTCACCCGTGAACTGCACAGCGCGATCGTCAATTTCCAGATCGATCCGAACATGCCGCAGGCCGAGGAAGTCTCGCAGATTACCGACGCGACCGAGCGCCTTGGCTATGTGGTCAAGCTGACCGAAGCCGCGGCCAACCGCACCATGGACCTGGTGGAAAGCGCAACGCCCCTGGTCAACGGCCTGAGCGAGGAAGCCCAGGCGTTGAGCACCGATTGGGGACGGTTCATGCGTCGCGAAGTCGGCGCCGAGGAATTTCGGGAGCTGGCCCGGCGGGTCGACGGTTTCCTGACACGCAGCAGCGCCGAGAACCGCGCCGTGGCAAGCAACCTCAACGACATTCTGTTGGCCCAGGATTACCAGGACCTCACCGGCCAGGTGATCAAGCGTGTGACCCAACTGGTCACCGAAGTGGAAAGCAATCTGCTCAAGCTGGTGTTGATGGCTAGCCAGGTCGACCGCTTTGCCGGCATCGAACACGACCGTGAAGCGATGCTTGCTGAAAAAGATCCACAAAAACATCTCTCTCAGGGTGAAGGTCCGCAGATTCATGCCGATAAAAGAGAAGACGTTGTGTCCGGTCAGGACGATGTGGACGATTTGCTGTCCAGCCTTGGATTTTGATTTAGCCCTATTTTAGGAGCAGCCATTAATGAGCTTCGGCGCCGATGAAGAGATCCTTCAGGATTTCCTGGTTGAGGCCGGCGAGATTCTAGAGCAACTGTCCGAACAGCTGGTCGAGCTGGAAAGCCGACCTGATGATGCGGATCTGCTCAATGCAATTTTTCGCGGTTTCCACACTGTAAAAGGAGGCGCCGGCTTCCTCCAGCTCAATGAGCTGGTGGAGTGCTGCCACATTGCCGAGAACGTGTTCGACATCCTGCGCAAGGGTGAGCGTCGCGTCGACTCGGAACTGATGGACGTGGTGCTCGAAGCGCTGGATGCGGTCAACAGCATGTTCAGCGAAGTGCGCGAGCGCTCGCCGATCACCGCGGCCACGCCAGAGCTGCTCGCCGCGCTGTCGCGCCTGGCCGAGCCGCAGTCGGCTGACGAAGCCGCGCCGGTGGCCGAGCCTGTTGTGGAAGAGCCGGTCGCCGAGGAATCGGGCGACATCACCGACCATGAATTCGAATCGCTGCTGGACTCGCTGAACGCCGTCAAGGCCGAAGCCGAGGCGCCAACCGCACCTGCTGTGCCAGCCGCCGACGGCGCTGCCAGCGATGAAATTACCGACGACGAGTTCGAGTCGCTGCTTGACCAGTTGCACGGCAAGGGCCAGTTCGCCCCCGATGCGGTCGCAGCGCCGGCGGCCCCGGCTGCGCCAAAGGCAGCGGGGGATAACTCCGACATTACCGACGACGAATTCGAGGCATTGCTCGACCAGTTGCATGGCAAGGGCAACTTTGCCGTCGATGCCCTGGATTCGGCCATCGCCTCCGCGCCGACACCGGCCAAGCCAGCGGCTGCGGCGGCCGGCAGTGACCTGATCAGCGACCACGAATTCGAATCGCTGCTCGATGAGCTGCATGGCAAGGGCAAGTTCAGCGAAGTCGGCAAGGCTACCGCCGCGCCCGCCGCTGCAACCACCGCCGCCGCCGCGACAGCCGCACCCGCCGCGAAGGCTGCGCCCAAGCCGGCCGCCAAGGCCCCGGAACCGAAGGCCGAGACACCGAAACCCGCTGCTGCCGCCGCGCCGGCGCCAGCCCGTGCTCCGGCGGCCGCGCCTGCGGAAAAACCGGCCAGCGAAGCCGAGACCACCGTTCGGGTCGACACCGCGCGCCTGGACGAGATCATGAACATGGTCGGCGAACTGGTGCTGGTGCGTAACCGCCTGGTGCGCCTGGGTCTCAACAGCCAGGACGAAGCCATGTCCAAGGCCGTGTCGAACCTCGACGTGGTCACGGCCGACTTGCAGACCGCGGTCATGAAGACCCGGATGCAGCCGATCAAGAAAGTCTTCGGGCGCTTCCCGCGCCTGGTTCGCGACCTGGCTCGCCAGCTCAAGAAAGAAATCAACCTGGAACTGGTGGGTGAAGAGACCGACCTCGACAAGAACCTTGTCGAAGCCCTGGCCGACCCGCTGGTCCACTTGGTGCGCAACGCGGTCGACCACGGCATCGAGTCGCCGGAAGAGCGCGAAGCCTCGGGCAAGGTCCGCAGCGGCAAGGTGATCCTGGCCGCCGAGCAGGAGGGCGACCACATCCTGTTGTCGATCTCCGACGACGGCAAGGGCATGGACCCGAACGTCCTCCGAGCGATCGCGGTGAAGCGTGGCGTGATGGACAAGGACGCGGCCGATCGCCTGAGCGACACCGAGTGCTACAACCTGATCTTCGCCCCGGGCTTCTCGACCAAGACCGAGATCTCCGACGTATCCGGTCGTGGCGTGGGCATGGACGTGGTGAAAACCAAGATTTCCCAGCTCAACGGCTCGATCAACATTTACTCGACCAAGGGCCAGGGCTCGAAGATCGTCATCAAGGTCCCGTTGACCCTGGCGATCATGCCGACCCTGATGGTGATGCTGGGCAACCAGGCGTTTGCCTTCCCGCTGGTCAACGTCAACGAGATTTTCCACCTCGACCTGTCGCGCACCAACGTGGTCGACGGCCAGGAAGTGGTCATCGTGCGGGACAAGGCACTGCCGCTGTTCTACCTCAAGCGCTGGCTGGTCAGCTCCGCCGCCCATGTCGAGCAGGGCGAGGGCCACGTGGTGATCCTTTCGGTGGGCACCCAGCGGATCGGCTTTGTCGTCGACCAGTTGGTGGGCCAGGAAGAAGTGGTCATCAAGCCGTTGGGCAAGATGCTCCAGGGCACCCCGGGCATGTCCGGCGCCACCATCACCGGCGACGGCCGCATCGCGTTGATCCTCGATGTGCCAAGCATGCTCAAGCGCTACGCCGCCCGGCGTATTTGATTCTGGAGGGGCGCGGCCCGACGCCGCGCCTCGTCTAACGGAGTGTTTATGGTAGTTAAAGTCCTGGTGGTGGACGATTCGGGGTTTTTCCGCCGCCGCGTCTCGGAAATTCTTTCGGCGGACACGAGCATTCAGGTCGTCGGTACGGCGACCAACGGCAAAGAGGCAATCGATCAGGCCCTGGCGCTCAAGCCGGACGTGATCACCATGGACTACGAGATGCCGATGATGGACGGCATCACGGCGGTGCGGCATATCATGCAGCGCTGCCCGACCCCGGTCTTGATGTTCTCCTCCCTGACCCATGAAGGCGCTCGAGTCACGCTCGATGCGCTGGACGCCGGGGCGGTGGACTTCCTGCCGAAGAACTTCGAGGACATTTCGCGCAACCCGGACAAGGTCCGCCAGTTGCTGTGCGAGAAGGTCCACAGCATTTCCCGCAGCAACCGCCGCGTCAGTGCCTACAGCGCACCGGCGCCTGCGCCGACTGCTGCGCCTGCGCCAGCGCCGACACCTTCTGCGTCGAGTAACTTCAACCCGGCGCCGGTTCGCAGTGCTCCGGCACCTGCACCTGCGCGCTCGGCGCCAGCCAGCCCGTCGTCGCCAGCGCCCAAGCGCAAGGCCTACAAACTGGTTGCCATCGGCACGTCTACCGGTGGTCCGGTGGCACTGCAACGGGTGCTGACCCAATTGCCGGCCAACTTCCCGGCACCAATCGTGTTGATCCAGCACATGCCAGCGGCCTTCACCAAGGCGTTTGCCGAACGTCTGGACAAACTCTGCCGCATCAGCGTCAAGGAAGCCGAGGATGGCGACATCCTGCGGCCAGGCCTGGCGCTGCTGGCACCGGGCGGCAAGCAGATGATGATCGACGGTCGTGGCGCGGTGAAGATCCTGCCGGGCGACGAGCGCTTGAACTACAAGCCTTGCGTCGATATCACCTTCGGTTCCGCGGCGAAATCCTACGGTGACAAAGTTCTGGCGGTGGTCCTCACCGGCATGGGCGCCGACGGTCGTGAGGGTGCCCGCTTGCTCAAGCAGGGCGGCAGCGCGATCTGGGCCCAGGATGAAGCCAGCTGCGTGATCTACGGCATGCCGATGGCGATCGTCAAAGCCGACCTCGCCGATGCGGTCTACAGCCTGGATGACATGGGTAAAAATCTGGTCGAGGCCTGCCTGTAATGGATGTGCTCAGCCTGATCGGCATCATCATGGCGTTCGTCGCCATCATCGGTGGCAACTATCTGGAAGGCGGCCACCTTGGCGCGCTGGCCAACGGTCCCGCCGCATTGATCGTGCTCGGTGGCACCGTTGGCGCTGCGCTGTTGCAGTCGCCCATGAGCGCCTTCAAGCGGGCCATGCAGGTCCTGGTGTGGATTCTGTTCCCGCCTCGGGTCGACCTGGCCGGCGGCATCGACCGCGTGGTGAACTGGAGCCTGACCGCTCGCAAGGAAGGCCTGCTGGGCCTGGAAGGCGTGGCCGACGCCGAACCCGACAACTACTCGCGCAAGGGCTTGCAGTTGCTGGTGGACGGCGCCGAACCCGAAGCGATCCGCAGCATCCTGGAAGTGGATTTCTACACCCAGGAAGCCCGCGACATCGAAGCGGCGAAAGTGTTCGAGAGCATGGGCGGCTACGCGCCGACCATCGGCATCATCGGTGCGGTCATGGGCCTGATCCACGTGATGGGCAACCTGGCCGACCCGTCGCAACTGGGCAGCGGCATCGCCGTGGCCTTCGTCGCCACCATCTATGGCGTGGCGAGTGCCAACCTGGTGCTGCTGCCGATCGCGGCCAAGCTCAAGTCCATCGCGCTGCGCCAGTCGCGCTACCGCGAAATGTTGCTGGAAGGGATCCTGTCGATCGCCGAAGGTGAAAACCCGCGTTCCATCGAGTTGAAGCTCCAGGGCTTCATGGACTAAGGCCATGGCACGTCGCAGAAATCACGAAGAACACGTCAACCATGAACGCTGGCTCGTTTCCTACGCCGACTTCATCACGCTGCTGTTCGCCTTTTTCGTGGTCATGTATTCGATCTCTTCGGTCAACGAAGGCAAGTACAAGGTTATTTCCGAGGCGTTGATCGGTGTCTTTACCGATTCCGACCGGGCCCTCAAGCCTATTCCGATTGGCGAGGAGCGGCCCAAGACCGTGACTCCCGCCAAGCCGCTGGTCAAGGATGCCGAACAGGTCGACGCCGGCATTGCCGGTAGCAGCGATCCGTTGAAGAGCATTGCCGATGACATCAGCGCCGCGTTCGGCGACCTGATCAGCTCAAACCAGATGACCGTGCGTGGCAACGAGTTGTGGGTTGAGATCGAACTCAACTCCAGCCTGCTGTTTGGCAGCGGCGACGCCATGCCCAGCGACATGGCCTTCAACATCATCGACAAGGTCGCGGCGATCCTGAAGCCGTTCGACAACCCGATCCACGTCGAAGGCTTCACTGACGACCAGCCGATCCGCACCGCGCAGTACCCGACCAACTGGGAGCTGTCTTCGGCCCGTTCGGCGAGCATCGTCCGCATGCTCGCCATGCAGGGTGTCAACCCCGGTCGCCTGGCGTCGGTGGGTTATGGCGAGTTCCAGCCGGTGGCCAACAACGCCACCGCAGAAGGGCGCGCGCGCAACCGGCGGGTGGTGCTGGTGGTCTCGCGCAACCTCGATGTGCGTCGCAGCCTGACCGGCACCGGCACGGCCAATGCAAAACCGGATGCGGCATTGAAGCGGGCTGGCACACAAACTGCACCGACCCCGGTCAAGTCGCCGGTAAGACAGAACGCCGTCAATTCTCCGTCACCGGCTTTATAACCGAGCTATTTCTCGGTCGAGCGCGTCTCGACCGGGAGGAACGATCCGAATGAGAGTCTGGGCAGTCGCCAATCAAAAAGGTGGTGTGGGCAAAACCACATCCTCCATCGCTCTAGCCGGTTTGCTGGCTGAGGCGGGCAAGCGCGTGGTCATCGTCGATCTGGACCCCCACGGCTCGATGACCAGTTATTTCGGCTACGATCCCGACAGCCTGGAACACAGCAACTACGACCTGTTCCTGCACAAGGGCACCGTGCCCGAGGGCTTGCCGGGGCAATTGCTGCTGTCGACCAGTGATGAGCGGATTTCCCTGTTGCCGTCGAGCACCGCCTTGGCCACCCTGGAGCGCCAGTCGCCGGGCCAGAGCGGCCTGGGCCTGGTGATCGCCAAGAGTCTGGCGCAACTGTGGCAGGATTTCGATTACGCGATCATCGACAGCCCGCCGTTGCTGGGGCTGCTGATGGTCAACGCGTTGGCGGCCAGCCAGCAATTGGTGATCCCGGTGCAGACCGAACACTTGGCGGTGAAAGGCCTGGAACGCATGGTCAACACCCTGGCGATGGTCAACCGTTCCCGCAAGCAATCGTTGGCGTTCAATATCGTGCCGACCTTGTTCGACCGTCGCACCCAGGCGTCCCTCGGTACCCTGCGGGTATTGCGCGACATGTACCCGGATGACATCTGGCAAGGCTACATCCCAGTCGATACCCGCCTGCGAGACGCCAGCCGTGCCGGTGTGACGCCGTCGCAGTTCGATGGCAAAAGCCGCGGTGTTCTGGCCTATCGCGCGCTCCTCAAGCACCTGCTGGCCCAGCAGCTCGTCCCGCAGCAGGTGGCTTAAGGTGAGCAGTTTCTCCATGAACGGAGCGTTCGCTCGCCGGTCCTCAAGTCCTGGCGCATTCATGCCGATAACCTTTTCAAGTGGCGCACAGTTCTCATGAACCGGCCGATCAAGACAACTTCGCGTCCGCAAATGGCCTTGCAGTCCTATCTGGATGGGCTCTTGCAGGAAGCGACCGAAGAATTGCCAGCGCCGCCGAGCGCGGTCGAGGCATTGCCCGAGCCCGTCGAAGCCGAGGTGGTGCTGGACGAGTTTCAGGCGGCCGTGCTCGAAGAGCAGGCCCGTGACGCACAAGCGTCGGTGATTGTTGCTGCGGTCGAGGCACCGTTCATCAAGCCTCAGGTGGCGGTGATGGAAGCCCCCGCGCCAATCCTGGCGCCGGTCTCCACCGTCGCCCCGTTGCTACAGGGGCTGGTGACGCCGGTGGTGGAAATCCACCTGCCGCCGAGCAATACACCACCGCCGGTGCAGGTCGATGACCGTCCGGCGTGGGCCGCCGAGCCGTTCGAATGCCTGTTGTTCGACGTGGCCGGGTTGACGCTGGCGGTGCCGCTGGTCTGCCTGGGATCGATCTACTCCCTGGCCGGCCAGGAATTGACGCCGTTGTTTGGCCAGCCGGAGTGGTTCCTCGGAATCCTGCCGAGCCAGGCCGGCAACCTGAAGGTGCTGGATACCGCGCGCTGGGTCATGCCGGACCGTTATCGCGATGATTTTCGCCAAGGCCTGCAGTACGTGATTTCGGTGCAAGGTTACGAATGGGGATTGGCGGTGCATCAGGTCAGCCGTTCGCTGCGCCTGGACCCGAACGAGATCAAGTGGCGCAGCCATCGAGGGCAACGGCCATGGCTGGCCGGTACGGTGATCGAACACATGTGCGCCTTGCTGGACGTTTCCGAACTGGCGGAGCTGATCGCCAGCGGCGGGGCAAAACACCTGGACGGCGGCAAGCCGGTCCGGAAACCGAAATAAGACAACCGGCGACGCAAGGCGCCGCCGGACAGAACACACACCGCCACAGGCGGTTTTTCGAGGGGTCAGGGTATGAATGATAAGGCGTCGTCTCTCAAGGGTTCCGAAGATCCGATCTTGCAATGGGTGACGTTCAAGCTCGATAACGAAACCTACGGCATCAACGTGATGCGCGTGCAGGAAGTGCTGCGCTACACCGAGATCGCCCCGGTTCCGGGTGCGCCAAGCTACGTGCTGGGCATCATCAACCTGCGCGGTAACGTCGTGACCGTCATCGACACCCGCCAGCGTTTCGGCTTGAACTCCACCGAGGTCAACGACAACACCCGTATCGTGATCATCGAGGCCGACAAGCAAGTGGTCGGTATCCTGGTCGACAGCGTGGCCGAAGTGGTTTACTTGCGTCAGTCGGAAATCGAAACCGCGCCTAACGTCGGTAACGAAGAATCGGCGAAGTTCATCCAGGGCGTCTGCAACAAGAACAATGAGTTGCTGATCCTGGTCGAACTGGAAAAAATGATGAGCGAAGAAGAGTGGTCGGAACTGGAGAGTATCTGATTTGATTCTTGAGGTAGCAGTCATTGTCCTGTTCCTTTTCTGGGCAGGCACGCTGGCGATGTTTTTGTCCTACATACGTGGCCAGCGGGATATCGCCGCTCAACAGGCCCAGGGTGATGCGCTGCGCGACCAGCGCATCAAGGACCTGGCCAAGCGTGTCGACGACTATCAGAACGGCACCGTGCGCATGGGCGAAGCGCTCCATGAGCTGCGTGCCGTGGTCGCGCCGTTGCCGGACAAACTGGCGCAACTGGAACAGCGCGACCCCTCCAGCCTGTCCTTCGCCCAAGCCGCCCGACTGGTCGGCATGGGCGCCAGCATCGACGAACTGACCCAGGCCTGCGGCCTGACCCAGGCCGAGGCGGAATTGATGAGCAAGCTGCACAAGGGCGGTTGATATCTATCTATCGCCCTAGGCCAATGTGGGAGCGAGCCTGCTCGCGAAAGCGGTGTGACAGTCAATAGAGATGTTGAATGTGAGTCCGCCTTCGCGAGCAGGCTCGCTCCCACAGGTTTTTCTGGCGGGTGCATCGATCATCCCAGCCAAGCCACCTGTGGCGAGGGAGCTTGCTCCCGCTGGGTTGCGCAGCGACCCCAGGCTTTTTACGACTGCTGCGCAGCCGAGCGGGAGCAAGCTCCCTCGCCACGGGATAGTGCCTTCAGCGACTAGTAATCATCCCCACGTTCCGTCACATCTTTCTCCACACTCTGCGCATGCGGGTCAAAGCCCTGGGGGAACTTGCCCTTCAGGTTCCACGCAAACGCGATGATCTCGGCAATCGTGCGGTACAACTCTTCCGGGATGCTGTCCCCCAGTTCCATCCGCGCCAGCAGCTTCACCAACTCGGCATTTTCATAAATCGGCACCTCGCTTTCCCGGGCGATGCGCAGGATTTCCTCGGCCAGGGCTTCGTCGCCCTTGGCGGTGAGGGTTGGGGCGTGGTGGCCGTCGTACTTGAGGGCGATGGCCTGGCGGGGTTCTGTGTTCATGCGGTTTCGTCCACCCAGCGTTGTTCCAGCTGAGTCTTGGGGCCCTGGGGCGGGGTGCCGAGGTGGCAATCGAGGTCGCCGACGTTCAACCCGCACGTCACCAGGCGTTCACGCAATGCGGTCAGGTTCCGTTCGATCAGGCTGGCGGTGTACGGCCGTTCTGCCCACAACTGGCTGGACAGGCTGCCACTGAGCAACTGGGCCTGAATCTGCAGCGGCCCCAGCGGTTCCATGTCGAATGCCAATTCGACCCGCCACAGTTGCTGTTTCGGCTCGGGTTGTTCGCGGCGTTCGTCCGGCTGATCCCGGGCGGCGGTTTCCTCACGCTGGAACTTGACCTGCAGCGGCACGATGTCCTGCAGGTTGCGCATCGGAATTTCCAATTGCCACGTACTCATCAGCCGACCGTCATCGGTCAGCCCGGTTTGCTCCAGGCTCGACAATTGATGGCTTTGCAGGCGTGAAACGGCGGCGGCTGCCAGGCGCAGCAGGTGCTCCAGGTCGCCTTCTTCGTCTTGTCCCTTCAACAGCCGCGAGGGCAGCGGAAAACTGGTGGGTTGTGGCTTGGCGCTGACTTGGCCGAGCATCCCCAGGGCGCTGCGGACAAAGCTGGGCAGGGCCTGGGCCAGTGTGTTGGCGGCGATGATGGCAGAGAGGTTGGTGGAGGCGGGCAGGGCGGGTGTCAACTGGGCGATCAGTTTCAGCAGGTCGCCCTTGAGGTCCGGCGCCAGGCTTGGCGGCTGTCCGGCCAGGAGTTTGCTTTCAAGGAACGCGCCGCTGGCGATCATCGCTTGGGCCAGTCCCTTGGGGGTGCTCAGTTGTTGTACATCCGGAAGACCGGCCAATAGGCGCGTCACGGCGGCGCGCAGCTCGGGGCCGGTTTCGTCGCTGGCGGGAAGGTTCTGCAGGGCGGCGAGCAAGCTGTCCAGCGAACCCTGGCGGCTTACCTGCGTCACCAGTTGCTGGCTCACCGCCAGTTGTTCCTGGCGATTGCTCAAGGGCACGAATTTCAACGTCTGCGCGTCTTGCACTTGCGCACTCAACAGCATGCCGATCCGCAGCGGCTGTGGACTGTCAATGTCCAGGGTACTGCCGGCCTGGGCGGTGTTGAGCAGGCTCACCAGCGAGCGATACACCGCCGGTTGCCCTGGCAGTTGTGGCAAGGCCTGGCTGGTCAGCACCTTGCCTTGCAACAAGGTGCCCACGGGCAACTGCGCGGTGTCGATTCGGGTGAGGGTGGCGACACTGGAGGCGAGGGCCTGCTGCACGGTGATCGCCAGGTTGCTGGCGGACGGCTGGGTCACGGCCAGGCTGGTGCCCTGGGGCAATGGCTGGGTGCTGGTGGCCTGTACGGTGGCTTGGCGACCGCTTTCCAGCGTGACCTTGAGCAGCAACTGAAACGCCTGGTCCGCCTGCTTGAGCGACAGCACCTCGGCCTGGGCCGTCTGGCCAGGGCCGATCAGCCCTTCGGCGGGTGCCAGCAACTTGAGCAATTCCCCCGTCACCGCGGGCATTCGCGTCGTTGCCGTGAGCTGGGGCAGTGGCGGGATGTTCATGTCGCCTGTCATTAGCGGTCTTACCTTGGAATCAGCCCAGAGGGGGCTTCACATGTATAATGCCGCCCGCCTTCCGGAGAGTGGCAAAAACCTTGCAATTGTTTGACGCAGCTCTGTGGAACAGGCCATCAATGCATCTATGCTGCACTACTTTAACGGCCGCTGCATGGCCGACTTGAACCGTATAAGGCCCGCGATCCCTTGACCAGTCCTCTCCTGCAAACCGTCGGCCTCGCCTGTGAGCGAGACTTGCGGCTGCTCTTCGAAAATCTCGAATTGAGACTCTCGCGTGGCGATATGGTGCAGATCAGTGGCCCCAACGGCAGTGGCAAGACCAGTCTGCTGCGCCTGCTGGCCGGGTTGATGCAGCCCACTGCCGGCGAGATCCTGCTCAACGGCCAACCGTTGCATAGCCAGCGCAGCGAGCTGGCGCGCAATCTGTTGTGGATCGGCCATGCCGCCGGCATCAAGGATCTGCTGACCCCCGAAGAAAACCTCAGTTGGCTCTGCGCGCTGCATCGTCCGGCCGAGCGCGAGGCGATCTGGCAGGCGTTGGCGGCGGTAGGATTGAAAGGTTTCGAGGACGTGCCGAGCCACACCTTGTCGGCTGGCCAGCAGCGCCGCGTGGCCCTGGCGCGGTTGTATCTGGACAGCCCGCCGCTGTGGATCCTCGACGAGCCGTTCACCGCACTGGACAAGCAAGGCGTGGCGCAGCTTGAAGAACACCTCGCCCGGCACTGCGAGAACGGCGGCATGGTGCTGCTGACCACCCATCACACCTTGGCCCGGATGCCCTCCGGTTATCGCAGCATTGACCTGGGGAACTGGGCGGTATGAGTGTCTTTGGCCTGTTGCTTGCCCGTGAAGCGCGCCTATTGTTCCGTCGTCCGGCCGAACTGGCCAACCCGTTGGTGTTCTTCGCCATCGTGATCGCGTTGTTTCCGCTGGCGGTCGGCCCGGAGACTCAATTGTTGCAAACCTTGTCGCCGGGACTGGTCTGGGTGGCGGCGCTTTTGTCGGTGCTGCTCTCGCTGGACGGGCTTTTCCGCAGTGATTTCGAAGACGGTTCCCTGGAACAGTGGGTCCTTTCGTCGCACCCCCTGGCCCTTCTGGTTTTGGCCAAGGTACTGGCACACTGGGTTTTTTCCGGGCTGGCGCTGGTGCTGCTCTCGCCGTTGCTGGCGATGATGCTGGGTTTGCCCGCCGCCTGCATGCCGGTGCTGTTGTTTTCGCTGTTGTTGGGCACACCGGTGCTGAGCCTGCTCGGCGCGGTGGGCGCGGCGCTGACGGTCGGGCTCAAGCGTGGTGGCTTGCTGCTGGCCTTGCTGATCCTGCCGTTGTACATACCGGTCTTGATCCTTGGCAGCGGCGCTTTGCAAGCCGCACTGCAAGGCATGCCGGCGACCGGTTATCTGCTGTGGCTTGGGAGCCTGACCGCCCTGGCGATAACCCTGACACCCTTTGCAATAGCCGCTGGCCTGAAGATCAGCGTCGGCGAATAATAACGAGGCCTGGTCAAGAATTGACCACTTCCTAGGAAGGTAAAGGCCGACCCGGCGGTTCGCGATGCGAGCCGCAACCGTGATGGAAACAGCAATGAACTGGACCTGGTTTCACAAGCTCGGCTCACCCAAGTGGTTCTACGGCATCAGCGGCAGGATGCTGCCCTGGTTGAGCGTCGCCGCCCTGTTGCTGATCGGCATCGGCGTGGTCTGGGGCCTGGCCTTCGCACCGCCGGACTACCAGCAAGGCAACAGCTTCCGCATCATCTATATCCATGTTCCGACGGCGATGCTGGCCCAGTCGATCTACGTGATGCTGGCGGTCTGCGGTGTGGTCGGGCTGGTGTGGAAAATGAAACTGGCCGACGTGGCCCTGCAATGCGCCGCGCCCATCGGCGCCTGGATGACCGCCGTGGCACTGGTCACCGGGGCCATCTGGGGCAAGCCGACCTGGGGTTCGTGGTGGGTCTGGGATGCGCGACTGACGTCGATGCTGATCCTGCTGTTCCTGTACTTCGGTCTTATTGCGCTGGGCAACGCCATCAGCAATCGTGACAGCGCCGCCAAGGCCTGCGCGGTGCTGGCGATTGTCGGGGTCATCAATATCCCGATCATCAAGTATTCGGTGGAGTGGTGGAACACCCTGCACCAGGGCGCGACGTTCACCCTGACTGAGAAACCGGCGATGCCGGTGGAGATGTGGCTGCCGCTGCTGCTGACCGCGCTGGGTTTCTACTGCTTCTTCGGCGCGGTGTTGCTGCTGCGCATGCGCCTGGAAGTGCTCAAGCGCGAGTCCCGGGCCAGTTGGGTGAAAGCTGAAGTACAGAACAGCCTGGAGGCCGCTCGATGAGTTTTGCGTCATTCGGCGATTTCCTCGCCATGGGCCATCACGGCCTGTATGTCTGGTCGGCCTACGGCATTTGCCTGGCGGTGCTGGCCCTCAACGTGGCGGCGCCGATCCTGGCCCGCAAGCGGTATCTGCAACAAGAGGCGCGTCGTCTGCGCCGGGAGAACGGTCAGTGAATCCGCTGCGCAAAAAACGTCTTGTCATCATCCTGGCAATCCTGGTCGGCGTCGGCGCCGCGGTCGGCCTGGCCCTCAGTGCCCTGCAGCAGAACATCAACCTGTTCTACACCCCGACGCAGATCGCCAATGGCGAAGCGCCGAAGGACACACGCATCCGCGCCGGCGGCATGGTGGAAAAGGGCTCGCTGGTGCGCTCCGGCGATTCGCTGGACGTGACGTTCAACGTCACCGACTTCAACAAGACCGTGACCATCACCTATCGCGGCATCCTTCCGGACCTGTTCCGCGAAGGGCAGGGCATCGTTGCCCTGGGCAAGCTCAACGCCGACGGCGTGGTGGTGGCCGATGAAGTGCTGGCCAAGCACGACGAGAAATACATGCCGCCGGAAGTGACCAAGGCCTTGAAAGAAAGCGGCCAGTCGGCGCCCGCGCCCGTGAAGGAGGGTTGATCGATGACCACCGGCATCTTTATCCCCGAGCTGGGCCATCTGGCGATGATCCTGGCGCTGTGTTTTTCCCTGGTCCAGGCCGTGGTTCCATTGCTCGGTGCCTGGCGTGGCGATCGCCTGTGGATGAGCCTGGCCCAGCCAGCGGCATGGGGGCAGTTCGCGTTCATGCTGTTCGCCTTCGGCTGCCTGACCTATGCCTTCATGACTGACGATTTTTCCGTGGAATACGTCGCCAGCAATTCCAACAGCGCCTTGCCCTGGTACTACAAGTTCAGCGCGGTGTGGGGCGCCCACGAAGGTTCGCTGCTGCTCTGGGCATTGATCCTCGCCGGCTGGACCTTCGCGGTGTCGGTGTTCTCCCGGCAGTTGCCCCAGGTGATGCTGGCCCGGGTATTGGCGGTGATGGGCCTGATCAGCACCGGTTTCCTGCTGTTCCTGATCGTCACGTCCAACCCCTTCGAGCGGATCCTGCCGCAAGTGCCGATGGATGGCCGGGACCTTAACCCGCTCCTGCAGGACATCGGCCTGATCGTCCATCCGCCGATGCTCTACATGGGCTATGTCGGTTTTTCCGTGGCGTTCGCCTTTGCCATCGCCGCCTTGCTCGGTGGTCGCCTCGACGCCGCGTGGGCGCGCTGGTCGCGCCCTTGGACCATCGTCGCCTGGGCCTTTCTCGGCATCGGCATCACCCTCGGTTCATGGTGGGCCTATTACGAACTCGGCTGGGGCGGCTGGTGGTTCTGGGACCCGGTGGAAAACGCTTCCTTCATGCCATGGCTCGTCGGCACGGCGCTGATTCACTCCCTGGCGGTCACGGAAAAACGCGGCGTGTTCAAGAGCTGGACGGTGTTGCTGGCTATCGCAGCGTTCTCCCTCAGCCTGCTGGGGACGTTCCTGGTGCGCTCCGGCGTGCTGACTTCGGTGCATGCCTTCGCCTCCGACCCTGAGCGTGGCGTGTTCATCCTGATGTTCCTGTTGTTCGTGGTCGGCGGTTCGCTGACGCTGTTCGCCTTGCGTGCGCCCGTGGTCAAGAGCCAGGTCGGCTTCAACCTCTGGTCCCGGGAAACCCTGCTGCTGGGCAACAACCTGGTGCTGGTGGTGGCCGCGTCGATGATTCTGCTGGGCACCCTGTATCCGTTGGTGCTCGACGCGCTGTCCGGCGCCAAGCTGTCGGTCGGCCCACCGTACTTCAACGCCCTGTTCATTCCGCTGATGGCGATCCTGATGGCGGTGATGGCGGTCGGTGTACTGGTGCGCTGGAAGGACACGCCGGTCAAATGGCTGATGGGCATGCTCACGCCGGTGCTGTTGGGCACGGCTGCCCTGGCCGTGGTGGCTGGCATCGCCTACGGCGACTTCAACTGGGCGGTGCTGGCGACCTTCGTGCTGGCGGCCTGGGTGTTGCTGGCCGGCGTTCGAGACATCTTCGACAAGACCCGCCATAAAGGCCTGATCAAGGGCCTGCCAACCCTGACGCGCAGTTATTGGGGCATGCAGCTCGCTCACCTGGGCATCGCCGTTTGCGCCCTGGGCGTGGTCCTGTCCAGCCAGAACAGTGCCGAGCGTGACCTGCGCCTGGCGCCGGGCGAGTCCATGGACCTGGGCGGCTACCAGTTCGTCTTCGAGGGCGCCAAGCATTTCGAAGGCCCTAACTTCACCTCGGACAAAGGCACCGTGCGGGTCATTCGCAACGGTGAGGAAATCACTGTGCTGCATCCGGAGAAACGCCTCTATACCGTGCAGAACTCGGTGATGACCGAAGCTGGCATTGACGCCGGCTTCACTCGCGACCTGTATGTGGCGCTGGGCGAGTCCCTGGGCGACGGCGCCTGGGCGGTGCGGGTCCACGTCAAGCCGTTCGTGCGCTGGATCTGGTTCGGCGGCTTGCTCACCGGGCTGGGCGGAGTTCTGGCGGCGCTGGATCGGCGTTATCGCGTCAAAGTGAAGACCCGGGTGCGTGAAGCCTTGGGTGCAACAGGAGCCACTGCATGAAACGTTGGTTGATGGTAGTGCCGCTGGCGCTGTTCCTGCTCGTTGCGGTGTTCCTTTATCGGGGGCTGTTCCTGAACCCGTCGGAGCTGCCTTCGGCGATGATCGGCAAGCCGTTCCCGGAGTTCTCCCTGCCGTCGGTGCAAGGTGACAAGACCCTGACCCGTGCCGACCTGCTGGGCAAGCCGGCCTTGGTCAACGTATGGGGCACCTGGTGCATTTCCTGCCGGGTCGAGCATCCGGTGCTGAACAAGCTCGCGCAGAACGGCGTGGTGATCTACGGCGTCAACTACAAGGACGTCAATGCCGACGCCTTGAAGTGGCTGGCCGAGTTCCACAACCCGTATCAGTTGGACATCCGCGACGAAGAAGGCACCTTGGGCCTGAACCTGGGTGTATACGGTGCGCCGGAGACGTTCTTCATCGACGCCAAGGGCATCATTCGCGACAAGTTCGTCGGTGTGATCGACGAGCAGGTCTGGCGCGAGAAACTGGCCGCCAAGTACCAGTCCCTGGTGGATGAGGCCAAGCCATGAAGCGTTGGTTAGCCGCTGCCGTCCTCGGCTTGAGCCTGGCGGGCGTGGCCCACGCCGCCATCGATACTTATGAATTCGCCAACGACGCCGAGCGCGAGCGGTTTCGCGACCTGACCAAGGAACTGCGCTGCCCCAAGTGCCAGAACCAGGACATCGCCGACTCCAACGCGCCGATCGCGGCGGACTTGCGCAAGGAAATCTTCCGCATGCTCGGCGAGGGCAAGGATAACCAGCAGATCATCGATTTCATGGTGGATCGCTACGGCGAGTTCGTGCGCTACAACCCGGCCCTTTCCTCCAAGACCGCGTTGCTCTGGTTCGGCCCTGCCGGGCTGCTGCTGGGTGGCTTCGTGGTGATTGCGGTGATTGTGCGCCGCCGCCGGGTGCAGCGCAGTGCCACCCCGGACACGCTTTCTGTCGAAGAGCGCCAGCGCCTCGACCAACTGTTGGATAAAACCAAGCATGATTGATTTCTGGCTCGCCGCAGGGCTGCTTCTCCTGGTTGCCCTGAGTTTCCTGTTGATCCCCGTGTTGCGTGGCCGTCGTGCCCAATTGGAAGAAGACCGCACCGCGCTGAACGTGGCGCTGTATCAAGAGCGGGTTGCCGAATTGCAGGCCGAGCGGGAGGAGGGCGTGCTCAATGCGGCCCAACTGGACACCGGTCGCGCCGAGGCCGCCCGTGAACTGCTGGCGGACACCGAGGGTGCCGATGCGCCACGTGAATCGCGCCTGGGCAAGCCGTTGCCGCTGCTCGCCGCCGTGCTGGTGCCGGTGCTGGGTCTGGCGTTGTACCTGCATTTCGGTGCCAGCGACAAAGTTGAGCTGACCCGTGAATTCGCCCAAGCGCCACAGTCGATGGAAGAGATGACCTTGCGCCTGGAGCGTGCGGTGGCGGCGCAGCCGGACTCTGCCGAGGGCCTGTATTTCCTTGGCCGGACCTACATGGCCCAGGACCGGCCGGCGGACGCGGCGAAAATCTTCGAACGCACCGTGGCGGTCGCGGGTCGCCAACCGGAGCTGCTGGGGCAATGGGCCCAGGCGCAATACTTCGCTGATGGCAAGAAATGGTCGGACAAGGTCCAGGCATTGACCGACGAGGCGCTGAAGCTCGATCCGAAGGAAGTCACCAGCCTGGGTCTGTTGGGCATCGCTGCGTTCGAAGGCGAGCGCTATCAGGACGCGATCGATTACTGGGGACGCCTGCTGGCGCAATTGCCTGAAGGCGATAAATCCCGTGAAGCGTTGCAAGGTGGTATCGCCCGCGCCACCGAGAAGCTCCAGGCCAGTGGGGGCAAGGTCGCCCAGGCGCCGGCAGCCAAGACTGCTGCGCTGCTCAAGGTTCGTGTCGACCTGGCTCCGGCACTCAAGGCCAAGGTGCAACCGGGCGACAGCGTGTTCATTTTTGCCCGCGCCGTTTCCGGTCCGCCGGCACCGCTGGCAGCCAAGCGCCTGACTGTCGCCGACCTGCCGGCCAGCGTCGAGCTGGGGGACGCGGATGCAATGATGCCGCAGCTGAAACTGTCGAACTTCCCGGAAGTCCAACTGGTGGCACGCGTCTCCCGAGCCGGCCAGCCAACCGCCGGTGAGTGGATCGGTCGCAGCCAGCCCTTGGCGAGCAGCACCACCGCGCCGCAACAATTGACCATCGACACTCCGGACCAATGACAGGAACACGCCCCATGACCGCCATCGCTCGTATCACCCTGCTCACGCTCGTCCTGGGCCTGAGCGCTTGTGCGGTCCAGCGCCCGACCGAACCTTCGGCGCCGTTGCCACCCATCCCGCCCTCGACACCGACCACCAAGCCCATCCCTTCGACCGCGCCAGGTAAACCGGTGACGCCGAACAAACCGACGAAGCCGCTGCCGCGCACCTCCGCCAGTTTCGCCCCGCCGCCGGGCGGCAACAGCCACTGGGATGCCAAGCTCGGGGTCTATGTGCTGGATAACCAGACCAATACGTTCTACCGCCAACGCACCTACTACCGCTGGAACAACGGCTGGAGCCGCGCCGTCAGCCCGAACGGGCCGTGGGAAGACACCACCATCGAAGGCGTGCCAGCAGGGCTGGGGCAGAAATTTCACTAAAGCCGGGTGAGGTGGCTTTGTGGCGAGGGGATTTATCCCCGCTGGGGGTGAAGCAGCCCTGAAAACCGACGCTTCGGTGAGCCATATACAACAAGCTGGTTGTTTTGGGGCTGCTACACAGCCCAACGGGGATAAATCCCCTCGCCACAAAGGCTCGCATGATTTTCTGAAATCAGCTCTCTCGTCATATGGTTGGGCTAGGAGGCCTTCAAGGTTCGACCTGTCATCCCCAGCGTCGTAGAATGCGCGCCTTTGCGAGCCTCATTGGCCCACCGCGTATTGATTGGAGCACTTGACCATGACGACCACCCCGACCGGCGATTACCTGGAAACCCTCTACGAAGGCTATGGCCAGCGTTTTCGCATGGATAAGCTGCTGCACGAAGTGCGCACCGAACACCAGCACCTGGTGATCTTCGAGAACCCGCGCATGGGCCGGGTCATGGCCTTGGATGGGGTGATCCAGACCACCGAAGCCGACGAATACATCTATCACGAGATGCTGACTCACGTTCCCATCCTCGCCCATGGCGCGGCCAAGCGTGTATTGATCATCGGTGGCGGCGACGGCGGCATGCTGCGGGAAGTGACCAAGCATGCGGGCATCGAGCACATCACCATGGTCGAAATCGACGGCACCGTGGTGGACATGTGCAAGGAGTTCCTGCCCAACCACTCCAAGGGTGCCTATGACGACCCGCGCCTGAACCTGGTGATCGACGACGGCATGCGTTTCGTCGCCACCACCGAGGAAAAATTCGACGTCATTATTTCCGACTCCACCGACCCGATCGGTCCGGGCGAGGTGCTGTTTTCGGAAAACTTCTACCAGGCCTGCCGCCGTTGCCTGAACGAGGGCGGGATCCTGGTGACCCAGAACGGCACGCCGTTCATGCAACTGGGCGAAGTCCAGACCACCGCCGGGCGCCTGCGTGGGTTGTTCGCCGATTGGCATTTCTACCAGGCCGCCGTGCCGACCTACATCGGCGGCGCCATGACCTTCGCCTGGGGTTCGACCGACACGGCCTACCGCAAGCTGTCCCGTGAAACCCTGCGCGAGCGGTTCATCGGCAGCGGTATCGTGACACGCTACTACAACCCCGAGATTCACATCGGCGCGTTCGCCATGCCGCAGTATGTTTTGCAGGCGATCAACAAGCCGAGCAACGACTGAAATCCTGAACGTTGTCGCAAGATGCTTTTGTGGCGAGGGGATTTATCCCCGCTGGGCCGCGCAGCGGCCCCAACAAACATTCAAGCAATTGGGTGCGTCAGGTAAATCCATGGGGCTGCTGCGCAGCCCAGCGGGGATAAATCCCCTCGCCACAACGGTGTTCGGCTCTGGTGAGTGGGCACTTTTGTGTTGCGAAACATTCATTGAACGAAATTTTCACAAAACCTTGCGGACAATCCTCCGCGCTTTTATTGCCCGGTTATTTAATGGCAATGCCATGACCGTTCGTGCAAGATCTGCGCTTTCGCGCAAGCCCCGGCCTTGAATGGCTCGACAGAGGGCGCGCTGTAATTCCTACTTTTGACCCCACTTCAATAGGTCCTCAAACGACATGGCAATCCCGGACGCCCTGAGTCAGCAGCGCACCACGCATCGCCTGCTGCAACCGACCGTCAAATCGCACCTGGCCTACACGCTGCTCTGTGCCCTGGTGATGATGATCATGTTCAGCCTGCTGCGCGTGGCGTTGCTGGTCTACAACCGCGAGATGATCCTCGACACGCCGGCCTCGACCTTCGTGGAAGCGTTTGCCAACGGCCTGCGTTTCGACCTTCGGCTGGTCGTCTATCTCTGCATTCCGTTGCTGCTGGCGTTGTTCAGTGCGCGGGCCATGGCGGCACGTGGGTTCTTTCGTTTCTGGCTGACCGTCACCTCCAGCATCGCGCTGTTCCTGGGCTTGATGGAGATGGATTTCTATCGCGAGTTCCACCAACGCCTCAACGGCCTGGTCTTCCAATACGTCAAGGAAGACCCGAAAACCGTGATGAGCATGCTCTGGTACGGCTTCCCGGTGGTGCGCTATCTGCTGGCCTGGGCTGGCGGCACTATCATCCTGAGCTTGGCATTCAAGGGCGCCGACCGGGCCACGCGTCCGCGTGGACCTTTCAGCGGCGGCAGCATTGGCACGCGGCAGATCGCTCCATGGTACGGCCGTGTCGCGGTATTCATGGTCTGCCTTCTGGTGGCCGTGGCCGCTGCTCGCGGCACCCTGCGCCAAGGCCCTCCACTGCGTTGGGGCGACGTCTATACCACCGATTCGAATTTCGCCAACCAGTTGGGCCTCAACGGAACGTTGTCCCTGGTGGCTGCGGCCAAGAGCCGGATGTCCGAAGACCGTGACAACATCTGGAAAGCCACCCTTGAGCAGCCGCTGGCGCAGCAGACCGTGCGCAACATGCTGGTGCTGCCCGACGATAAGCTCGTCGACACCGAGACCGCCGCGGTGCGCCGCGACTACACGCCGCCGGCCGACAAGACGCTGCCGATCAAGAACGTGGTCGTGATCCTGATGGAAAGCATGGCCGGCCACTCGGTGGGCGCCTTGGGCGCGCCGGGCAACATCACGCCTTACCTCGACAAGTTGTCCAAGGAAGGCCTGCTGTTCGACCGTTTCTTCTCCAACGGCACCCACACCCACCAGGGCATGTTCGCCACCATGGCGTGCTTCCCGAACCTGCCAGGTTTCGAATACCTGATGCAGACGCCGGAAGGCAGCCACAAGCTGTCGGGCCTGCCGCAATTGCTCAGCGCTCGCGATTACGACGACGTGTATGTCTACAACGGCGATTTTGCCTGGGACAACCAGTCAGGCTTCTTCAGCAGCCAGGGCATGACCACGTTCATCGGCCGTAACGACTTCGTCAACCCGGTGTTCTCCGATCCGACCTGGGGCGTCTCCGACCAGGACATGTTCGACCGTGGCCTGATCGAGCTCAAGGCCCGGGAAAACGGCAAGCCGTTCTATGCCTTGCTGCAAACCCTGTCCAACCACACGCCCTACGCACTGCCGACGCCGTTGCCGGTGGAACCGGTCACTGACCGTGGGCGCCTGAACGAACACTTGACCGCCATGCGTTACTCCGACTGGGCGCTGGGCCAGTTCTTCGAGAAGGCGCGCAAGGAGCCTTATTTCAAGGAAACCCTGTTTGTGGTGGTCGGCGATCATGGCTTTGGCAACGAGCGCCAGATCACCGAGATGGACCTGGGCCGTTTCAACGTGCCGATGCTGCTGATCGGGCCAGGCGTCCAGGAGAAATTTGGCCAGCGCAATCACACCGTTGGCACCCAAGTCGATATCGTCCCGACCATCATGGGCCGGCTCGGCGGAGAAGTGCGTAACCAATGCTGGGGCCGCGACTTGTTGAACCTGCCGCCAGGCGACAGCGGATTTGGCGTGATCAAGCCGTCGGGCAGCGACCAGACCACCGCGCTGATCCACGACGACAAGATCCTGGTATTGCCAGAGGAAAAGGCAATGGCACCGAAGATGTTTCGCTATGAACTGGGCGCCAACCCACACGCAGAGATCATCCCGGATGCTCCGGAGACTGGCGAGATGAAAACCCAACTTGAATCGTTCTTGCAAACCGCGACCAAGAGCCTGTTGGATAACACCGCCGGCGTTGTTGACGGCAAGCCGGACTGATAGTCCAGTGAATAAAAAAGAGGCCTTGAAGGCCTCTTTTTTTGCGCTTGGGATTTATATCTTCCCAAGTAACAGCAGGATCAACAGCACTACCAAGACTACGCCGATGATACCGGACGGGCCGTAACCCCAACTTCTGGAGTGCGGGAAGACCGGCAGGCCACCGATCAGCAGGAGGATCAGGATGATGATAAGAATAGTGCCCATTGTTGATTTCCTTATTGGTCAGTTCATCAGTGATTAAAACTTTCAACTGCCAGCGCGCATGCGTTAAATCCGGGCGGCTTATAAAGTCCGACCGTAACGTCCTGTAAAAAATTCAAAGTTTTTTGTCGTTCGATATAGCGCATTGCCGTGGTGTCGCGACTCACGCCAGGACATGACTTCAAGACCTCCCATGGTTTGCCCTCGCCATTCAGCAATCTGATGGAGCGTGGGTCGGGCGGGGGCCTTCGCTACACTCGGCCTATCTCTCCCGGAACAACAAGGCTGTTTCCCTATGCAAAATCGCATGATGATCACCGGTGCCGGCTCAGGCCTGGGCCGCGAAATCGCGCTGCGCTGGGCCCGCGAAGGCTGGCGCCTGGCCTTGTCGGACGTCAGTGAGCCAGGTCTCCAGGAAACCCTCAGGCAGGTGCGCGAAGCGGGCGGCGACGGGTTCGTCCAACGCTGCGATGTCCGTGACTACAGCCAACTCACGGCATTCGCCCAGGCCTGCGAGGAAAAGCTCGGCGGCATCGACGTTATCGTCAACAACGCCGGCGTGGCGTCGGGCGGGTTCTTCAGCGAACTGTCCCTGGAGGATTGGGACTGGCAGATCGCAATCAACCTGATGGGCGTGGTCAAGGGCTGCAAGGCGTTCTTGCCGCTGCTGGAAAAAAGTCGCGGCAAGATCATCAACATCGCCTCCATGGCGGCGCTGATGCAAGGCCCCGCCATGAGCAACTACAACGTGGCCAAGGCCGGCGTCGTGGCCTTGTCGGAAAGCCTGTTGGTTGAGCTGGCCCAGCAGGAAATCGGCGTGCACGTGGTCTGCCCGTCATTCTTCCAGACCAATTTGCTGGATTCTTTCCGCGGGCCGACCCCGGCCATGAAGGCCCAGGTCGGGAAATTGCTGGAAAGCTCGCCCATCACGGCTGCTGAGATCGCCGATTACATCTACCTGCAGGTCGCCGAAGGGCAGTTCATGATCCTGCCCCACGAACAGGGGCGGGCTGCTTGGGCCATGAAGCAGAAGAACCCACAGTCGCTCTACGACGAAATGACCGCCATGGCTGACAAAATGCGCGCCAAGGCCCGCCAGAACCTGGGTTGACCCGCGTTCCCGGCATCCATCAGGATGGCGCCCTCGTGCCTTCCTGATGGACCACCCCCCATGTTCAATTACCTTTGGTTCTTTCTCGCCGCACTCTTCGAGATCGCGGGTTGCTACGCCTTCTGGATGTGGTTGCGCCAGGGCAAGAGCGCCTGGTGGATCGCGCCGGCACTGCTCAGTCTCACACTGTTCGCCGTGTTGTTGACCCGTATCGAAGCCACTTACGCCGGTCGTGCCTATGCCGCCTATGGCGGGATCTACATCGTCGCCTCGATCGGCTGGTTGGCGGTGGTGGAGCGTGTGCGACCGTTGGGTTCCGACTGGATTGGCGTGGCCCTTTGCGTGTTGGGGGCGGGAGTGATTCTGTTCGGCCCGCGACTCACGGGGCCATGAATCAGGTCGAAAACGGGTTTTTGCAGGACATTTCCTTCAGGCGTTGGGGTCCCTGTTTGTAGGGGATTACTGATTTATCGCCGGTATCTTGTGCATGGAAAATTGGCCGGGCATGGTCGAGGTCCAGACCTTCTTAAGGAACATAACCATGCTCGTATTAAGCCGCACCATTGGTGAACTGATTTCCATCGGCGATGACATTTCTGTCCGCGTGTTATCGGTCAGTGGGAGTACCGTGCGTTTCGGCGTGGAAGCGCCACGGCACGTCGATGTCCACCGGTTCGAAATCTACGAGAAGATCCAGAAGAAAAAGGCGCGTGCCGCGCGCAAGGGGTGTTCAATCGAATAGATGCTTGGGCACATCGTGCTTGAGCATCAACTGGCACTGTTCGCTCTCGGGATCGAAGACAATCAAGGCCTGGCCTTTGGCCAGGGCTTGCCTGACTCGCAGGACGCGGGTTTCCAACGGGGTATCATCACCGTTGTCAGTTCCGTCGCGGGTAACGAAATCCTCGATCAGGCGGGTGAGGGTATCGACTTCGAGTTGCTCGTGTGGGATCAGCATGACAGGGCTCCGCTAGACAATTGGGCGGATGCTACGGCGGATGGGCTGTGGCGGCTAGCCCGGGGTTGGCTGCCCTGGCACATCCGTGTGGGAGCGGGCTTGCTCGCGATGGTGATGGAACAGTCAGGACAATTGCTGAATGTACCGCCGCTTTCGCGAGCAAGCCCGCTCCCACAGTTGCGCGTTCACACCCGGCAGCAGCGTTTCCGCCAGTCAACTATCCGAACGCTGCCCGATCAAGCTGTCCACCGACGGCACCCGGGTATCGCTTTCCATCTGCGCATCGTGTTCGATCTGGTGACTGAATCGGTCCAGGGACCCTTGGGCCGGTTGTGCGTCGCTGGCGAATACCGGTGGGCTGAGAATGTAGGCGCCGAGCAGGCGACTCAGCGCGGCCAGGCTGTCGATGTGGGTGCGTTCGTAGCCGTGGGTCGCGTCGCAACCGAAGGCGAGCAGGGCGGTACGGATATCGTGGCCGGCGGTGATCGCCGAATGGGCGTCGCTGAAGTAGTAGCGAAACAGGTCGCGGCGCACCGGCAGTTCGTTTTCCTTGGCGAGCTTCAGCAAGTGCCGTGACAGGTGATAGTCATACGGACCACCGGAATCCTGCATCGCCACGCTCACTGCGTGTTCATTGGAGTGTTGGCCGGGGGCGACCGGGGCGATGTCGATCCCGACAAATTCGCTGACGTCCCAGGGCAGCGCAGCCGCCGCGCCGCTGCCGGTTTCCTCGGTGATGGTGAACAGCGGGTGGCAGTCGATCAGCAGCTCTTCACCACTGTCGACGATGGCCTTGAGCGCCGCCAGCAGCGCGGCGACCCCGGCCTTGTCATCCAGGTGGCGGGCGCTGATGTGGCCGCTTTCGGTGAACTCCGGCAAGGGATCGAAGGCCACGTAGTCGCCAACGCCCACGCCCAATGTTTCGCAATCGGCGCGGGTGGTGCAGTAGGCGTCCAGGCGCAGTTCGATGTGGTCCCAACTGATGGGCATCTCATCCACGGCGGTGTTGAAGGCATGACCGGATGCCATCAACGGCAGGACGCTGCCGCGAATCACGCCGGTGTCGGTAAACAGGCTGACCCGGCTGCCCTCGGCAAACCGGCTCGACCAGCAACCCACCGGGGCGAGCGTCAGGCGGCCGTTGTCCTTGATGGCCCGTACCGAGGCGCCGATGGTGTCCAGATGCGCCGAAACCGCCCGGTCAGGGCTGCTTTTGCGGCCTTTGAGGGTGGCGCGGATCGTGCCGCGCCGGGTCATTTCGAAAGGGATGCCCAGCTCTTCGAGCCGCTCGGCGACATAGCGCACGATGGTGTCGGTGAAGCCGGTCGGGCTGGGAATGGCGAGCATTTCCAACAGGACTTTTTGCAGGTATTCGAGGTCCGGCTCGGGAATTTTACTGATCATGGAAACTCCTCGCGGAATATTGGAATGACGGATCCCGTGGCAAGGAAGCAAGCTCGCGCTGGGCCTGTAGGAGCTGCCGAGCGAAGCGAGGCTGCGATCTTTTCAATGACACTCGAATCCCAAGCGTAAAAGATCAAAAGATCGTCCGAACGCGGCCCGAGGCTTCGCCAGCTCCTACGGGCCCCGGTGGGAGCAAGCTCCCTCGCCACAAAGGTCTCAGGTCACCGCCTGGCTATGGGGAAACAACAAATCCACAAAACGCTCGGCGGTGGGCTGCGGTTCGTGGTTGGCCAGGCCGGCGCGCTCGTTGGCTTCGATGAACACGTAATCCGGTTGATCGGCCGCCGGGACCAGCAGGTCCAGGCCGACCATGGGAATGTCCAGCGCTCGTGCAGCGCGCACCGCGGCATCGGCCAGGGTCGGATGAAGGATGGCGGTCACGTCTTCCAGGACGCCGCCGGTATGGAGGTTCGCCGTGCGTCGCACGAAGAGATGTTCGCCCGCCGGCAGTACGCTGTCGTAGTCATGGCCGGCGGCGCGCAAGGTACGCTCGGTCTCGGCGTCCATGGGGATCTTGCTCTCGCCGCCCGTCGCCGCCTGCCGCCGCCGGCTCTGGGCTTCGATCAGCGCGCCGATGCTGTGCTGGCCATCGCCGATCACTTCCGCCGGACGACGGATCGCAGCCGCGACCACTTCAAAACCGATCACCAGGATGCGCAGGTCCAACCCTTCGTGGAAGCTTTCCAGCAGCACGCGACTGTCAAAGCGCTTGGCGGCTTCGATGGCGGTCTGGACTTCCTCGATCGTGCGTAGATCCACCGCAACGCCTTGGCCCTGTTCTCCATCCAGCGGCTTGACCACCACGCGCTCGTGCTCATCGAGAAAGGCCAGGTTGTCATCGGCGTTGCCCGCCAGCTGCTGTGCCGGAAGGTTGAGGCCAGCGTTTTTCAATACCTTGTGCGTCTGGCTCTTGTCCTGGCAGAGCGTCATGCTGATCGCGCTGGTCAGGTCGCTCAGGGATTCCCGGCAGCGAATCCGGCGGCTGCCATGCACCAAGGTGAACAGCCCCGCCTCGGCGTCATCCACCTGCACTTCGATGCCGCGTCGGTGCGCCTCTTCGACGATGATGCGGGCATAGGGATTGAATTGCGCCTCGGGGCCGGGGCCGAGGAACAGCGGTTGGTTGATGCCGTTCTTGCGCTTGATCGCAAACGTCGACAGGTTGCGGAAACCGAGCTTGGCGTAGAGGTTTTTCGCCAGGCGATTGTCGTGCAGCACCGACAGGTCGAGGTAGCTCAAGCCACGGCTCATGAAATGTTCGATGAGGTGGCGCACCAACACTTCGCCTACGCCGGGACGTGGGCAGTGCGGATCCACCGCCAGGCACCAGAGGCTGCTGCCGTTTTCCGGATCGTTGAAAGCTTTCTGATGATTGAGGCCCATCACGCTGCCGATCACCGCGCCGGTATCATCGTCCTCGGCCAGCCAGTACACCGGCCCGCCCTGGTGCCGTGGTGTCAATCGCTCCGGGTCAATGGGCAGCATGCCGCGAGCCTGGTAAAGCTGATTGATGGCCTGCCAATCGCTGTCGCTCTGGGCGCGGCGAATCCGGAAGCCGCGAAACACCCTCGTGGATTGCCGGTAGTCGCTGAACCACAGGCGCAAGGTGTCGGAGGGGTCGAGGAACAGTTGCGTCGGCTCCAGGCCCAAGACCTGCTGGGGCGCGGCGACGTACAGGGCAATGTCACGCTCGCCGGGTTGTTCGTTGAGCAGCTCTCGGGCCAGGCTCGCCGGGTCGGGAAACGTATGGCCGATCAACAGCCGGCCCCAGCCGCAATGCACCGCGATCGGATCGGCGCCCAGTTCGCTGCCGTCTTCGGCCAGCCGCGCCTGCAAGCGTTCGTAGGACGGCGGCTGGCCGCGCAAGAGTCGTTGGTTATGAAGGTTCGTATGGGGTTTCATCGATCAGATTCCTTGCTCGCTGAGCCACAGGTTCAGCGCCGCCAATTGCCACAGCCGCGAGCCGCGCAACGGCGTCAGTTGGCCGTTGGGGTCGGTCAGCAGGCGATCGAGCATGCTCGGGTTGAACAGGCCGCGATCCTGGCTCGGATCCAGCAGCAGTTCACGGACCCAGGCGAGGGTGTTGCCTTCAAGATGCTTGAGGCCCGGCACCGGGAAATAGCCTTTCTTGCGGTCGATGACTTCGCTCGGGATCACCCGGCGGGCGGCTTCCTTGAGCACGTGCTTGCCGCCGTCGGGCAGCTTGAATTTCGCCGGTACCCGGGCGGAAAGCTCCACCAGCCGGTAATCGAGGAACGGTGTGCGCGCCTCCAGGCCCCAGGCCATGGTCATGTTGTCGACGCGCTTGACCGGGTCGTCCACCAGCATCACCGTGCTGTCCAGGCGCAAGGCCTTGTCGACTGCGGCATCGGCGCCTGGTTGGGCAAAGTGTTCCTTGACGAAGTCTCCGGCGGCGTCGTTGGCGGTGAGCCATTTGGGCTGCACGGTGGCGGCATATTCTTCGTAGCTGCGATCGAAAAAGGCCGCGCGATAGGCCGCGTACGGATCGCTCGCCCCGTCGACCTGCGGGTACCAGTGATAACCGGCGAACAGCTCGTCGGCACCCTGGCCGCTTTGCACCACTTTGCAATGCTTGGCCACTTCCCGCGACAGCAGGTAGAAGGCGATGCAGTCGTGACTCACCATCGGTTCGCTCATGGCGCGGAACGCCGCGGGCAACTGTTCGATGATTTCTTTCTCGTCGATGCGCAATTGGTGATGGCGCGTGCCGTAGTGCTTGGCGATCAGGTCCGAATACTGGAACTCGTCGCCGCGCTCGCCGCCGGCGTCCTGGAAGCCGATGGAGAACGTCGACAGGTCGTCAACACCGACCTCACGCAACAGCCCCACGAGCATGCTCGAATCCACACCGCCCGACAGCAGCACGCCGACATCGACGGCGGCACGTTGGCGAATGGCGACCGCTTCGCGGGTGCTGTCCAGCACGCGTTCGATCCAGTCTTCCAGGTTGAGATCCTGCTCATCGGGCCGGGGACCGTAGGGCAGCGTCCACCAGGTTTTCTGCTCGGTGCTGCCGTCCGCCTCGATGCGCATCCAGGTGGCCGGGGGCAGTTTTTCTATGCCGGCCAGCAAGGTGCGCGGTGCGGGGACCACGGCATGGAAATTCAGGTAGTGATTGAGGGCGACCGGGTCGAGCACCGGATTGATGTCGCCGCCCTTGAGCAAGGCTGGCAACGCCGAGGCAAAGCGCAGGCGCTGGCCGGTGCGTGACAGGTACAGCGGTTTCACACCGAGACGGTCACGGGCAATGAACAGGCGCTTGGCGTCGCGCTCCCAAATGGCGAAGGCGAACATGCCGTTGAGCTTGGGCAATAGCGCTTCGCCCCAAGCGTGATAACCCTTGAGCAGCACTTCGGTATCACCGCCGGAATAAAAGGCGTACCCCAGGCCTTCGAGTTCGGCCCGCAGTTCCGGGTAGTTGTAGATTGCGCCGTTGAACGCCAGGGACAGGCCCAAGTGATTGTCGATCATCGGCTGGGCCGAGCCGTCGGACAGGTCCATGATCTTCAGGCGTCGATGGCCGAGGGCAATGGGCCCCTGGCTATGGAAACCCCACGCGTCGGGGCCGCGAGGGGCCAAGTGATGGGTGATGCGCTCTACGGCCGCAAGGTCCGCAGGTTGTTGATCGAAACGTAACTCACCAGCTAATCCGCACATAAGTCCTTACCGGTTTTTCCGTTGGGGAGGGGTCAAGCCATACACGCCGAAAGGGCGGGTACTCAGGAACTGACCGGTGGGATGCCTGTGAGTTTTATATCGATGCGTTATAAGCCGACGGGTGGGGATTGAGCAGGATTGATTTATTCGAGGTGATGCAGAACCTGTGGGAGCGGGCTTGCTCGCGAAGGCGTCTCATCAGTCAACGTCTTGGATGACTGATCCACCGCTTCGCGAGCAAGCCCGCTCCCACAAGGAAAACACTATGTTCAAGCCTTGCCCCGAATCACCGCCCGCAACGCGAACCGGTTCGGATGACACGCCTCGGCGACGCTTCGCGGCAGGGGCAGCGGTTCGTTCTCCAGCCAGGCGGCGATCAGTTCGCCGGACAGCGGCGCGGTGATCAGGCCTCGGGAACCGTGACCGCTGTTGACGTACAGGCCGTCAAGCCAGGGGCACGGCGTATCAGGTACTTGGCGGGCGTCCTTGGCCAGGGCCGAATACGCTTCGATGAAGGCCGGGTGATCGGCCAGCGGTCCGACGATCGGCAGGTAGTCCGGGCTGGTGCAGCGAAACGCCGCTCGGCCTTCCAGTTGCGCTGGATCCAGGACTCGGGCGTTGAGCCGATCCACCAGGTCTACGGAAATCTCTTCGAGCATCTGCAGGTTGCCGGCGTGCTCGGCGGCGGTGGGGGTCAGGTCGTCGCTGTGAAAATCAAAACTGGCGCCCAATGTGTGTTCGCCCATGCGTGGCGGGGCCACATAGCCCTCGGCGCAGACCACCGTCGCCAGGCTTTGGCTGCGGGCGGTTTGCGGCAGGCGGGTGATCTGTCCGCGAATACGCTTGAGGGGCAGCTCGGCGGCGGGCTCGAAGCGTTTGATCTCAGCGGCGCTGGCGAGGATTGCGACGGGTGCGCTGGCCACGCAACGCGCGCCGTCCCAGGCCTGCCATTGGCCGTCGACACGGCGCAGTTCCAGCACTTCATGGTGTGGCTGCAACGCGATCGCCGGGTTCGAGGCTTGCCAGCGACACAGCGCTGGCGGGTGCACCCAACCGCCTTCGGGGTAAAACAAGCCGCCGCTGGGCAAGCCGATGCTCGATTTCGCCTCGGCCTCGTCGCGATCGAGGACCTTCAAGAGACTTGCCGGAAACGCCTCGGCCAAGCGCGCCTGACGCTCGGCTTCCTTGGCGTCGAAGGCCAGTTGCAGGACACCGCAGCCGTCCCAGTCGAGGCCTCGTTGCAGCTGTTCGAGCAAGCGCCGCGTGTAGCCGAAACCGCTGAGGATCATCTGCGACAGCGCGGTGCCATGGGCCGACAGCTTGAGGTACAGCACGCCTTGCGGATTGCCGGACGCTTCCTCGGCCAGACCGGCATGACGCTCCAGCAAGGTCACCTGCCAGCCTCGGGCGGCGAGGCTGGCGGCGCTGGCGCAACCGGCCAGTCCGCCACCGATCACCAGGGCCCGACGCTCGCCGGCAGGCGGGGCGGGGCGGGCGTACCAGGGTTTGATTGGCGCCGGCAGCGGGGCCAGTTCCGGCCAACCGAGGAACACGCCGCGAAGAATCTCCCATTTATGGCCGATGCCTGGCGTGCGCTTCATCTTGAAGCCCGCCGCGTTCAGCCGGCGTCGCACCCAACCGGTACTGGTAAAGGTGCTGAGGGTGGCCCCCGGCGCGGCGAGTCGCGCCAGTTCGGCGAACAGCTCGGCGCTCCACATTTCGGGGTTTTTCGCCGGGGCGAAACCGTCGAGGAACCAAGCGTCGATCTGTCCATCCAGCTGCGGCAATTGCTCCAGAGCATCGCCGATCAACAGCGTCAGGGTCACCCGCCCGTTCGCCAGGGTCATGCGCTGGAACCCCTGGTGAATCGCGACGTACTGCCCAAGCAACTGATCAGCCTGGACCTTGAGTTCGGGCCACAAGGCCAGTGCCCGGCGCAGGTCCTCGGGGCTCAGGGGAAACTTCTCGACACTGACAAAATGCAGCCGCGCCCCCGCCGGCGCGCATCGCTCGAACAACTGCCAGGCGCAGAGAAAATTCAACCCGGTGCCAAACCCGGTTTCGCCGATGACCAGCCGCTCACCCTCGGTCAGCGCGGCGAAACGCTCGGCCAGGTTGTTCTGCTGCAAGAACACGTAGCGGGTTTCTTCCAGGCCCGACAGGTCGGAGAAATACACATCGTTAAACACCCGGGAACGCGGGCGACCCTGGTCATCCCAGTCGAGTTGGGCGTGGTGTTGAATGGGCGTCATGACGGGCTCGGTGAAAATGAAGGCGCCATTCTAGCCGATCGGCAAGGCGTTGCTTGATCCAAGGCAAGCGTGCCTGCATCCAGAAGGAATCTGCTGCGCAGGCGCGCATCCAATCCGCTAGTCTTGCCCAATTCCTGGAAGGAGTTGCCCATGTTCGAATCCGCCGAAATCGGTCACGTCGTTGATAAAGAAACCTATGAGGCCGAAGTCCCGGCACTGCGAGAAGCGTTGCTCGAAGCGCAATTCGAGCTGCATCAGCAGGGTCGTTTTCCGGTCATCGTTCTGATCAACGGCATCGAAGGCGCGGGCAAGGGCGAGACGGTGAAGTTGCTCAACGAATGGATGGATCCGCGACTGATCGAAGTGCGTACGTTCGACCAGCAGACCGATGAAGAGCTGGCGCGGCCGCCGGCCTGGCGTTATTGGCGGATGTTGCCGGCCAAGGGGCGCATGGGGATTTTCTTCGGTAACTGGTACAGCCAGATGTTGCAGGGGCGGGTGCACGGCGAGTTCAAAGACCCCCGACTCGACCAGGCGATCAACGGTGCCGAGCGCCTGGAAAAAATGCTCTGCGATGAAGGCGCGCTGATTTTCAAGTTCTGGTTCCACCTGTCCAAGAAACAGATGAAGGCCCGTCTCAAGAGCCTCAAGGACGATCCGCTGCACAGCTGGCGCATCAGTCCGCTGGATTGGCAGCAGTCACAGACCTACGACAAGTTCGTCAAGTACGGCGAGCGCGTTCTGCGCCGCACCAGCCGCGACTACGCGCCCTGGCACGTGATTGAAGGCGTCGATGCCTGTTACCGCAGCCTCGCGGTCGGGCGGATCCTGCTCGAAGGGCTGCGCCAAGCCTTGGATCGGCCGAAGGTCAAGGCAGAAAAAGTCAACGTGGCACCGTTGCCAGCGTTGGATGATCAAGTGACGTTGATCGACAGCCTGGATATGACGCTGCGCCTGGACAAGGCCGATTACGAGGAACAGCTGATCACCGAGCAGGCCCGGTTCGCTGGCCTGCTGCGGGACAAGCGCATGCGCCGGCATGCCTTGGTGGCGGTGTTCGAAGGCAACGATGCGGCGGGCAAGGGCGGGGCGATTCGCCGGGTCGCGGCGGCGCTCGATCCGCGCCAGTACAGCATCGTGCCGATTGCCGCGCCCACTGAAGAGGAACGTGCCCATCCCTACATGTGGCGGTTCTGGCGGCACATTCCGGCGCGGGGCAAATTCACCATGTTCGACCGCTCCTGGTACGGGCGGGTGTTGGTGGAGCGGGTCGAGGGCTTTTGCAGCCGTGCCGATTGGCTGCGGGCCTACGGTGAAATCAACGATTTCGAGGAACAGCTGGCCGACGCCGGCGTGGTGGTCGTGAAGTTCTGGTTGGCGATCGACAAGCAAACCCAATTGGAGCGCTTCCAGGAGCGCGAGGAAATCCCCTTCAAGCGCTTCAAGATCACCGAGGACGACTGGCGCAATCGGGACAAGTGGGACGCCTATCGCTCGGCGGTTTGCGACATGGTCGATCGCACCAGCACCGAGATTTCGCCTTGGACCTTGGTGGAAGCCAACGACAAGCGTTGGGCTCGGGTCAAGGTATTGCGAACGCTGAACGAGGCGCTGGAGGCCGCGTTCGAGCGTTCGGCCAGGCAAGCGCGGAAAAAGAACTAGCCCGATGGGCACGCATACGCGGGGTGAATGATTGTCGCGTTCGGTTATGGGGTGGATCTATCCTCGATTCCACTCTTAACCGATAACAACAATGAGGTGCCGCCATGCGTGAAGTGGTGATCGTCGACAGCGTACGGACCGGATTGGCCAAGTCCTTTCGCGGCAAGTTCAACATGACCCGTCCGGACGACATGGCGGCGCATTGCGTCAACGCGTTGCTGGCGCGCAACGACATCGACCCGGCCAGCGTCGAGGACTGCATCGTCGGCGCCGGTTCCAACGAGGGTGCCCAAGGCTTCAACATCGGGCGTAACGTGGCGGTGCTCTCGCAACTGGGCATCGGCACGGCCGGGATGACCCTCAACCGTTTCTGTTCTTCGGGCTTGCAAGCCATCGCGATCGCCGCCAACCAGATCGCCTCGGGTTGCAGCGAGATCATCGTCGCCGGCGGCGTCGAATCCATCAGCCTGACCATGAAGAGTGTCAACACCGACAACCTGATCAACCCCCTCCTCAAGGAGCAGGTGCCGGGAATCTATTTCCCCATGGGCCAGACCGCCGAGATTGTCGCGCGCCGTTATCAGGTCAGCCGCGAGGAACAGGACCGCTACGCTTTGCAGAGCCAGCAGCGCACGGCCCGGGCCCAGGCCGAAGGGCTGTTCAACGATGAAATCGTGCCGATGAAGGTCAAGTATCGGGTCGAGGACAAGCACACCGGTGCCGTGCAGATCCTGGATGGCGTGGTCGACCGTGATGACTGCAACCGTCCCGATACCACCTACGAAAGCCTGGCCGGCTTGAAGCCGGTGTTCGCCGAAGACGGCTCGGTGACGGCGGGCAACTCTTCCCAACTGTCCGACGGCGCCTCGATGACGCTGGTGATGAGCCTGGAAAAAGCGCTGGCCCTGAGGCTCAAGCCCAAGGCGTTTTTCCGCGGCTTTACCGTGGCCGGTTGCGAGCCGGACGAGATGGGCATCGGCCCGGTGTTCTCGGTGCCGAGGCTGCTCAAGGCCAAGGGCCTGCAGATTGGCGACATCGATCTGTGGGAGCTCAACGAGGCGTTTGCCTCCCAGTGCCTCTACAGCCGCAATCGATTGGAGATCGACAATGAGAAATACAACGTCAACGGCGGCTCGATCTCCATCGGCCACCCGTTCGGCATGACCGGATCTCGGCAAGTGGGGCATCTGGTGCGGGAACTGCAACGGCGCAACCTGCGCTATGGCGTGGTGACCATGTGCGTCGGCGGTGGGATGGGCGCGACGGGGTTGTTCGAGGCGGTTCGATAAGCGCCGCCCCTGGACTTTCGTGGCGAGGGAGCTTGCTCCCGCTCGGCTTGTAGGAGCTGGCGAAGCCTGCGATCTTTTGATCTTTCGCTTGGGATTCAAGTGTCTATGGAAAGATCGCAGCCTCGTTGCACTCGGCAGCTCCTACAGGTACTGGTCCGGCGGAGATAGGCTCCCTCGGGGCTTCGAACCTTTCTGCTGGCGGTTTGGCCAGCAGCATCATGCGTTGGATATACGCCGCGACCTCCTGCTCCGCAGCCTCGCGAGTCTCGAACGGACCTTCCTGGGTGCCTTCGCGCGTATTGAAATAAAACTCGCCGTTTACCCGACAGATCCGGTCACTGCGGAATATTGTCTTCGGGGCGTCTGTATCTTGGGCGCGCGTTCCTGGCATTTCGGGTCTCCATAGGGGGGCAGCGTGGTCGTCTCAATTGAGCATATGTGGTGTCGTCGATTTGCGCCTGTCCAGCCGATCGACGGCTACGACCCGTACAATTCCATCAGCGGCGAATGCCCAACTGTGCCTGTGTGCACCGATCGATCCGGGCCTAGAATGGGCGTTCATGTCTTGGCTTCGAGGGTTGCATGCACATTTCGTCCGGTCGCTGGGTCTACGGGCTGTTCCTTGCCTTGTTGACTGCCCTGTTATGGGGAATCCTGCCGATCAAGCTCAAGCAAGTGCTGCAGGTGATGGACCCGGTGACGGTGACCTGGTTTCGACTGATAGTGTCCGGCAGTCTGCTCTTCGTCTATCTGGCGGCCACCCGGCGCTTGCCCAGCCGCAAGGTGCTCGGGCCCCGGGGTGGTTGGCTGGTGGGGATGGCGGTGTTGGGGCTGGTGGGCAACTACGTGCTGTACCTGATGGGCTTGAACCGCTTGAGTCCCGGCACCGCGCAACTGGTGGTGCAGATGGGCCCGATCATGTTGCTGGTCGCCAGCCTGTTTGTGTTCAAGGAGCGTTTCAGCGTGGGGCAGGGCATCGGCTTGCTGGTGCTGCTGATCGGTTTCGCGCTGTTCTTCAACCAGCGCCTTACCGAGTTGCTGACCTCCCTGAGCGACTACACCGCGGGCGTCTTGCTGGTGCTGCTGGCCTCGACCGTCTGGACGTTCTACGCCCTCGGCCAGAAGCAACTGTTGACGGTATGGAATTCGTTGCAGGTGATGATGGTGATCTACCTGTTCTGTGCGCTATTGCTGACGCCTTGGGTCCATCCGCTGGAGGCGTTGCAACTGAGTCCCCTGCAAGGCTGGTTGTTGCTCGCTTGCTGCCTCAATACCTTGATTGCCTATGGCGCGTTTGCCGAGGCGCTGGCCCATTGGGAAGCTTCGCGGGTCAGCGCGACCCTGGCGATCACGCCGCTGGTGACCTTCGCCGCCGTGGCGATGGCGGCCTGGTGGTGGCCCGATTATGTTCATGCCGAACAGATCAACCTGCTGGGGTATGGCGGGGCGGTGCTGGTGGTGCTGGGATCGGCGCTGGTTGCATTGGGCCCATCGCTCATCGCCGGGCTCAGGGCCCGGCGGGAGCGTTTGGCTGTCAGCCGCTAGACCGCATCATCGTTCTTCGCGAGCAAGCCCGCTCCCACAGTGGATCAGTGATGATCGCAATATCGCATCCACCAAAAGATCCTGTGGGAGCGGGCTTGCTCGCGAAGGCGGCTTGCCTGCCTTGGATGAAACTCAGCCCTGCCCGCCAGCCTCCAGCATGTTTTCCGGCCGGACCCAGGTCTCGAACTCCTCATCGGTGAGGTACCCCAACTGCAACGCAGCCTCCCGTAGGGTCAGCCCTTCGCTGTAGGCCTTCTTGGCGATTTCCGCCGATTTATCGTAGCCGATGTGCGGATTCAGCGCCGTCACCAGCATCAACCCACGTTCCAGATGCGCCGCCATCTGCTCGGCGTCCGGTTCGAGGCCGGCGATGCAGTGCTGCTGGAAGTTGCTGCAGCCATCGGCCAGCAGGCGGATCGATTGCAGCAGGTTGTGGATGATCACCGGCTTGAACACGTTCAATTGCAAGTGGCCCTGGCTGGCGGCAAAACCGATGGCTACGTCGTTCCCCAGTACCTGGCAGGCCAGCATCGACAAGGCCTCGCACTGGGTCGGGTTGACCTTGCCGGGCATGATGGAACTGCCCGGTTCGTTGGCCGGCAGTTTCACTTCGGCAAAACCGGCGCGGGGCCCGGAACCCAACAGGCGCAGGTCGTTGGCGATTTTCATCAGCGTCACGGCCAGGGTTTTCAACGCGCCAGACAACGTGGTCAGCGGCTCATGCCCGGCCAGGGCAGCGAATTTGTTCGGCGCGGTGACGAAGGGCAAGCCGGACAGCGCCGCCAATTCAGCGGCAATCGCTTCGCCAAAACCATGGGGCGAATTGAGCCCGGTGCCCACCGCCGTGCCGCCCTGGGCCAGCTCGCAGACCGCTGGCAAGGCTGCGCGAATCGCCCGTTCGGCGTAGTCGAGCTGGGCAATGAACGCAGACAGCTCCTGGCCGAAGGTGATCGGCGTGGCGTCCATCATGTGGGTGCGTCCGGTCTTGACCAGTTTCATGTGGCGCGCCGCCAGTTCCGCGAGGCCGCCGGACAATTCGCTGATGGCCGGCAGCAACTGCTGGTACACGGCCTGGGCGGCGGCGATGTGCATGGCGGTTGGGAAACAGTCGTTGGAGCTCTGGGACCGGTTGACGTGGTCGTTGGGATGCACCGGGCTCTTGCCGCCGCGAGGATTGCCCGCCAGCTCATTGGCGCGCCCGGCAATCACCTCGTTGACGTTCATGTTGCTCTGGGTCCCGCTGCCGGTCTGCCAGACCACCAGGGGGAATTGGTCGTCATGCTGGCCGGCCAGCACTTCATCGGCGGCCTGTTCGATCAGGCGGGCGATGTCGGCGGGCAGGTCACCGTTGCGGTCATTGACCCGCGCGGCGGCCTTCTTGACCAGTGCCAGGGCGTGCAGCACCGACAGCGGCATGCGTTCGTTGCCGATGGCAAAGTTGATCATGGAACGCTGTGTCTGGGCGCCCCAATAGGCCTCATCCGGGACTTCAACCTGGCCAAGGCTGTCGGTTTCGATACGGCTCATCGGGTCAAACTCCTGTAAGGCTGAATGCGCAGTTTAGGCCCTGGTGGGCGTTAGCGGTTCCCTCAATCTAGGAGCGTGCGGTTCGGTCCGTCAATCGGACCCGCCAAGGGTCGGGGTTGAGCCCCGGCGTTTTTTAGGCGCAGAATGGTCGCCCTTGGGGTTTTACCTCGCCTGTTAGATAAGGAAACTCGATGACCCGTCTTCGTGCCATCTGTACCGCAGTTGCTCTGGTGTGTGCCAGCGGCCCTGTCCTCGCCGATACCGCCAGCCACAACGCCAGTGCCGAAGCGTTCCTGACCCTGGCGCACGCCGACAAGCTGGGTACCCCGGTGTACATGCAAGTGCAGCAGATGTTTGCCCAGCGCTTCGAGCAGACCAAGGCTCCGGAATCGAAAAAAGCCACCCTCGAGACTTACCAGGCCAAGGCCAACGCCGCGCTGGACCAGGCCATCGGCTGGAACAAGCTCAAGCCGGACATGGTCAAGCTCTACACCAGCAACTTCAGCGAGTCGGAGCTCAAGGACCTGGTGTCCTTCTATCAGTCTCCCCTGGGCAAGAAAGTCCTGGAAAAAATGCCACAGCTGACCCAGCAGTCGGCGCAACTGACCCAGGCCAAGCTTGAAAGCGCCGTACCGGTGGTCAACAAGCTGCTGGCGGACATGACCGCCGAGCTCGAACCAAAAGCCGCCGCGCCGGCCAAGAAAAAGCCCTGAGCGGAGCCCCGCATGAGCATGCAACAACGCATTGAATCGACCCTCGGACTCTTGCAGCCCGAGCACCTGCAAGTGCTGGACGAGAGCCATATGCACAGCCGTGGGCTGCAAACCCATTTCAAGGCGGTGGTGGTCAGCCGGCAGTTCGAAGGCCTCAATCGGGTCAAGCGTCACCAGAAGGTCTACGGTACGCTGGGCGAGCTGATGGGCGAATTCCACGCGCTGGCGCTGCACACCTACACGCCTGAAGAGTGGGCACAGACCGCCGCGGCCCCGGCTTCGCCGACCTGTGCGGGTGGTAGCAAGCACTGATTGCCAGTGGTGAGGTTGCTTGTTGTGGCGAGGGGATTTATCCCCGTTGGCCTGCGAAGCGGGCCCATCCGGAGGGAAGCCTGGCGCCTGCTTCGCAGCCGAGCGGGGATAAATCCCCTCGCCACAGGGCAATGTACCGGCCTTGCAATTGCAGTCCTGCAACCCATATGTTTTTGCTAGAATCCGCAACGCGCCGCTCACCCGGCGCGTTTTTTTTCGCATCCGGTTCACCCTTTGCGAGGGTAGCCACCTGGAGAAATACCCATGACACCACCCATTGTCGTGGCGGCACTGTATAAGTTCGTCACCCTGGAAGATTACGTCGAGCTACGCGAGCCCCTGCTCAAGGCGATGCTCGACAACGGCATCAAAGGCACGCTGCTGATCGCCGAAGAAGGCATCAACGGCACCGTTTCCGGCACCCGCGAGGGGATCGACGGGTTGATGGCCTGGCTCAAGAACGATCCGCGCATGGACGACATCGACCACAAAGAGTCGTACTGCGACGAGCAGCCGTTCTACCGGACCAAGGTCAAGCTCAAGAAAGAGATCGTCACCCTCGGCGTGGAAGGGGTGGACCCGAACAAGCGGGTTGGCACCTATGTCGAGCCGCAGGACTGGAACGCGCTGATCAGCGATCCGGAAGTGTTGTTGATCGATACCCGCAATGACTACGAAGTGTCCATCGGCACTTTCGAAGGCGCCGTCGATCCCAAGACCGCCAGCTTTCGTGAATTCCCCGAATACATCAAAGCGAACTTCGATCCGACCCGGCACAAGAAGGTCGCGATGTTCTGCACCGGTGGCATTCGCTGTGAAAAGGCCTCGAGCTACATGCTCGGTGAAGGTTTCGAAGAGGTCTATCATCTCAAGGGCGGCATCCTGAAATACCTCGAAGAGGTGCCCCAGGAAGAAACCAAATGGCGCGGCGACTGCTTTGTATTCGATAACCGTGTGACTGTGCGCCACGACCTCAGCGAAGGCGACTACGATCAATGTCATGCGTGCCGCACGCCGGTAAGCGTTGAAGATCGCGCTTCGGAGCACTACGTGCCGGGCATCAGTTGCCCGCATTGCTGGGACAAGCTGAGCGAGAAGACCCGTCGCAGCGCCATCGACCGGCAAAAGCAGATCGAGCTGGCCAAGGCTCGCAACATGCCTCACCCGATCGGCTACAACTACAAGCAATCATCCTCCGAGGCTTAAGCCATGGCATCGCGCCTGCTGTATGTGATGGACCCGATGTGTTCCTGGTGCTGGGGCTTCGCTCCGGTGGCGCAGGCATTGGTCGAGCAGGCGCAGGCCGCAGGCGTGGAGTTGCACCTGGTGGTGGGCGGCTTGCGCACCGGCAGCGGCTCGGCCTTGGAGCCGACGACCCGGCGCTACATTCTTGAACATTGGCAGGCGGTCACCCAGGCCACCGGCCAGCCGTTCAACTTTGAAGGGGCATTACCCGACGGTTTTGTCTACGACACCGAGCCTGCTTGCCGGGCGTTGGTGACGGCTCGCAGCCTGGCGCCGGACCTGGCCTGGAAACTGGTGAAGCTGATCCAGCAGGCGTTTTACGTCGAAGGTCGCGACGTGACCCGCGCCAGCATCCTGGTTGAGTTGGCCGAACAGGCCGGGTTGCCGCGGATCGAGTTCGCCGCTGCATTCGACCGTGCCGACCAACACGCTGCCACCGCTGCGGATTTCACCTGGGTGCAAGACCTTGGCATCGCCGGGTTCCCCACGCTGCTGGCCGAACGTGACGGGCAATTGGCCCTGCTGACCAATGGCTACCAGCCCCTGGAGCAGTTGGCGCCATTGCTCGGCCGCTGGCTGGAGCGGGCGACCTGTGCCTGATGACCTGCCCAACGTCAACGCGTCGGCCCCGGCGCCTATTGATCGGTTGAGCTGGGCAGAAATCCGTCGCCTGGCCCTCAAACATAAAAAAGCCTTGTGGATCGCCAACGGCGTGGCCGTGCTGGCCACCTTGTGCAGCGTGCCCATCCCGTTGCTGCTGCCGCTGTTGGTGGATGAGGTGCTGTTGGGCCACGGCGATGCGGCGTTGAAGATCATGAACCTCGCCTTGCCAACGGCTTGGCAGAGCGCGGCCGGTTATATAGGACTGATGCTGTTGGTCACCCTGACGCTGCGCTGCTGCGCCTTGGTGTTCAACGTGTTGCAGGCGCGCCTGTTCGCCAGCCTGGCCAAGGACATCGTCTATCGCATCCGTGTCCGGCTGATCGAACGCCTGAAGCGAATTTCATTGAAGGAATACGAAAGCCTGGGCAGCGGTACCGTGACCACGCACCTGGTCACCGACCTCGACACCCTCGACAAGTTTGTTGGCGAAACCCTTAGCCGCTTCCTGGTCGCCATGCTGACACTGGTGGGCACTGCCAGCATCCTGATGTGGATGCACTGGAAGCTGGCACTGCTGATCCTGTTGTTCAACCCGCTGGTGATCTACGCCACGGTGCAGTTGGGCAAACGGGTGAAGCACCTGAAGAAACTGGAAAACGACAGCACCTCGCGCTTCACCCAGGCCCTGACCGAGACACTGGATGCGATACAGGAAGTGCGCGCCGGCAATCGCCAGGGTTTTTTCCTCGGGCGGCTGGGGATGCGCGCCAGGGAAGTGCGCGATTACGCGGTGAACTCGCAGTGGAAAACCGACGCCTCGAACCGTGCCAGCGGTCTACTGTTCCAGTTCGGCATCGATATCTTTCGCGCCGCGGCCATGCTCACCGTGCTGTTTTCCGACTTGTCCATCGGGCAGATGCTGGCGGTGTTCAGCTACTTATGGTTCATGATCGGCCCGGTCGAGCAATTGCTGAACCTGCAGTATGCCTTTTACGCGGCGGGCGGAGCCTTGAACCGTATCAACGAACTGTTGGCCCGGGCCGATGAGCCGCAGTACAGCGGCGGCGTCGACCCGTTCACGGGGCGCGACACCGTAGGCATCGATATTCAAGGGCTCTCGTTCGGCTACGGTGAGGAGAGGGTTCTCAACCGACTGAACCTGTCCATTTCGCCGGGTGAGAAGGTCGCTATCGTGGGTGCCAGCGGTGGCGGTAAAAGCACATTGGTGCAATTGCTGTTGGGCCTCTACACACCCCAGGCCGGCAGCATCCGGTTTGGTGGCGCGACGCAGCAGGAAATTGGCCTCGAAACCATCCGCGAAAACGTCGCGGTGGTGCTCCAGCACCCCGCGTTGTTCAACGACACGGTGCGGGCCAACCTCGCCATGGGCCGCGACTGCAGCGACGAGGCCTGTTGGCGGGCATTGGAAATTGCCCAGCTCGACGCCACGGTGCGAGCGCTTCCCGCAGGTTTGGAGAGCGTTGTCGGACGTTCCGGCGTCAGGCTTTCGGGCGGGCAGCGCCAACGCCTGGCGATCGCTCGCATGATATTGGCCGATCCACGGGTGGTGATCCTCGACGAAGCCACGTCCGCCCTGGACGCGGCCACCGAATACAACCTTCACCAGGCATTGGCGCGGTTCTTGAGTGGGCGTACGACGCTGATCATTGCCCACAGGTTATCCGCGGTGAAACAGGCGGACCGGGTGCTGGTGTTCGATGCCGGGCAAATTGCCGAGGATGGTGACCACCAGCAACTGATCGCCGATGGTGGTTTGTACGCCAGGCTTTATGGGCATTTGCAGCGGCATTAAGGAATAGCAACCAAGGATTCAGTTTAGCTATTTGTCGTACTCTTACGTTTCCCCCAAGTAACGTTCAGGGCATCTGCACCACGCAAATGACCGAACTCCTTCATCACAATCGCGCAGGAATCGCATGGCGGCAAGGTTGTGGCAATAGTGATCGACCGGATATCTCCATTATCCGGATATTTTTCGCTGATATAACTGATCAGCTTGCTCTCGCTGTCGCCGGACGTAATGGGATTCATTGTCTGCGAGCTGCCGGCCGTGGGGTGCGGTATCGCTAGCAGCGATTCGCCTTCTTTCGTTAGAAGAAGAGAGGTGGGATCTGTGCCGCCTTTAAGCGCGTCCACGTTGTAGTAGGTGACGTCGCCAATTTGCAATTGATTTCCTTCACGGAATACGGGGAGATGCCGGGTATAGTCGTTGATGCCGGAAACACTGACATAGATTTCAACTCTTCCTGATGTAAGAGTCACCTCGGCAAAAGCAATGTTTTTTTGAGATCCCGGAAGGATTTTTTTTAATTCTCCCATAGCGTGTTCTATAGAAAGCTCTCTTTTTTTAAAAATGTCGCCAAAGATGGAAGTTGTTTTGTTCTGTATGTTCTGAGGGGAAAGGTGGACGGGGCTCCATAAAGCCGTTCCAGCAGGCATTTCACAGACTAGCAACCTGGTTCTTTGATCGAACATCAAGGCTTCGGCAGGAGATGTGTCGACTTGGGCCCAATCCATATTCCTCGGAGGGTTAGCGGTGGTGCCGATAGGTATCGAAACTTTTTCAAGTCTTTCCAACGCTTGGTTAACTAGTTCTTCTCCGTGGAGTCGCACGGTATTGTTTGCATTAAGCGACCCCTCATAGATTCGCTTCAGTTCCTCTCCATACCCTTCGGCCAGTTCACTGGATTCCAGTTGTCGTAGCTTCAATGTTTCGGATTTATTCTTGGCGAGATTTCTAAGGACGTAGTATTTGTCATCTAGTTTGGCGAAAATATAGTTGAAGTCCGGGTTGAGATCGGGAACCATGATCGCCCCGACTCGACGGATGTCGTTGATGTCCTCGGCGATGCCGGTGATCTTGATGCCCGCATATATGCCCGTCTGAAACTCTATCGTTACGTCTACTATTGATTTAGGTTTGACTGTTTTTTTACTCAGGCCGATCCATTCCGGCTTGCCTTTATAGGGCGCATATTTGCCATTTTTGACTTCATATATCTTCCCTTGTTTGTAGAACACTTCGTGGCCTCTAATGCTCACGGGTTCGACGAGAACATCGGCAAACCAAGGCGCCCAGCTTTTGCCTCCAATGTCCGTTCCCAGGGCAGGGCGCTTGGCGACTTCACCGGTCAATGAGTGAATGTTGCAAGTTTGATCTAGCGGCATGGCAATTTCCTAAAGTTTTTAGTGGCATCCAAGGTATCAACTCTGCGCAGGGCGCCGTCTTCCAGTCGATAGGGAACATCATCCAAATAAAAGGTGCGGCTGCCGTTGACCTCCAATACCTCTCTTATGTGGGTTTTGTCAGGGATGTTGAAGAAACTATCGGTTTCGGTTTTGCCCAGCAGGTCGTATCGGGAGGGCCCCAACGACAATTCGGAACGTTCAGCTGTCAGCGCAGGTCCATAAGGCTTGGTGGAAAAAGGGTCGACCAACCGAAAGTCGGGTTTGCCTTGGGGTGCGATATTGCGCACCGGGACATCTTCAATTCCATAGACTGTGGCTATTTGATCTTTCGTTGACAACGGGCGCCATCGGCCCGGATCGGTCGCTTGAGGTACGCCTTGGGGAAAGTCGTATCGACCGGCTCTGCCAGTTAATCGCTTGAGACGGATAAACCCTTTTTTACTGAGCCTGAACAGGCTCACGCCACCAGCCTTGAGCAGCGAGGGAATACCATCAAGTGGATTCAAGGTGGAGTTGATGAGAACGCCTATTTTTTTTGCAAGTAAAGGCAGTTTTTTCGTGAAGGTAAGTTTGCCGCCCGCACTGATTATCTTCATGGAGCCGGACGCAAACTTTCCAAGGGGAAGTGCGAAGGCTGCGAGGTCTACGAATAAACCAAACAAACCTTCATTTACTTTTCTTCTATCACCTGATCTCAGATTTTCTATGCTTTCCCAAAACGGAACGAATGATTTTATTACGCTTACTACCTTATCAAAATTCGCCTGCTGGGTATCAAATTTGGTTTGGCCGTAACAGGCGCGGCGCAACGCTGTTTCATCAATAAAAAGCAAGCGGTCGGCAATGTGATTAGCGATCGACTGAATGGAGGTTGACTCCAAGGTGGTCGGGATGATGTTGGGAAGATCATTGTTCATTAATCTGCCCAATGTGCCGCCGATGTGGTCCATGATGGTTTGGCATTGCATATTTCTTTCGGGAACGGTTCCGTTGACGTGAGCATTCCAATCAAAAGGGAGCTGTTTATTTTTATCTTCGATCGTTAATGGGATGCCGATTTGGATTTGCTGGGCAGGGTTTATCTCAGTTCGGGGTGCAATACCTGGATTGAAATGGTACGGCATGATATCCAATCGGGGGCGAATCACACCCGCTCGCGGTACAAGTTCGTAGTATGTTACGTTGTTGCGGTAAGTCGCTTCCAAAATAAAACCACAGCGGGCTCGGGAGGCTAGTGTTTCGTCTTGTAATTGAAACACGCCACCTATATCCCCAGTGGGTTGTCTAAGGCTGTATAGCCTGATGGTGCCGTATTCCAATGCCCGTCGATCAAGCAGAGGAAGCGATGCGAGTAAGTTAATTATCAACTGCTGGTAGGCGCTGCTAATCAGCTTGATATAATCCTTGAACTGGTTGTCGAATGTCTGCTCTATATTTTGTGGTTTTTTTCCTTTAAATTTGCGACCAAAAAGATTGGTGTTTAATATTCCCTCTTCAGATAGCGTTAACCATGCCGAAGAGGGCGGGTTGATGTACCATTTTGCTTTGCTCAACTCTCCAGATGCATACACATCAACGAGCGAATAAGAGGAGTGGACTCGCGGGCCGCTTCTAAATGTAGGAGTCCCGGTGGGGAAAGCGGAGGCCTCCCTCAGCAGTGTCCAGTCTAAGAAACGGGTATGCCCAAATAGCTTTGTCAGCTCAAGGGTTGCCATCTTCAGTCTGTCGGGCGGCTGTTTGTCGAGATCGACGATAGCGCTATTTAACTGGGCGATAGTCTCGTCGAGTTTTTGCATTGCTTCTTCGATAGCCTGCGGCGAGTGGCCTCCATCGGTGCGTTCGGGAAGGAAGCCATTGGTGACCGCCCAATCCGTAGCAGGTTGGAGTCTTGTGAGTGAGACCAGATTAAGATCTTCGGCGTTGCCCTCAGCCATATATTCGGTGGGTAGGTTAATCAGTTGTTGGACGCTTAGTCGTTGCAGCAGCATCGGATCAATCGCATTTGCGAGATGTACGCCATGAACAAAGTTGACCCAGATGGTCGAGCTCCGGTAGGGCAGTTCCGAGGGAATGTCAGGGATCTGGAAGTCCAGGGGAAACGATGAGCGATACAAACAGGCCAGCAGGATGGATTCATTCACCGATGAAGCGTGTTTCGAAGCAACCAGGTGCGACTCGAACGCCAGCGAAATCGCTTCGTAGCTCTTGCCCCAATTGGAGTGCACCTGCCATTGATAACCGGCGATAGCATCATCTGGTTCGTTTTTGCCCGCTAATAACCAAAGATCAATGGCTTTGACCAGCAATTTGATTCGCACGTTTGGAGCACTGTCTTCGCCGTGACGACCGCCGTACCAGTTCAAGGCTCGCAACAGAGCTTTCGTCAACACCTCGGACTCTTCTGACAGCAGGATTTTTTCGAGATAAAACGATGGCTTTGCTCGTAGGTCCTGAATCGTCAGGCTGGCTATGTCTATCGGACTCAGGTGGGCCAGTAATGATGTACGAAGGTGGGGAAGGCGTTCACGCATCGTCTCCATAATCACATCGTCGACGGATCTGTTCTCAACGGCGGAGCCGTGACCCAGTTCGTCGAGACGGACTGCGTCTCCCAGTCCCAACACGTGACGGGCACGCTTTTCTTCGAGTGCCTGAATCACGTCTTCGCGTTGTTTTTCATCAAGCGGATCCCAGAGGGGTACGCCGTAATACCAGGCCATTCTTGCGAATGTAACCTCGCTGCTTTGGCGAATTTGGCCCCCCAGTTTTCGAGCGGCTTTTTCAATATTGGGAAGCCATAAGTCCCACACCGGATTTTTGCCCAGTGGAATTGCGACGGTGACCTGGCTGTCTCTCGCAAGTGTTTCATAGACGGCTTTTCCATCTATCAAGGTGACGGTCAAGGGATAGTATGGCGCGCCCACCCTTGTGCACTGTGTCCGATAATCTTCATGTTGCGCCAGTGCCTGAAGCGAACGCTGTCCGGCTTCATCCTCCAAGTACATCGGAGAGCAACGCTTGGGTTTCACCAAGGTGTTTGCAAGTACTTCGGGTTGCGTGTTCCGGAGCAGTGAGAGCAAAGAGTCATAGTCCCCCAGTAGGCCTTGATGTTTTTCATCAGGCGACGGGACTGGACTCAGTGACGGGTCAATTAGAGGGTTGGGGGTTTGTAGTAATGACATGTCCATTTTTTCTCGGTAGTAGATACGGCTCTCAGGCGGCGTTGTCATTCGCCATGCGGGGAGGTTCGTATCAAAACACCTCAGAAAAAATCGTCGTGGTATATATGTATACGGTGTGAAAAATATAAGGGGGCGTCTAAAAGACGACGCTTACCCTCTTCGGACTCCAGGTACCGAGGTTCAGTGCGTCAAATAAATGGACAGCCTCTTGCGGGGAGCTGCTGCGCCTCCTAGTCTTGCAAGGATGATTGGCGTCAATGCTGATCGCAGTTACCTGTGCAAGGGACCTCATGAAGCAAAAGCGGACTCTCGGAACCCCTCGGCTGTTGGGCATCGTCTGGCCTTTTATAGCAGTTGTCCTGTTTCAAGCCCTTCTGGGAGGCGTCAGTCTTTACGTATTGTCGGCAGTTCGCGGTTATGTAGCAGGGGAAAGCCTTTGGTCCAAGGGCCAGAAAGACGCCATTTATTACCTCAATCTTTACGCTGACAGCCGTGACGAGGCGATTTTTCTCAAGTACCAGCAAGCCATCGCCGTGCCCGAGGGCGGTCACGAACTGCGGGTAGCACTGGACCGCCAGCCGCCTGATCTCGACGCCGCGCGGGCCGGGATTCTCAAGGGTGGCAATCATCCCGACGACGTAGCCAGCGTGATCTGGCTGTATCTCAATTTCCGTCATTTCAGCTATCTGGAAGAAGCTATCGATCTCTGGACGGTGGGTGATGGCTACCTGATTGAACTGGACAACGTCGCCCGGCAGATGCACGCCAACATCAGCACCGGCCAAGCCTCGGAAACGGATATCCGCGGCTGGAAGGCACAGATCTTCGCCATCAACGATTCCGTAACCCCAGCCGCGAAGGCCTTCAGCGATGCCTTGGGCGAGGGGTCGCGGTTTATCCTGCGCCTGTTGCTGGTGACCAATTTCGCCACGGCCCTTGGGTTGATTGTCCTCGCGCTGTTGCGCACCCATAAACTGCTGGCCCAGCGGCAGGTCTTCGCCAATGCGCTTCAGTTGGAGAAGGAGCGGGCCCAGATCACCCTGCAATCGATTGGCGACGGCGTGATCACCACCGACGTCGAGGGCGCCATTGCCTACATGAACCCCGCCGCGGAAGCGATGACCCACTGGAAAGCCGAGCACGCCACGGGGTTGCCCCTGGCGGCGCTGTTCAATCTGCTCGATGACAATGCCCAGACGGAAGGGCTGACCTTGATCGAGCATATCCTGAGCGGACGATTGGGGGGCGGCAGCGAGCATTCCAAGTTGATCCAGCGCCTGGACGGCAGCACGGTGTCGGTCACCCTGGTGGGGGCGCCGATCCGCCACGCCGGCAAGGTCAGTGGTGCGGTGCTGGTGCTGCACGACATGACCCAGGAACGCCAGTACATTGCCAATCTGTCCTGGCAAGCCACTCACGATGCGCTGACCGGCCTGGCGAACCGCCGCGAATTCGAATACCGCCTTGAACAAGCCCTGCATAACCTGACCCGCCAGGTTGGGCGCCACGCCCTGATGTTTCTCGATCTCGATCAGTTCAAGCTGGTCAACGACACCTGTGGCCATGCGGCCGGTGACGAGTTGTTGCGGCACATTTGTGCCTTGCTGCAATCGGGGTTAAGGGAAAACGACACATTGGCCCGCTTGGGCGGCGATGAGTTCGGCATCTTGTTGGAAAACTGCTCGCCGGAGGCCGCGGAGAAAATTGCCGAAGGTCTGCGCCAGACCGTACAGAACCTGCATTTCGTGTGGAAAGGCCGGCCATTCGTGACCACCGTGAGTATCGGCCTGGTGCATATCGCCCAGAGCCCGACCACCTTGGAGGCATCCCTGCGCGCCGCCGACATGGCCTGCTACATGGCCAAGGAAAAGGGGCGCAACCGGGTCCAGGTCTACCATGCCGACGACTCGGAGTTGTCCCTGCGCTTCGGCGAGATGGCCTGGGTGCAGCGCTTGCACATGGCCCTGGAGGAAAACCGTTTCTGCCTGTACGCCCAGGAGATCGCTGCATTGGGCCCGGGGGATCATGGCGGTGGGCATATCGAGATATTGCTGCGCCTGCATGACGAGGCCGGGCGGATGATCCTGCCTGACAGCTTCATTCCGGCGGCGGAGCGCTATGGCTTGATGACGTCGTTGGACCGCTGGGTGGTGGAGAATGTCTTCAGGATCATTCGCCAATGCCTGAACGAATCCCGGCAAGGCCCGTTGGCCATGTGTGCGATTAATCTGTCAGGCACGACTATAGGAGATCAGGCGTTCCTGGACTTCTTGCGTAAACAGTTCGCGGCCTACTCGATTCCGCCGGAAATGATTTGTTTTGAAATTACCGAGACCAGCGCCATTTCGAATCTCGGTAGCGCGATCCGCTTTATCAATGAACTCAAAGGTTTGGGCTGTTATTTCTCACTGGATGACTTTTGTGCCGGAATGTCTTCATTCGCTTACTTGAAACATTTACCTGTAGACTTCTTGAAGATCGACGGGAGTTTCGTAAAGGATATGCTGGACGACCCGATCAACCGGGCAATGGTCGAAGTGATTAATCATATCGGCCATGTCATGGGTAAGCGTACGATTGCCGAGTTTGTTGAAACGGCCCAGATCGAGCAGGCATTGCTGGAAATTGGTGTGGACTACGCTCAGGGGTATGTCATTGAGCGGCCACAGATGTTTACCTGTGACACGTTGCAATGTAGGCCGGCCAGGCCTCAGCCGTTGTTGTTCAAGGCCCCCGGCACGTTCCGCTGAAACTCTTGTTGATCCGCAGAAAATCACAATCAAAAGGAGCCCGACAGTGATCGACACATTCAACCGAACAGGCCCGCTCATGGACGCCAAGAGCTATCCGCAATGGGCACAGCAGCTCATTGCAGATTGCGGCGAGAGCAAGCGCCGGGTTGTAGAACACGAACTGTATCAACGCATGCGCGACAACAAGCTCAGCGCCAAGACCATGCGCCACTACCTTATCGGTGGTTGGCCCGTCGTCGAACAGTTCGCCTTGTACATGGCACAAAACCTCACCAAGACACGCTTTGCCCGCCATCCCGGCGAGGACATGGCGCGCCGCTGGCTGATGCGCAACATTCGAGTCGAACTCAATCATGCCGATTATTGGGTGAACTGGAGCGCCGCTCATGGCGTGACACTCGAAGATCTGCAGGCGCAGCAGGTGCCACCTGAGCTGCATGCGTTGAGTCATTGGTGCTGGCACACCAGCTCGGCGGACTCGTTGATCGTGGCGATTGCCGCGACCAACTACGCCATCGAGGGCGCGACCGGGGAGTGGTCGGCGGTGGTCTGTTCCAGTGGCGTCTACGCGGCGGCTTTCGCCGAGGAAGACCGCAAGCGGGCCATGAAGTGGCTGAAGATGCACGCCCAGTATGACGATGCCCACCCTTGGGAAGCGCTGGAGATCATCTGCACCCTGGCGGGCATGAATCCGAGCAAGTCGTTGCAGATGGAACTGCGCCAGGCCGTCTGCAAAAGCTACGACTACATGTACCTGTTCCTGGAGCGCTGCATGCAACTGGAACACTCGGGCGTTGTAGAGAAAACTGCGCCCAGCCGTGAACGCCTGGCGTTGGCGGGTAGCTGATCCCCTATAGCTTGACCCTCCTGTGGGAGCGGGCTTGCTCGCGAAAGCGGTCTGACCTTCAACCTTGCGTTGACTGATCCGGCCCCTTCGCGAGCAGGCTCGCTCCCACATTGGTTTTGTGGTGACCAGAAGTTTCAAGTGCGCCGCCATTCCCTTGTGGGAGCGGGCTTGCTTGCGAAGGCAATGGGTCGGTGTTCAGAGCGTTTGGGCTTCAGCCCGCCATCGTCAGCCGGTTCCGACCTTCGCGCTTGGCCACGTATAACGCGCTGTCGGCCCTGCGCAACAGGCTTTCAGCGGACTCACCCGGCAGCAGCGTTGCGCATCCCAGGCTGACGGTCAGTTCGATCCGAGTGCCCGCAGCAAAGTAATCCTGTGCCTGGGCGGCGTAACGCAGCCGTTCGCCGACCATGGCCGCCGCGTCCCGGCTGGTATTGGCCAGCAGGATCAGGAATTCTTCGCCACCAAACCTGAACACCATGTCCACATTGCGCAGTTGGCTCTTGATCGAGTCGGCCACGGCTTTCAGCACTTCGTCGCCGACGCCATGCCCATGGCTATCGTTGATACGCTTGAAATGGTCGATGTCCAGCATCAACAGCGAGAGTGGCTGCATGTGACGCCTGGCCATGTCGATCTCACGTTCCAGCGTCTGGTCCATGGCGATACGGTTGCCGGTACCGGTCAGCGGATCGCGCAAGGCGCTTTGCGTGGCGGCGCGATAGAGCAAGGCGTTGCGCAGCGGGAAAAACAGCGTGGAGAGTATCGACTCGAGTTCGCTCTGCTCCGAGTTGGCGAAGCGCTGGTTGCGGCGGAACACCAGTTCACCCAAGTGTTCGCCTTCATGGCTAAGGTTGTAACTGAGGCTGTGATGTCCGCGCTGGCCGAATTCCAGGCGCAAGTCGCTGGGTTTGTGCTGGTAGGCCAGCGCATCCAGGGGCACCAGCCGCTGCACTTCGCGGAAGAACAGGCCGAGGATCCGTTGCGGCTCCAGGCTGGTCTGCAACTGCTGGCTCAATTGCTGGCGCACTTGTGAAAGGCTGACGGGCCGCGTCACGAGCGGCGACGGCTGGGCCAGGCCCAGGCGCTGCAGCTTGGCGCTGTCAAAGTCGATCGCATTGGTCTGCGTGGGCGTTTTCATATGGCGTGAGCCCCTAACTGAGTCGATCCTGGCCGGCGGGTGAAGCGGCACTGGGCTACGCGTCGTACTGGTCCATCAGTCCCGAGGGACATTGATCTGAGTTTAGTCCGCTTTACTTGCGCTGGCGGATTGCGTCTCAACGTCCATTGCTTGCCGGACATGGCGTGCTTGAGTGGTTAGAGCGAAAGTCGTGCCATTCGGTTCATCTTTAAAAAAATACGCGAAAAAACAGCATGTTACCGTCGGGTTAGGGGCGATAAGAGGGGCGGCTGGCGGCAAGGTCTTGGCGCTTCGCTGGGTAATGCACCGAAGGCGTCTGCGCCGCGACGGTAAACCGCCGCGACGGGAGGCGGTTATTGCGCGTTGAAAGCCTGGCCATTGATGCCTTGGCTGTCCGGCCCCATCAGGTACAGGTAGACCGGCATGATTTCTTCAGGCGTCGGGTTGTTGAGCGGATTTTCCCCCGGATAGGCCTGGGCCCGCATGCTGGTGCGGGTGGCGCCGGGGTTGATGCTGTTGGAGCGCACTGGCGCAACGGTGTCGACTTCGTCGGCGAGCGTTTGCATCAGCCCTTCGGTGGCGAATTTGGAGACGCCATAGGCGCCCCAATACGCCCGGCCCTTGCGCCCGACGCTGCTGGAGGTGAACACCACGGACGCGTCCTTGGACAGCTTCAGCAATGGCAGCAGGGTGCTGGTGAGCATGAACATGGCATTGACGTTCACGTGCATCACGCGCATGAAATTCTCACCGGACAACTGCTCCAGGGGCGTGCGTGGGCCGATGATCGAGGCGTTGTGCAGCAGGCCGTCGAGGTGGCCGAACTCGGTCTCGATCATGGCGGCCAGCTCATCGTATTGATGGGGCAGGGCGGTTTCGAGGTTGAAGGGGATCACTGCCGGCTGTGGATGACCGGCTGCTTCGATTTCGTCGTAGACCTGGGTCAGGTTGGCCTCGGTCTTGCCCAACAACAACACGGTGGCGCCATGGGCGGCATAAGCCTTGGCGGCAGCCGCTCCGATACCACGGCCGGCACCGGTGACCAGAATGACGCGGCCTTCGAGCAGGTCGGGGCGGGCGGAGTAGTCAAACATAAAGAAACCTCACGAAACAAAACAATGCGTAGTGGTGCGCAGTTGTGGCGAGGGGATTTAGCGAAACGTCGCACCGCCCCGCTGGGTTCGATTTGATGTACTGCGGTGGCAGATATATTTTGGGGGCGCTTCGCGACCCAACGGGGATAAATCCCCTCGCCACAGCAAGCTCCCTCGCCACAAAAGCGGTACTCAGATCAGCAACTGCACAGCGCGTTATCCAGCACTTCACGCAGGGCCAGAGGATGGTCGATCACCACATCCGCGCCCCAGTGCTTGGGGTTGTCGTCCGGGTGGATGTAGCCGTAGGTCACCGCGCAGGTCTTGGTGCCGGCGCTGCGGCCGGACTCGATGTCCCGCAGGTCATCGCCCACGAACAGCACGCTGGCCGGGTCCAGGTCGAGCATCTTGCAGGCCAGGATCAACGGTTCCGGGTCCGGCTTGCTGTTTTTTACGTGATCGGGACAGATCAACACTTTCGAACGCTCGGCCAGGCCCAACTGCTGCATGATCGGCTCGGCAAAGCGTACCGGCTTGTTGGTGACCACGCCCCAGATCAGGTTGGCCGCCTCGATGTCGGCCAACACTTCGGCCATGCCATCGAACAGATGGCTGTGGACCGCGCACCCCTTGAGGTAACGGTCGAGGAATTCCTGGCGCAGCTCCTCGAACCCCGGGGATTCCGGGTCCATCGAAAACGTCACCGCGACCATCGCCCGGGCACCGCCGGAAATTTCGTCGCGGATGTGCTGGGTGTTCATCGGCGGCAGGCCACGGTCGGCGCGCATGGCCTGGCAGATGGCGATGAAGTCTGGCGCGGTGTCGAGCAGCGTGCCGTCCATGTCGAAGAGAACCGCTTGGAGACGCATCGACTTATTCCTCGCGCAGGGTCTGGATCATGTAGTTGACGTCAACGTCGGCGGCCAGCTTGTAGTGCTTGGTCAGCGGGTTGTAGGTCAGGCCGATGATGTCCTTGACGGTCAGCCCGGCCATGCGGCTCCAGGCGCCCAGTTCGGAAGGCCGGATGAATTTCTTGAAGTCATGGGTGCCGCGTGGCAGCAGCTTCATGATGTATTCGGCGCCGATGATCGCGAACAGGTAGGCCTTCGGGTTGCGGTTGATGGTGGAGAAGAACACCTGGCCGCCGGGCTTGACCATCTGGAAGCAGGCGCGAATCACCGATGACGGGTCCGGCACGTGTTCCAGCATCTCCAGGCAAGTGACCACGTCGAACTGCCCGGGCATTTCCTCGGCCAGGGCTTCGGCGGTGATCTGCCGGTATTCCACGCTGACGCCGGATTCCAATTGATGCAGTTGCGCAACGGCCAGCGGCGCCTCGCCCATGTCGATGCCCGTGACGGTGGCGCCGCGCAGGGCCATGGCTTCGCTGAGGATGCCGCCGCCACAGCCGACGTCGAGGACTTTCTTGCCGGCCAGGCTGACCCGCTCGTCAATCCAGTTGACCCGCAGCGGGTTGATGTCGTGCAGCGGTTTGAATTCGCTCTCGCGGTCCCACCAGCGATGGGCCAGGGCTTCGAACTTGGCGATTTCAGCGTGGTCGACGTTGCTCATGTGCAGATCCTCGAAAAACTTGAAAAATCAGTGACCCCGAGCCGTGGCTCAAGGGGCGTGCTATTCGTTCTGGCCGCTCACCCGGCGGCCCCAGGCCTGGGCCGTGGCGGTCAGTTGCGCCTCGTCCATGCGAGTCAGGCGACCGTCCTCCAGCAACGGCTTGCCGGCCACCCACAGGTGTTTCACGCAATGGCGGCCGGTGGCGTAGATCAACTGCGAAACCGGGTCATAGATCGGTTGTTGCGCCAGGCCGGACAGGTCGAAGGCCACCAGGTCGGCAGCCTTGCCGACTTCCAGTGAACCGACGATCGACTCGATACCCAGCGCGCGGGCGCCGTTGAGCGTGGCCATGCGCAGGGCCCGATGGGCATCCAGCGCGGTGGCCGAGCCGGCGACGGCTTTCGCCAGCAGGGCGGCAGTGCGGGTTTCGCCCAGCAGGTCCAGGTCATTGTTGCTTGCCGCGCCGTCCGTGCCGACCGCGACGTTGACGCCGGCCTGCCACAGGCGCTCCACCGGGCAGAAACCGCTGGCCAGTTTCAGGTTCGATTCCGGGCAATGGATCACGCTGCAGTTGTGTTCTACCAGCAGGGCCTGGTCCTCGTCGCTGACCTGAGTCATGTGCACCGCCTGAAAGCGCGGTCCCAACAGGCCAAGCCGGGCCAGCCGCGCCATTGGCCGCTCGCCAGTGTTATCCACAGCCTGCTGCACTTCGAAGGCGGTTTCGTGAACGTGCATGTGAATGGCCGCGTCCAGTTCCTCGGCGATCACCCGGATTTTCTCCAGGTTCTCGTCGCCTACGGTGTACGGCGCGTGCGGGCCGAATGCGACTTTGATCCGTGGATGGTGCTTGAGATCGCCAAACAGCTCGATGCCCTGACGAATGGCGTCGTCGGCGCTGGCGGCACCGGGTATCGGAAAGTCGAGGATCGGGATGGCGATTTGCGCGCGGATGCCGCTGTTATGGACACGCTCGCTGGCAACCTTGGGGTAGAAGTACATGTCGGAGAAACAGGTGATGCCGCCCTGGATCTGCTCGGCGATCGCCAGGTCGGTGCCGTCGCGGACGAAGTCTTCATCGACCCATTTGCCCTCGGCGGGCCAGATGTGCTGTTCGAGCCAGGTCATCAGCGGCAAATCATCCGCCAGGCCGCGGAACAGCGTCATCGCCGCGTGGCCGTGGGCGTTCACCAGGCCCGGGCTGAGGAGCATGCCAGGCAGTTCGCGGATTTCCGTGGCATCGCACTTCATGGCTTCGGCCCGTGGCCCGATGAACACGATGCAGCCATCACGGATGCCCAAACCATGATCCTTGAGCACGACACCGGCGGGTTCGACAGGCACCAACCAGGTCGGCAGCAATAATAAGTCGAGCGCAACGGCAGGCTTGGGCATCGTGGAACGGTTCCATGGGTTATAAAGGATGGCGAAGTATACCCGAGCGTCTTCGCGGAGGGATCGCTATAATCGGCGGCTTTTGTTCATGAGTGCGGGGTGAAGGATGCGCGATCGACTGTTGGCTGCGGAGAAGGTGAAGGCCATCGATTGGCGCGATGGCGCTCTTTATCTGCTGGATCAGCGTGTTTTGCCGTTCGAGGAAAACTGGATCGGCTACACCAGCGCGGCCGGCGTGGCCGAGGCCATCCGTTCGATGGTGGTGCGCGGTGCGCCGGCGATCGGCATCAGTGCCGCCTATGGCGTGGTGCTGGCGGCGCGGGCGCGGTTGGCCGAGGGTGGTGACTGGCAAGATGCGCTGGAAGCGGATTTTGCCTTGCTGGCCGATTCCCGGCCGACGGCGGTCAATCTGTTCTGGGCGCTGGACCGCATGCGCGACCGCTTGGCGCGTCTCAAGGAACAGGCCGACCCGCTGGCGGCCCTTGAGGCTGAGGCCATCGCGATCCACGAAAGCGACCGCGAGGCCAACCTGACCATGGCCCAGCTCGGTGTTGACCTGATCCGCAAGCACCAGGGCAACGCCCAGGCCATCCTGACCCATTGCAACACCGGCGCCCTGGCCACCGGTGGCTTCGGTACCGCCCTTGGGGTGATTCGCGGGGCGTTCATCGAGGGTATGGTCGAGCGCGTCTATGCCGATGAAACCCGTCCGTGGCTGCAAGGTTCTCGCCTGACCGCGTGGGAACTCGCCAACGAAGGCATTCCGGTGACACTCAACGCCGACTCCGCTGCCGCCCACATCATGAAGACCAAGGGCGTGACCTGGGTGATCGTCGGCGCCGACCGCATCACCGCCAATGGCGACGTGGCGAACAAGATCGGCACTTATCAACTGGCGGTGTGTGCCATGCACCACGGCGTGCGCTTCATGGTGGTGGCGCCGAGCTCGACCATCGACATGAACCTGGCCAGTGGCGATGACATTCCGATCGAAGAACGTGATGGGCGTGAGCTGCTGGAAGTCGGCGGCAAGCGGGTCGGGGCGGATGCCGATGCCTTCAATCCAGTGTTCGACGTGACTCCGGCGGACCTGATCGATGCGATCGTGACGGAGAAGGGCATCGTCGAGCGGCCGGATGCGGCGAAGATGGCGCAATTGATGTGTCGCAAGCGGTTGCATTGAGGATAGTCGTCACCTGAACAATCGCTTTCGCGAGCAAGCTCGCTCCCACATTGGATGGTATACGGCGCCCTTGTGGGAGCGAGCTTGCTCGCGATGGGGCCGGCAAAGCCTGAAAATTAGCCGAATCCAGCCACGAATCGCGAATCCCAGCGCCTCTGAGCCCCTCTCGTCCCATTCCAGCCTGTCATCGGTCAACTAACTACACACCATGCGCATCTGGGGGATAGGTGCGTGGCGGCTCTTGTGATAACATCCGGCGGTTTCCAAGGCTGCCTCGCGAGGCGGCCTTTACTGCGCAGATCCATGGCATAACTCGTTGATTTGTCGTAAGTCGCTGCATGGCATTTGTTCTGCAGCGGCGAGCTTCGTTCGTCCCATCTGGACGTGACGAGGTTTCACCAGAAAAAGGAATCAGGCTTCTCATGGGCGAACTGGCCAAAGAAATCCTCCCGGTCAATATCGAAGACGAGCTGAAACAGTCCTACCTCGACTACGCAATGAGCGTAATCGTCGGGCGGGCGCTGCCGGATGCGCGCGATGGCTTGAAGCCCGTGCACCGGCGCGTGCTGTTCGCGATGAGCGAGCTGGGCAACGACTTCAACAAGCCTTACAAGAAGTCCGCCCGTGTCGTCGGCGACGTGATCGGTAAGTATCACCCCCACGGCGACACTGCCGTGTACGACACCATCGTTCGTATGGCGCAGCCATTCTCCCTGCGCTACCTGTTGGTGGACGGCCAGGGCAACTTCGGTTCGGTGGACGGCGACAACGCCGCGGCCATGCGATACACCGAAGTGCGCATGACCAAGCTGGCCCACGAACTGCTGGCCGACCTGCACAAGGAAACCGTGGACTGGGTGCCGAACTACGACGGCACCGAAATGATCCCGGCGGTCATGCCGACCCGTATTCCCAACCTGCTCGTCAACGGCTCCAGCGGTATCGCCGTAGGCATGGCGACCAACATCCCGCCACACAACCTCGGTGAAGTCATCGACGGTTGCCTGGCCCTCATCGACAATCCCGAGCTGACCGTCGATGAGCTGATGCAATACATCCCTGGCCCGGACTTCCCGACCGCCGCGATCATCAACGGTCGCGCCGGCATCATCGAGGCCTATCGCACCGGTCGCGGTCGCATCTACATGCGCGCCCGCTCGACCGTCGAAGACATCGACAAGGTGGGCGGCCGCCAGCAGATCGTCATCACCGAGCTGCCGTACCAGCTGAACAAGGCCCGCCTGATCGAGAAGATCGCCGAGCTGGTAAAAGAGAAGAAGCTCGAAGGCATCACCGAGCTGCGTGACGAGTCCGACAAGGACGGCATGCGCGTCGTGATCGAGCTGCGCCGTGGCGAAGTGCCTGAGGTGATCCTCAACAACCTCTACGCCCAGACCCAGTTGCAAAGCGTGTTCGGCATCAACATCGTCGCGTTGATCGACGGCCGTCCGCGGATACTGAACCTCAAGGACCTGCTGGAAGCCTTCGTCCGTCACCGCCGCGAAGTCGTGACCCGTCGTACCGTATTCGAGCTGCGCAAGGCCCGCGAGCGGGGTCATATCCTTGAAGGCCAAGCCGTTGCCCTGTCGAACATCGACCCGGTCATCGCCCTGATCAAGGCTTCGCCAACCCCGTCGGAAGCCAAGGAAGCGCTGGTCAGCACGCCTTGGGAATCCAGCGCGGTGGTGGCGATGGTCGAACGCGCCGGCGCCGATTCGTGCCGTCCGGAAAACCTCGATCCGCAATACGGCCTGCGCGAAGGCAAGTACTTCCTGTCCCCGGAGCAGGCGCAAGCCATCCTGGAACTGCGCCTGCACCGCCTGACCGGCCTGGAGCACGAAAAGCTGCTGGCGGAGTACCAGGAAATCCTCAACCAGATCGGCGAGCTGATCCGCATCCTCAACAGCGCCACGCGCCTGATGGAAGTGATCCGCGAAGAACTGGAAGTGATCCGCGCCGAATACGGCGACGTGCGCCGCACCGAGATCCTCGATGCGCGCCTGGACCTGACCCTGGGCGACATGATCCCGGAAGAAGAGCGCGTGGTGACCATTTCCCACGGCGGCTACGCCAAGACCCAGCCGCTGGCCGCCTACCAGGCCCAGCGTCGCGGTGGCAAAGGCAAATCGGCGACCGGCGTCAAGGACGAGGACTACATCGCTCACCTGCTGGTCGCCAACAGCCATACCACGCTGCTGCTGTTCTCCAGCAAGGGCAAGGTGTACTGGCTGAAGACCTACGAAATCCCCGAAGCATCCCGTGCCGCCCGCGGTCGTCCGCTGGTCAACCTGTTGCCGCTGGATGATGGTGAATACATCACCACCATGCTGCCGGTGGAGGAATACACTGAAGGTCACTACATCTTCATGGCAACCGCCAACGGCACCGTGAAGAAGACCCCGCTGGAATCCTTCAGCCGCCAGCGCAGCGTCGGCCTGATCGCCCTGGAGCTGGACGAAGGCGACGTGCTGATTTCCGCCGCCATCACCGACGGCGAGCGCGAAGTCATGCTGTTCTCCGACGGTGGCAAGGTCACGCGCTTCAAGGAATCCGACGTTCGCGCCATGGGCCGTACCGCTCGTGGTGTGCGCGGCATGCGCCTGCCGGAAGGGCAGAAGCTGATTTCCATGCTGATCCCGGAAGAAGGCAGCCAGATCCTCACTGCTTCCGAGCGTGGCTACGGCAAGCGGACCGCCATCAGCGAGTTCCCCGAGTACAAGCGTGGCGGCCAGGGCGTGATCGCCATGGTCAGCAACGAGCGTAACGGTCGCCTGGTCGGTGCTGTCCAGGTGCTCGATGGCGAGGAGATCATGCTGATCTCTGACCAGGGCACGCTGGTGCGTACGCGGGTCGACGAAGTGTCCAGCCTGGGTCGTAACACCCAGGGCGTGACGCTGATCAAGCTCGCCAAAGACGAAAAACTGGTCGGGCTTGAGCGCGTCCAGGAACCGTCGGAAGTCGAAGGCGAGGAGCTGGAAGGCGAAGAAGGCGAGGAAGGTGTAGCGTTCGATGGCACCCTCGGTGCCGATGTCGACGACACCGTCGGCGATCAACCACTCGACGCTGCCGCAGACGAAGAAGAACCGCAGGACTAAGCGGACACACAGGGGGCGGATGAAGATTCGCCCCCTTGTTGTTTGTTCCGTTTGAAAATTTGCGACACTGCACCATCCCCGTGGGGACTGCCGCTCTCTTGAGGCTTGTTGGAATTATTGTGGCGAGGGAGCTTGCTCCCGCTTGAGTGCGAAGCGCTCACAAAAAAGAGGGGCCGCTGCGCAGCCCAGCGGGAGCAAGCTCCCTCGCCACGGACTCATCCATACCTTGAAGGAGCGGTAACCCCTGTGGGAGCAGTGAAGACTAAAAGATTTAAGTGACCACCAGATCAGAGCGAGATTGGATGTGAGCAAGAGAGCCTATAACTTCTGTGCCGGCCCGGCGGCGCTTCCTGAGGCGGTCCTGAAGCGCGCCCAGGGTGAACTTCTCGACTGGCACGGCAAGGGCCTGTCGGTCATGGAAATGAGCCATCGCAGCGATGAGTTCGTGTCCATCGCCACCAAGGCCGAGCAGGACCTGCGTGATCTGCTGAACATCCCGTCCAACTATAAAGTGCTGTTCCTGCAGGGCGGCGCCAGCCAGCAGTTCGCCCAGATCCCGCTGAACCTGCTGCCGGAAAACGGCAAGGCCGACTACATCGACACCGGCATCTGGTCGCAGAAAGCCATCGAAGAAGCGTCGCGCTACGGTCACGTCAACGTGGCGGCTACCGCCAAGCCCTACGACTATTTCGCCATTCCTGGCCAGAACGAATGGAACCTGTCCAGCGACGCTGCCTACGTTCACTACGCGCCGAACGAAACCATCGGTGGCCTGGAATTCAACTGGATCCCGGAAACCGGTGACGTGCCGCTGGTGGCCGATATGTCCTCGGACATTCTTTCGCGCCCGGTGGACATTTCCCGTTTCGGCATGATCTACGCCGGCGCCCAGAAGAACATTGGCCCGAGCGGCATCCTGGTCGCGATCATTCGCGAAGACCTGCTCGGCCGCGCCCGCTCCCTGTGCCCGACCATGCTCAACTACAAGGTCGCGGCCGATAACGGCTCGATGTACAACACCCCGCCGACCCTGGCCTGGTACCTGTCGGGCCTGGTGTTCGAGTGGCTGAAAGAGCAGGGCGGTGTCGAAGCCATCGGCAAGCTCAACGAAGTGAAGCAGCGCACGCTGTATGACTTCATCGACGCCAGCGGCCTCTACAGCAACCCGATCAACAAGTCCGACCGCTCGTGGATGAACGTCCCGTTCCGCCTGGCCGACGACCGTCTCGACAAGCCGTTCCTGGCCGGCGCCGACGAGCGCGGCCTGCTGAACCTCAAGGGTCACCGTTCGGTCGGTGGCATGCGCGCCTCCATCTACAACGCCGTGGACATCAACGCCGTCAATGCGCTGGTCGCCTACATGGCAGAGTTCGAGAAGGATCACGGCTGATGTCTGAGCAAGAACTCAAGGCGCTGCGCCTGCGCATCGATGCCCTGGACGAAAAAGTCCTGGAACTGATCAGCGAGCGCGCGCGCTGCGCCCAGGAAGTCGCCCGGGTGAAAATGGCCTCCCTGGCCGAAGGCGAAGTCCCGGTGTTCTATCGTCCCGAGCGTGAAGCGCAGGTGCTCAAGCGTGTCATGGAGCGCAACAAGGGACCGCTGGGCAACGAAGAGATGGCGCGCTTGTTCCGCGAAATCATGTCTTCTTGCCTGGCCCTCGAGCAGCCGCTGAAAGTCGCCTACCTGGGGCCGGAAGGCACTTTCACCCAGGCTGCGGCCATGAAGCACTTCGGCCACGCCGTGATCAGCAAACCGATGGCGGCCATCGACGAAGTCTTCCGTGAAGTAGCCGCCGGCGCGGTGAATTTCGGCGTGGTGCCGGTGGAGAACTCCACCGAAGGCGCGGTCAACCACACGCTGGACAGCTTCCTCGAGCACGACATGGTGATCTGCGGCGAAGTCGAGCTGCGCATTCACCATCACCTGCTGGTGGGCGAGAACACCAAGACCGACAGCATCAGCCGGATCTACTCCCACGCCCAGTCCCTGGCCCAGTGCCGCAAGTGGCTGGACGCCCATTACCCGAATGTCGAGCGCGTGGCGGTATCGAGCAACGCCGAAGCGGCCAAGCGGGTCAAGGGTGAGTGGAACTCGGCGGCCATCGCCGGTGACATGGCGGCGGGCCTCTACGGCTTGACGCGCCTGGCCGAAAAAATCGAGGACCGTCCGGACAACTCCACGCGGTTCCTGATGATCGGCAGCCAGGAAGTACCGCCAACCGGCGACGACAAGACCTCGATCATCGTCTCCATGAGCAACAAGCCCGGCGCGCTTCATGAACTGTTGGTGCCGTTCCACGACAACGGTATCGATCTGACACGCATCGAGACCCGTCCGTCGCGCAGCGGTAAATGGACCTACGTGTTCTTCATCGATTTCGTCGGCCACCACCGCGATCCGCTGGTAAAAGGTGTGCTGGAGAAAATCAGTCAGGAAGCAGTGGCACTCAAGGTGCTGGGTTCCTACCCCAAGGCAGTTCTTTAAGGGCGGATAGCTAATGAGTGGCAACTTCCTCGCACTGGCTCAGCCAGGCGTGCAACAACTCTCGCCTTACGTTCCGGGCAAGCCTGTGGACGAACTGGCCCGCGAGCTGGACCTGGACCCGGCCAGCATCGTCAAGTTGGCGAGCAACGAAAACCCGTTGGGCGCGAGCCCCAAGGCGCTCGCGGCAATCCGCGACGAACTGGCCGAGCTGACCCGTTACCCGGATGGCAATGGTTTCGCATTGAAGAGCCTGCTGGCCGAGCGCTGCGGTGTCGAGCTGAGCCAAGTGACGCTGGGTAACGGTTCCAACGACATTCTCGAGCTGGTTGCCCGTGCATATTTGGCGCCAGGCCTCAACGCGGTGTTCAGCGAGCACGCGTTCGCGGTCTACCCGATTGCCACCCAGGCCGTTGGCGCGGATGCTCATGTCGTACCCGCCAAGGATTGGGGGCACGACCTGCCGGCCATGCTGGCTGCTATCGACGCCAACACGCGCGTGGTCTTCATCGCCAACCCGAACAACCCGACCGGCACCTGGTTCGACGCCCAGGCCCTGGACGATTTCCTGCAAGACGTGCCCGAGCACGTGCTGGTGGTATTGGACGAGGCCTACATCGAATACGCCGAAGGCAGCGATTTGCCTGACGGTCTGGATTTCCTAGCTGCCTACCCGAACCTGCTGGTGTCGCGCACCTTCTCCAAAGCTTACGGACTGGCGTCGCTGCGGGTTGGCTACGGCCTGTCCACCGCTGTGGTGGCCGATGTGCTGAACCGTGTGCGCCAACCGTTCAACGTCAACAGCTTCGCCCTGGCTGCCGCTTGCGCAGCGTTGCAGGACGAAGCCTACCTGGCGGAAAGCCGTCGCTTGAACGAAACCGGCATGCAACAGTTGGAAGCCGGCTTGCGTGAGCTGGGCCTGGGCTGGATTCCTTCCAAGGGCAATTTCATTTGTGTAGATGTGGGTCGCGTCGCGGCGCCGGTCTATCAGGGGCTGTTGCGCGAAGGCGTGATCGTCCGTCCGGTAGCGAACTACGGCATGCCCAATCACCTGCGGGTCACCGTTGGCCTGCCGGCGGAAAACAGCCGTTTCCTGGAGGCGTTGAGCAAGGTCCTGGCTCGTGGTTGATGTCACCTCGCTGCAACCTGCGGCACCTATGATCGGTCGCCTGGTGGTGGTCGGCCTGGGGTTGATTGGTGGCTCGTTCGCCAAGGGCCTGCGTGAAAGCGGGCTGTGCCGGGAAGTCGTCGGGGTCGACCTTGATCCGCAATCGCGCAAGCTTGCTGTAGAGCTCGGCGTGGTCGATCGCTGTGAAGACGACTTGCTGCTCGCTTGCCAGGGGGCGGACGTTATCCAGCTGGCGGTGCCGATCCTGGCCATGGAGAAACTGCTGGCCCGATTGGCTGGGATGGATCTCGGGCAAGCGATTCTCACTGATGTGGGTAGCGCCAAGGGCAACGTGGTGCGGGCGGCGACCGAGGCGTTTGGCGGCATGCCAGCGCGTTTCGTGCCCGGGCATCCGATCGCCGGCTCCGAGCAGAGTGGGGTAGAGGCATCCAACGCCGAGCTGTTTCGTCGCCATAAAGTCATTCTGACGCCGTTGGACCAGACGGATCCGGCGGCGCTGGCGGTGGTGGATCGCCTGTGGCGCGAGCTGGGTGCCGATGTCGAGCACATGCAAGTCGAGCGACACGACGAAGTATTGGCCGCCACCAGCCATTTGCCGCACCTGCTGGCGTTCGGTCTGGTGGATTCATTGGCCAAACGCAATGAAAATCTTGAGATCTTCCGTTACGCTGCCGGCGGTTTCCGCGATTTCACGAGAATCGCGGGTAGCGACCCGGTCATGTGGCACGACATCTTCCTCGCCAACCGCGAAGCTGTCCTGCGCACACTCGATACATTTCGCAGCGATCTCGACGCCTTGCGCGACGCGGTCGATGCAGGGGACGGGCACCAATTGCTGGGCGTTTTCACACGCGCCAGGGTGGCCCGCGAGCATTTCAGTAAAATCCTGGCCCGTCGGGCCTATGTGGACGCTATGAACTCCAACGATCTGATTTTCCTGGCACAACCTGGTGGCTCCCTCAGTGGGCGGATTCGTGTACCGGGCGATAAATCGATTTCCCACCGCTCGATCATGCTCGGCTCCCTGGCCGAAGGCGTGACCGAGGTGGAAGGTTTCCTCGAGGGCGAAGATGCCCTGGCAACGCTGCAAGCGTTCCGCGACATGGGCGTGGTCATCGAAGGCCCGCACCACGGCCGCGTGACGATTCATGGTGTCGGTCTGCACGGCCTCAAGCCTGCGCCGGGCCCGATCTACCTGGGCAACTCCGGCACCTCGATGCGCCTGCTGTCCGGCCTGTTGGCCGCCCAGGACTTCGACAGCACCCTGACCGGTGATGCCTCGCTGTCCAAGCGTCCAATGAACCGTGTCGCCAACCCGTTGCGGGAAATGGGCGCGGTGATCGAGACCGCGGCTGAAGGTCGCCCGCCGATGACCATTCGTGGTGGCAACAAGCTCAAGGGCCTGACCTACACCATGCCGATGGCCAGCGCCCAGGTGAAATCCTGCCTGCTGCTGGCGGGGCTCTACGCCGAAGGCAAGACCACCGTCACCGAGCCGGCCCCGACCCGCGACCACACCGAACGCATGCTGCGTGGCTTCGGCTACCCGGTCACCGTTGATGGCGCCACGGCGTCCGTTGAATCCGGCAACAAACTGACGGCGACCCACATCGAAGTGCCGGGCGATATCTCCTCGTCGGCATTCTTCCTGGTGGCGGCCTCGATCGCCGAGGGCTCCGACCTGGTGCTCGAGCACGTCGGCATCAACCCGACCCGTACCGGCGTCATCGACATCCTGCGCCTGATGGGCGCCGACATCACCCTGGAAAACCAGCGTGAAGTGGGCGGCGAGCCGGTTGCGGACTTGCGCGTGCGAGCGGCTAAACTCAAGGGTATCGAGATTCCGGAAGCGCTGGTTCCCCTGGCTATCGACGAATTCCCGGTGCTGTTCGTCGCGGCTGCATGCGCAGAAGGCCGCACCGTGCTGACCGGCGCCGAAGAGCTGCGGGTCAAGGAATCCGATCGTATCCAGGTGATGGCGGACGGCCTGCTGGCGCTCGGCGTCAAGTGCGAACCGACGCCGGACGGTATCATCATCGACGGCGGCCAGATTGGCGGTGGCGAAGTCCATGGGCACGGCGACCACCGTATCGCCATGGCGTTCAGCGTTGCGTCCCTGCGCGCCAGCGCGCCGATCCGCATCCATGATTGCGCCAACGTCGCCACGTCGTTCCCGAATTTCCTGGCGCTGTGCGCGCAGGTTGGTATTCGAGTAGCACAAGAGGCACAGTCGTGAACATCAAGGCACCGGTCATCACCATCGATGGCCCAAGCGGATCGGGCAAGGGCACCATCGCCGGCATGCTGGCCAAGCAACTGGGCTGGAATCTGCTCGATTCCGGTGCCCTGTATCGCTTGCTGGCCTTCGCAGCCGCCAACCATGGCGTCGACCTGACCAACGAAGAGCTGCTCAAGGCCCTGGCCGCGCATCTGGACGTGCAATTCATCGCCGCCACCGATGGCCAGTTGCAGCGAATCATCCTCGAAGGTGACGAAGTCAGTGATGTCATTCGCACCGAAAGCGTCGGCGCCGGGGCTTCCCAGGTCGCCGCGCTGCCGGCGGTGCGCGAGGCATTGCTCCAGCGCCAACGGGCATTCCAGGAACCGCCGGGGCTGGTGGCGGATGGCCGGGACATGGGCACGGTGGTGTTCACCGATGCGCCATTGAAGATTTTCCTCACCGCCAGCGCGGAGGAGCGGGCTCGTCGCCGATATTTGCAGTTGAAGGGCAAAGGCGAGGATGTTAGTCTGTCGAGTCTGCTAGATGAGATACGTGCACGCGACGAGCGTGATACCCAGCGCGCAGTGGCCCCTCTAAAGCCGGCGGCCGATGCGATACAGCTGGATTCCACGGAGTTGTCCATCGACCAGGTGTTGCAACGCATCATGAGCGAGATCGCGCTTCGCGATATCGCCGGGTGACCAGGAAGCTCCGCAGGGGACCAGTCATAGTCCTGCGGCGCTTCTTATATATGAAACTAACCCACATCGTCTGGGGTGTGGAGATGGGCGTTTACTTCGCCCTAATCAACAGGAATTAAAATGAGCGAAAGCTTTGCGGAACTCTTTGAAGAAAGCTTGAAAACCCTGAACCTTCAGGCAGGCTCCATCATCACCGGCGTTATCGTTGATATCGATTACCAGGCTCGCTGGGTAACCGTTCACGCTGGTCTGAAGTCTGAAGCGCTGATCCCGCTTGAGCAGTTCTACAACGACGCTGGCGAACTGAACATCAACGTTGGTGACGAAGTTCACGTAGCGTTGGATTCGGTTGAAGATGGCTTCGGTGAAACCAAGCTGTCCCGTGAAAAAGCCAAGCGTGCTGAATGCTGGATCGTTCTGGAAGCGGCCTTCGCAGCTGAGGAAGTGGTCAAGGGCGTTATCAACGGTAAGGTTAAAGGCGGCTTCACTGTCGACGTTAACGGCATCCGTGCGTTCCTGCCAGGTTCCCTGGTTGACGTCCGTCCAGTGCGCGACACCACGCACCTGGAAGGCAAAGAGCTGGAATTCAAGGTCATCAAGCTGGACCAGAAGCGCAACAACGTTGTCGTTTCCCGTCGCAGTGTCCTGGAAGCCGAGAACTCCGCCGAGCGTGAAGCTCTGCTGGAATCGCTGCAGGAAGGCCAGCAGGTCAAGGGTATCGTCAAGAACCTCACCGATTACGGCGCATTCGTCGATCTGGGTGGCGTCGATGGCCTGCTGCACATCACCGACATGGCCTGGAAGCGTATCAAGCATCCTTCGGAAATCGTCAACGTTGGCGACGAGATCGATGTCAAGGTTCTGAAGTACGATCGCGAGCGCAATCGTGTTTCCCTGGGCCTCAAGCAACTGGGTGAAGATCCATGGGTCGCTATCAAAGCCCGTTACCCAGAAGGCACCCGCGTCACCGCTCGTGTTACCAACCTGACTGACTACGGCTGCTTCGCTGAGCTGGAAGAAGGCGTTGAAGGCCTGGTACACGTTTCCGAAATGGACTGGACCAACAAGAACATCCACCCTTCGAAAGTCGTACAAGTCGGCGACGAAGTGGAAGTCATGGTCCTGGACATCGACGAAGAGCGTCGTCGTATCTCCCTCGGCATCAAGCAGTGCAAGTCCAACCCATGGGAAGACTTCTCTGGCCAGTTCAACAAGGGCGATAAAATCTCCGGCACCATCAAGTCGATCACCGATTTCGGTATCTTCATTGGTCTGGACGGCGGCATCGACGGCCTGGTTCACCTGTCCGACATTTCCTGGAACGAAGTGGGCGAAGAAGCCGTACGCCGCTTCAAGAAGGGCGACGAGCTGGACACCGTTATCCTGTCGGTTGACCCAGAGCGCGAGCGCATATCCCTGGGTATCAAGCAACTGGAAAGCGATCCGTTCTCCGAGTACGTTCAAGAGAACGACAAAGGCGCAATCGTTAAGGGCATCGTGAAAGAAGTTGACGCCAAAGGCGCCATCATCACCCTGGCCGACGATATCGAAGCGACTCTGAAAGCCTCCGAAATCAGCCGTGACCGCGTTGAAGACGCGCGCAACGTCCTGAAAGAAGGCGAAGAAGTAGAAGCCAAGATCATCAGCGTTGACCGCAAGAGCCGCGTAATCCAGCTCTCCATCAAGTCGAAAGACGATGCTGAAGAGAAAGAAGCAATCCAGAGCCTGCGCGACAAGCCAGCTACTGACATTGCTGCTGGTCCTACCACTCTGGGCGACCTGCTGCGTGCACAGATGGAAAAGCAGAACTAAGTTCTGTCAGACCATAGAAAAAGGGCGACTTCGGTCGCCCTTTTTTGTGCCTGCGATTTCTCGGGCTTATCTCGATCGAACAAGGAGTGGTCATGATCATTCGGGGCGCGGCGAAACCAACCGCTTCATCAGGCTGTCTCTGTTATGAAACATAATCAAAAACATCCGAGGCAGGAGCCTGTCTCTTATTGAAAGGATCTGAATGAACAAGCTCTTTTTGGTAGCCATTATGCTGACGTTGGCGGGGTGCGTGACGAGTGCCAAGACCCACGCGGTACGTGGTGTAAGCGGCATCGAGATCGACTGTTCGGGATTGGGCTCCGGCTGGGAGAAGTGCTATAAGCGCGCCGCCAGGGAGTGCAAGGAACAAGGCTACAAGGTAATAACCCGATCAGATGATGCCAAGGACCAGGATCAATATCCTTTCGGCTTCAATCCGGCAGGTTACGTGACAAGAACGATGCTGGTCATGTGTCGCTAGTTGAAGGATTCTGTGCGTTTGCACCGAAAAGGGGCGATCAGCATGCGTGGCAGATATGTCAATAGTTGGGCTGTTCAAATTCCTCCGGGCATGCTAAAACCTTTGAAGCGATTTTCCTAGCTGCTTGAAAAAGAAGGGAAAAACATGACGAAGTCGGAGTTGATCGAACGGATTGTCACCCATCAAGGGCTGCTCTCGTCCAAGGATGTGGAGCTGGCCATCAAGACCATGCTCGAACAAATGTCCCAATGCCTGGCCACCGGAGATCGTATCGAAATCCGTGGGTTCGGCAGCTTTTCCCTGCATTACCGCGCCCCGCGGGTGGGTCGCAACCCAAAAACCGGCCAATCGGTCAGCCTCGATGGAAAATTTGTACCTCACTTCAAGCCGGGCAAGGAGCTGCGAGACCGGGTGAATGAGGATGAGGATGACGACGTCTGAAACGGCCCCAAAAAAAAGAGGTCCCCATGCGGAACTTTAGGCGCCTGGCGCTTGTCGTACTTGCGGTGCTCGTGGCTTCGGCTATCGTACTGTTCGTGCTTGAAAACAATCAGCCTGTCGCATTGTTGTTCCTCGGATGGTCGGCACCGCAACTTCCTGTTTCGGTTTTTGTCTTGCTAGCGCTTCTCTGTGGAATGATGATTGGCCCCCTTTTGGCGTGGATCGCCGGGAGAGGTCGGCGGCTGAAATAATGGAATGTGAACCCTGTAGTCTTGGAGTAAGGATCGCTGCCGCAAATTTCTGACTTTGGGTATGCTGCATTTGTTTAATTTAAATAAAAACACCGCCGTGTCCGCCGGGGACTTGCCCGTCTTACCTTTTAATGCGTCCAGTGTGTCCGCAAGCGTAAAGCTAAAAAAAGGAAGCGAGGCTATCCATGCAAGATAATCGTATTGCAGTGCGCGACGAAGATGAAATCGACCTGATCGCCCTTGTACGTGGGCTTTGGGCTCAAAAGTGGTTGATCATCGCCATAACTCTTTTGGTTACTGCTGGCGCGGCCGCATACGCGTTCCTCAGCAAACCTGTCTATGAAGCAAAGCTTTTTATTATGCCGCCGACTCAGAATGGGATCGCTGAGTTGAACTATGGGCGTGGGAAAAGTACCGAGCTGGAACCCTATTCCATCAAGCATGTTTACGATGTGTTTGCTCGTAACTTGCAAGGTGAGTCTCTTCGTCAGAACTTTTTCAATCAAGTTTATCTTCCTTCGCTGGATGAATCGCAGCGAAAGGGCGCTCTCGATCGTCTGTATGATCGGTTCTCGCGCGAGCTGGTGGTGAAGGGGCCGGGCAAGGATACGCCGGATCGTTTCTCGGTGACCGTTCAAAACGGCGATCCGGTGAAGGCGACTGAATGGGCCAAGGCCTACGTGGTAAGGGCCAGCGAGGCTGCGGAGTCGGAGTTGATCAAGAACGTGACGACTGAAGCTTCGGTAAGAGCGCGTAATCTTGAGCAGCGGATTACCAGCTTGCGGGAGACTGCGCAGCGGGTGCGTGAGGATCGGATTCAGCAGTTGCGGGAAGCGTTGAAGATTGCTGAGGCGATTGGACTGACCTCGCCGACAGTCAATTCTTCCGCTGCGGTGGATATTACGGTCGATACAGGTGACAAGATGGATTACCAACGTGGTAGTAAGGCGTTGGCGGCTGAAATTCAGACGTTGGAGTCGAGGGCTTCGGATGATGCATTTATATCGGATTTGCGGACGTTGCAAATGCGATATAACTTTTATCGTAAGTTGAATATTGATCCTGAGCTTATTTCGGTTTATCGCCAGGATGGTAGTGTTGAGGTTCCGGAGAGCCCGGTTAAACCGAGGAAGGGTTTGATTCTGGTGTTGGGGTTCGTTGCGGGCTTGATAATAGGCGGTTTTTTTGCTCTGATCAGATATGTCATAAGTCGTGATAAAGCTATCCAGCGTTAATGCCCCTGAGATGTATTTAACTTATGGATTTCAGGTGCTAGTTCATATTATTAACCTGTCTAGTTATCCAGCTCGGCAGGTTTTTTAATGCCTGGAATTTGATTTTAAATGGTGGTGGCCCGCAGCTTATCGATATTCTAACGAAGGAGGGGTATGGGAGCTCATCATGGCTGAATGCATAGCGTGCGCGGTGCGTGTGGTGTCGCGATGATGGCGCGGTTGGGCTAAGGTTGCGGTGTGATGCTGGTTTGTTTCAAAAGATGTGTAAGTATCTATGTTGCGCTTCAAGCTGCCATGGCCGACAATTATGCGCTCGCCTTGAATAACAATCTGATAAGCGTATAGATTTTGAACGTGGCAGTCTAATCAGCTCGCGTTTTGAAGGTCAGGCTGGGCCAGGTTTGCGGCGATTGTCGCGTATATTAACTGATAGAAACTAATGCCCAATAATCACTTCTTACAACTGTCCAATGTAGCAATTCGCGGCTTGACGTTGGTCAGCAAATTTCTACTAATTTTTTTTCTCGCCCGATTTCTTGAGCCGGCTGAGCTGGGTATCTATGGTTTGTTAGCAGCTACGGTGGGGTATTCCCTCTATCTGTTGGGTTTCGATTTTTACACCTACAGCACCCGTGAGCTGCTCAAGCGAGATCGTGAGGAATGGGGTGGGGTGCTGAAGGCCCAAGCCGCTTTGATCATGGTCCTCTATGTCATTTTTTTGCCGCTGTTGAGTTTGATTTTTGTTAACGACCTTTTGCCGATGAGCGTTATCGGTTGGTTTTTTGCGCTGTTGATACTCGAGCATCTTACTCAGGAACTAGGTCGTTTATTGGTTGCGGTGTCGGACCAGCTCTATGCCAGTCTCATGCTTTTTTTTCGCTCCGGGGTCTGGGCGGTCCTGGTTACTGGGCTGATGTTTGTCATGCCTGATGCCCGAGACCTTAACGTTGTATTTGGGGCTTGGGCAGTGGGAGGGGGGATAGCTCTGCTTCTGGGTATTTGTAGAATCAAGCGTATGGGGCTCGACGGATGGCGACAGGAGGTAGATTGGGCTTGGATCGTCAAAGGTCTGAAAATAGCCTTTGCGCTTCTGGTTGCGACGCTAGCGATTCGGGGCCTCTTCACGCTGGATCGGTACTGGTTTCAGGTGTTGGCGGGAGTGGAGGTGTTGGGCGCTTATGTCCTGTTTACGGGCATCAGCATGGCGCTAATTTCGTTCCTAGATGCGGGCGTATTTGCATTTATTTACCCTGATTTGATCAGCGCGTATCAACGGTCCGATGGCGACGGGTTTCGCCGGGGCTTGCGCAAGCTACTCATTCAGACTGCAATCCTCTCAGGGATTTTTGCGGTGGTCGGATTACTTGCGATAGGTCCCTTGTTAGGTTGGCTTGGAAAGCCGCTCTACGCCGAGCGGGAAGGCTTATTCGTCTGGATCCTGCTGGCTACGGTATTATATGCGCTAGGCATGGTTCCGCATTATGGTTTGTACGCCCAAGGGCGTGACAGGCCTATCATCCATAGCCACATTGCCAGTTTGCTAATATTCGTTCTGGCTACCTGGATTTTCGCGCAGTACCGGCCGCAGCTGGCTGTGCCGCTGGGGTTGTGCATCAGTTTCTTTTTCATCCTGTGTTGGAAGGCTTGGAGTTTCCATCGCCTGACTCCGGCGCCTTATCGTTTATTTCAATCCTGACTTCGGGCAGGAAGCAACCAAGGGACGCGTCAATGTTCACCAATAAGACCATTCTCATTACCGGTGGTACCGGCTCGTTCGGTAACACATTCGTGCCGATGACCCTGGCCAAGTACAACCCGAAGAAGATCATCATCTTCTCCCGTGATGAAATGAAGCAATGGGACATGGCGAAGAAATTCGAAGGCGATAAGCGCGTTCGGTTCTTTATTGGCGATGTTCGCGACAAAGAGCGTCTTTATCGCGCCCTTGATGGCGTTGACTACGTCGTGCACGCAGCTGCTACCAAGATCGTACCGACAGCGGAATACAACCCTTTCGAGTGCATCAAAACCAATATCAACGGCGCCATGAACCTGATCGACGCCTGTATCGATAAGGGCATCAAGCGTGTTGTCGCGTTGTCCACCGACAAGGCCAGTAGCCCGATCAACCTGTACGGTGCTACCAAGTTGGCGTCCGATAAATTATTCGTTGCCGGTAATTCATATGCAGGCGGCCACGAAACTCGCATGGCCGTCGTGCGTTATGGCAACGTCATGGGCTCGCGCGGCTCGGTCATCCCCTTTTTCATGTCCATCAAGGACAAGGGCGAGCTACCGATTACCGATGAGCGCATGACTCGCTTCATGATCTCGCTGGAGGAAGGGGTCGAGTTGGTTTGGCACGCTTTCGAGGATATGGAAGGCGGCGAAATTTACGTAAAAAAAATCCCTTCGATGAAGGTGACGGACCTCGCCCGCGTGGTCGCCCCGGACGCCAAGCAAAAGATCGTCGGCATCCGCCCGGGGGAAAAGCTGCACGAGCAGATGATCAGCGCCGAGGACTCCTATTACACCTACGAATATCCCGAGCATTTCAAGATCCTGCCGGTCATCAACGACTGGGCGACCTGCCCGAAACGTATCAAGGACGGCAAGAAAGTCGCGGAAGGGTTCGTCTACGCCAGTGATAACAATACCGAGTGGATGAGCGACGAGGATCTAGGCAACTGGATCACTGCCAACGAAGCGAAGATCGGGAGTATCTGATCCATGATTCCATACGGTCGCCAGGACATAACCCAAGCCGATATCGACGCGGTTGTCGGTGTACTGCAATCTGATTTCCTCACCCAGGGGCCAATGGTGCCTCGTTTTGAGCAACAGGTTGCTGCCCATGTGGGTGCTAGCCATGCGCTTGCAGTGAATAGCGCTACATCGGCGCTGCATATTGCATGCCTCGCCTTGGGGCTGGGTCCTGGTGATCGTTTATGGACGAGTCCCGTTACGTTCGTAGCTTCTGCGAATTGTGGTTTGTATTGCGGTGCCCAGGTTGATTTCGTTGATATCGATCCTCGAACCTACAACCTTTGCCCCCAAGCGCTGGAGCGCAAGCTGGTAAAGGCTGAGCGAGAGGGTACGCTGCCTAAGGTGGTCGTGCCGGTACACCTCTGTGGCCAGCCCTGCGACATGCAGGCAATCCATAGGCTCGCCAAGCGCTATGGCTTCATGGTGATTGAAGATGCCTCTCATGCCATCGGTGGAAAATACCAAGGCGAGTTCATCGGAAGCGGCAAATATAGCGACATCACCGTATTCAGCTTTCACCCGGTAAAAATCATCACTACCGCGGAAGGCGGGATGGCGTTGACCAATGATGCCGAACTGGCGAACAAGATGGCGCTTTTGCGCAGCCATGGGATTACTCGCGATCCGCAGCAAATGACTCACGAGTCCGACGGCCCTTGGTACTACCAGCAGATCGATCTGGGTTTCAATTACCGAATGACCGAACTGCAGGCGGCCTTGGGCGTCAGCCAGATGGAGCGTCTGGATCAATACATTGCTCGGCGTCACCAATTGGCGGCGCGTTATAACGATCTGCTCGCGGCGTTGCCCGTAACTGTCCCATGGCAACATCCCGACTGTTATTCAGGCCTGCACCTGTACGTGATTCGGCTACAGCTGGACAAGATCAGCAAGAGCCACCGTCAAGTGTTCGAATCCCTGAGGGAGCAGGGGATTGGGGTGAACCTGCATTACATTCCTGTCCATACGCAGCCGTACTACGCACAGATGGGGTTCAAGCCGGAAGATTTCCCGGTAGCCCAGGATTACTATCGCGAAGCTATCAGCATTCCGATGTTCCAGACCATGAGTGATGAACAGCAAGACCAGGTGGTAGCTGCCATTAATCAGGCAGTGAACGCATGAAACTTGCCGTCATTCCTGCCCGGGGCGGCAGCAAGCGAATCCCGCGAAAAAACATCAAGATGTTTTGTGGCAAGCCAATGATCGCTTGGTCAATCGAGGCGGCGCTCGAGAGTGGCTGTTTTGATAAGGTCATTGTGTCTACGGATGACGAAGAGATTGCCGGTGTTGCGCGTGATTGCGGAGCCAGCGTTCCATTCATGCGTCCAGCTGAGTTGGCTGACGACTACACCGGAACAATACCGGTTATTCAGCAAGCAATTGAACGTCTCAGGGCTGATGGGTTTGAAGCCCAGCAGGTTTGCTGCCTTTATGCGACAGCCCCGTTCGTCAGCCCTGAAGATTTGCAGCGAGGTCTGGCGACTCTTGAGCGAACGGGCAGCCAATACGCATTTTCAGTTACCAGCTATGCATTCCCAATTCAGCGAGCGATTCGCCTGACTGAAAACGGAGGTGTGGAAATGTTCCACGCCGAGCACTTCAACACTCGCTCACAAGATCTGGAAGAAAGCTATCACGACGCCGGGCAGTTTTATTGGGGGCTGGCAAGTGCATGGTTGGCTGGGCATGTGATTTTCAGCCCAGCGTCCAGCGCCGTGGTACTGCCGCGCCACCGCGTGCAAGACATCGATACCCCTGAAGATTGGGTTCGTGCTGAATGGTTGTATAAAGCCTTTCAAGCGGAAAGCGCCAAAGCATGAAAGGCATGAAGGTCGTATTCAGAGCCGATGCCTCGCTGCAGATTGGCAGCGGACATGTAATGCGTTGCTTGACCCTGGCTGAAGCCCTACGTGCAGAAGGCGCTGCATGCTATTTCATTTGTAGGGAGCACCCAGGGAATCTGCTTGATCTCATTCGGAGTAAGCATTTCGAAGCGTTTAGTCTGGACGCGACGGAGGCCGCTGACCCTGATGTCTCCCTAGCGTCGCAGGAAAGCCAATTGGCTCACTCCGCTTGGCTCGGAGCGCCCCAATCCCAAGATGCCAGTGAGTGCGCAGCTCTGTTAGGCGACTTAGTGCCCGACTGGTTGGTGGTGGATCACTACGCTTTGGATGCCCGGTGGGAAACCGCCCTGAAAAAATACTACAACGATCTTTTGGTAATAGATGACCTTGCGGATCGTCCGCATGTTTGCAAAATACTTCTCGATCAAAACCACGGGCGTACGGAACGAGACTACATAGAGTTGGTGCCCGATAGTTGCCAGATATTGGCTGGTGCACGATTTGCCCTATTGCGCCCGGAGTTTGCCCAGCTGCGTAAGCGAAGCCTTGAAAGACGAAACTCCCCAGTGCTCCAGCATCTGCTGATTACGATGGGAGGCGTTGACCAAGCAAATGCCACGGGACTTATATTGCAAGCCCTGCGAGTCTGCCCTCTGCCTGACGATTGCCGGATAAGTGTAGTCATGGGGCTTAAGGCTCCTTGTCTGGCATCGGTAAGCGAAATCGCGGCGACCATGCCTTGGCCTACCGAAGTGTTGGTTAACGTGACTGATATGGCCGAACGCATGACGTCGGCAGACCTAATCATCGGTGCCGCCGGCAGTACCTCTTGGGAGCGCTGTTGTTTGGGGGTACCGACAATCATGGTGGTGTTGGCGAATAATCAGAAGCCTGGGGCAGAGGCGCTTTTGCGTTCCGGCTGCGTCGTACTCATTGGGCAACCACACGATATTCCCGAACGCTTACCGGCTGCCATATTCGATTTAGCACAAGGCAGTTCCTTGTCGGAGCTAAGCCGGCAGGCAAAGAACGTCTGCGACGGTTTAGGTGTTGAGCGGCTGTTCGGGAGCATGAGTAATGGATAACGTGCAGCGGGCGTCATCTATCCGGAAGATGACGGCAGACGATTTGGACGTTGTACTTGCCTGGAGGAATCATCCGGATATACGTCGTTTCATGTATACCCGGCATGAGATCAAGCTTGAAGAGCACCATGCCTGGTTCAAGCGTGCCTCCGTTGATTCGAGCAAGCATTTGTTGATTTTTCAAATAGACGGCGCAGCCCAAGGCTTCGTGAATATAACCGAGCTCGGCGTACCTGGAGTCGCTGACTGGGGGTTCTACATCGCGCCTGAAGCAGAGAAGGGCACAGGCCGAGAATTGGGAAAAGCAGCGCTGGATTACGCGTTTAAAATTCTCCATCTGCATAAGATCTGCGGACAAGCGCTTGTCTATAATGAACGCTCAATCAAATTTCATCTTGGTATGGGTTTTCAGCAAGAAGGTGTTCTTCGTGATCAACATTACGACGGCGAAAACTATCATTCAGTTATTTGCTTTGGATTATTGAGCGCCGAATGGCAGCCAGAAGAGAGTCAATCGTATGCGAAATCCTAGTATCAATATAGCCGGCAGAAAAATTGGCGCAGACGAGCCCCCGTATATTATTGCAGAGCTGTCCGCCAATCATAATGGCAATTTTGAGACTGCAAAGCGGATTATGGAAGAGGCCAAGAAGGCGGGCGCCGACGCGATCAAGCTGCAGACATATACCGCTGACACTATTACGTTAGATTGCGATTCGGCCGATTTCCAGATTCGTGGTGGGTTGTGGGATGGGCGGACATTGTATGAGCTTTATAAAGAAGCCCACATGCCCTGGGAATGGCATGCTCCGCTTTTTGATTATGCCAGAAAACTCGATATCACTATTTTTAGCTCGCCTTTCGATTCCACGGCCGTTGATCTTCTCGAAAGTCTCAATGCGCCTGCTTATAAAATTGCTTCGTTCGAAGCGATTGACCTGCCGCTAATAAAATATGTGGCCAGTACAGGCAAACCGATGATCATCTCTACCGGGATGGCAGACGCAAATGAGATAGCTGAGGCTATTGAGGCCGCGCGCGAGGGCGGTTGCAAGGAACTGGCTGTCCTTCATTGTGTTAGTGGTTATCCAGCTCCGGCAAAAGATTATAACTTACGTACTATTCCGGATATGATCCATCGCCATGGTTTGGTAACTGGGTTATCTGACCATACATTAGACAACACAACGGCGATTACCAGCGTTGCACTCGGAGCGTCGATTATTGAGAAACACTTTACCCTTGATCGAAGTGGTGGCGGTCCTGATGACAGTTTTTCCCTCGAGCCTGCAGAGCTTGTGGCGCTGTGTCGGGATAGTAAAACGGCATGGGCAGCTTTGGGCAAGGTTGACTATGGCCGCAAGTCTAGCGAGCAAGGAAATGTGCAATTCCGGCGTTCTTTGTATTTCGTGGAGTCGTTAAAAGCAGGGGACGTTATTACCGAAAATTCAATCAGGAGCGTTCGGCCGGGTTTCGGGCTTGCGCCTAAGAATCTCAGCCGTCTTGTAGGTAAAACAGTTATTCGAGATGTCAGTCGCTATACTCCAGTGACTGCTGTTGATATTGGTGAAGGCTAATGTCGTTATATTCGAACCGAAAGGAGGCAACAGTTTGAAGCGCCGAATAAAAAATATCCTTTTGTTTCTGATGACGTTTTTTGAAACTATGTTTTCATTGAGCTTGGTATTGATATATTCGCGGAAAGTCTCGCTTGGTCATGTCGCGCAGCGGAACAAAATTTTTATTTTGGGAAATGGTCCTTCCTTAAAGGATGACTTAAAGGGAGTCATCGCGCTTAGCGCTCGTGAAGAGATCGATGTCTGCGCTGTTAATGATTTCGCTTTTTCTGACGTGTTTTTTGATATTCGTCCGAGTATCTACGTGTTGGCCGATCCCGGCTACTGGGCAGACAATGTCGGGGAGGATCTTAGTGTTCGCAGAGCACGACTATTGGAAATATTTTCTGAGCGTGTCACTTGGCCGATGCAAGTAATGTTGCCTATTGATGCGCGTAAAAGTTCAATATTTAATAATTTGATCTCGGGTGCGGTTACTTATAGTTTTTATAATCGTACTCCGCTGAGCGGGTTTAAATGGTTGATTTTTCGATTCTTCGATCTCGGGGTTGGCATGCCGCCTCCTTACAATGTGCTAATCGCGGCAATAACGCTTAGCCTTTTGAAAGGCTATAAGCAGGTATTTATTTTAGGCGCCGATCATTCTTGGCATGAAGAGCTAAGCGTCGCAACCGGAAAGAAGGTGCAGGTTGCTCAGAAACATTTTTACGACAATAAAGTCGAGCAAAAGCCTGTGTATAAAGAGGCCGGCGAGACGTTTACGATTGGAGACTTGTTCATTCGATGGGGGAAAGTATTTAAGATGTATGAGACGCTCTACCTATATGCGAAGCATAAGAATTCTCAAGTATATAACTTGAGCAGCAAAACCTACATTGATGCTTTTCCTCGCTCAAGTCTTGACGAGTTTCGCGATCTATGAAGCTGCGTGGCTTCTTCATAGGTATTGCTATGTGCTATGTGTTGTTTGCCTTGCTGAGCTTGGTATACGGTGTTTTTGCATACAGAGCGGCGGCGGTTTTTTGCGGTTGTCTGATACTATTCTATATGCTGAAGAGTAGGTTGGCCGAACTCCGGCTGGGAGGCTTGTTAGTTTTTCTTGTTTTAATTATTGCAGTCTTCTCCTTGTTTAGTTTGCAGTCATCCGAAGGGCGTAGTTTGTTTTCGGTTATGGTGTTTATAGGAGCGCTTGGTGTAAGTTGGTTTTCGTTGGCAGCTCGCTGCACTTTTCACCTATATGAACTACCTTTTTATATAATTTTGGGCGCTACTCTGATTTTATTTTTGGTTTTTGGGTATGGTCCTGCAGAATTCAACACTGTACTTGCAGGTTATAGCCGAAACGGCTATTCGGCCATATTGTTAGCTTTTGCCGGGGGCTATATTTTTTCCAGGATATACAGAGGTAAAAGAATTTCCTTGGTGCTGATGATGTTGGTTCTCATATCTAGCTTCCCTCTGTACGGTCGAAGTGGAATTGCCATGGCTTTTTCCTTGTTTATAGTCGTTCTCTGCTATAGAAGTCTGAGGGTGGCTGCTCTGGTTGGCGGGGCCGGCATTCTGTGTGCTTTATCTAGCCTAGATATAATTGAGAGCTATATCTACGGCGCAACGAATTTTTCAGCCGGTATGGATAGTCCTCGATCCGAAATGCTGCTCCAATATCTAGACTCCATAAATGGGTTGGGACTGCTCACTGGGTTGGATCTTAGTCAGGTTCCTTTAATTTTTGAATATAATAATAATCCACATAACGCCTTCCTCTTGCTGCATTCGTATTATGGCATCTCGATGATTCTGCTGATATGCTTAATCGCTATTTCGCTTTTCAAGTTGTTTGTAGAGAAGAAGTTTGCACTCCTTGCTATCGCGGTATTATTTTTATGTAGGGCGTTGTTTGATATTATTTATTTGTTTGGTTTGTTTGATTATCTTTTGTTTCCGCTTTTGTTTTATTGGTTTTTTGCGAAATATTTCCGAAGTTCCGGCTCCGTTTCAACTCCTTTAGGGGTGAGATAAGATGGGTGTTTTTAAACGTTTTATAAAGTCGCATAGAGGGTTTTATCTGTCTCTGCGCGAGTTAATTATGCGCTATCGGAAGTTTCGTTACGGCTGGGGCGGTGTGTCGATAACTACTTGGATGGTAGCTAGGCAAAAATATATATCCAGAGATTTTAGTATTGGAGATTACGGATTTGTTGGGCGTGATTGTACTATCTATCCTAAGGTGAGTGCTGGAAGGTTTGTGCTGATAGCGCCTGAGGTTTCAATCTTGGGAGGAGACCATGAATACAAAATGGTCGGAGTGCCTATCTGCTTTTCGGGTAGAGAATTTATTCCGCCGACCACAATAGGCGATGACGTATGGATAGGGATGTCTGCGAAGTTGATCGCTGGTGTTACCATTGGTTCTGGTGCCATCGTTGCGGCGGGGGCTGTAGTTACACATGACGTACCGCCTTTTGCCATAGTTGCTGGAGTGCCTGCAAAAATAATTCGCTATCGATTTGAGCGCGAGGATGATAGGGCTTCGCATTTGAAGGCGCTTTCTAAAATACGCTCTTACGGTGAGCTGGTAACGGATCTTAATTGATGGAGGTGTCAATCGTGAAGAAAGCACTAATTACTGGTGTGACCGGGCAGGACGGTTCTTACCTTGCCGAGTTTCTACTCGCGAAGGGCTATGAAGTTCATGGCATAAAGCGCCGTGCGTCATCATTTAATACTCAGCGCGTCGATCATATCTATCAAGATCCACATGTGAATAATCGGAACTTTGTTCTTCATTATGGCGATTTGACCGATTCTTCGAACCTGACTCGGATTATTCAAGAGGTGCAGCCTGACGAAGTTTACAATCTCGGGGCGCAATCTCACGTTGCAGTTAGTTTCGAGTCTCCAGAATACACCGCCGATGTTGATGCAATGGGTACACTTCGCATCCTCGAAGCCATTCGTCTACTAGGTTTGGAGAAAAAAACTCGTTTCTATCAGGCATCGACATCCGAATTGTACGGTTTGGTTCAGGAAACGCCTCAAAAGGAAACAACACCTTTCTATCCGCGCTCTCCATACGCGGTGGCCAAGCTCTACGCGTACTGGATAACCGTCAACTATCGTGAGGCGTACGGGATGTACGCATGCAACGGCATCCTGTTCAATCATGAATCTCCACGCCGTGGCGAAACCTTTGTTACGCGTAAAATCACCCGCGCTTTGGCAAATATCTCGCAAGGCTTGGAGCAATGTCTGTTCTTAGGCAATATGGATGCTTTGCGAGATTGGGGGCATGCGAAGGACTATGTCCGCATGCAATGGATGATGCTGCAACAAGAGCACCCTCAAGATTATGTAATTGCTACAGGTGTCCAATATTCTGTACGAGATTTTGTGCGCTGGTCTGCCGCTGAGCTTGGCGTCACGTTGCGCTTTGAAGGTGAAGGTGTGGAAGAGCGCGCGATAGTTGAACGCGTAGATGGAAATCTAGCCCCTGCGCTGAAGACTGGAGACGTGATCGTCTGTGTAGATCCGCGCTACTTCCGGCCTACCGAGGTCGAAACTTTGTTGGGTGATCCTAGTAAAGCTAAAAAAGACCTCGGTTGGGTACCTGAAATCACAGTGCAGGAAATGTGCGCAGAGATGGTCCGTGAGGACCTTAAGGCGGCCCAGCGTCATGCCTTGCTCAAGCAACACGGCCATGATGTCCCGGTCGCTTTGGAGAACTAATGATGCCCCGCGAATTGAACCAGACCGTTTTCGTCGCAGGCCATCGAGGCATGGTGGGTTCCGCTATCGTGCGCCGGCTCCAGGCTCTTGGCTATCGCTCTGTTCTCTGCGCTGGTCGGGAAGAGCTGGATTTACTCGATCAGCAAGCGGTTCATGCATATTTTTCAAAAAATCGGATTGACCAGGTCTATCTTGCGGCAGCTAAGGTAGGGGGTATCCAAGCCAATAATACGTACCCTGCGGATTTTATTTATGAAAATCTGACGATACAAGCGAATGTGATCCAGGCTGCGCACCTATCTAACGTTCAGAAATTACTGTTTCTTGGGTCGTCCTGCATTTATCCGAAGCAGGCTAAGCAACCGATGCAGGAAAACGCTTTGCTTACTGGTTTATTAGAACCGACTAACGAGCCCTATGCGATCGCCAAAATTGCTGGGATCAAGTTATGCGAGAGCTATAATCGTCAGCACGGTCGTGACTATCGCAGCGTCATGCCAACCAATCTGTACGGGCCGCATGATAATTACCATCCTGAAAATAGCCACGTGATTCCGGCCTTGCTTCGTCGTTTTCACGAGGCGGTGCAAGCCAGTCAAGGGGAGGTTGTTATCTGGGGAAGCGGCAATCCGATGCGGGAGTTTTTACACGTCGATGACATGGCCGCGGCTAGCGTACATGTGATGGAGCTTGATCAAAACACGTATCAGGCCAACACTCAGCCCATGCTGTCGCATATTAATGTCGGGACGGGAGAAGACTGCACCATACGTGAGCTTGCACAAACAATCGCCAAGGTTACTGGTTTTAAAGGACAACTCTCTTTTGATGCAAGCAAGCCTGACGGTGCGCCGCGTAAACTAATGGACGTCTCTCGTCTTCGCGCGTTGGGTTGGCAAGCTACGATTGGTCTCGAGGAAGGGCTTAGCGATGCCTATCAATGGTTCGTAGAGCATTGGCTGGAGGCTAGGAAGTGATGGCTGTGTGGCTGGTTTCTCGCGATCATTAGCCTTGCAAAAACAGAAATAGCAGCACCCTGATAGCGTCAGTAAGGACAACCTTCAATGTTTCTTCCGGTAATCATGGCAGGCGGTACGGGATCCCGCCTCTGGCCGCTTTCTCGCCAGCTTAATCCCAAGCAGTTCCTGCCTTTGGTTGATACTGAGCGGTCGTTGCTGCAGTCCACAATTCAGCGGCTGGACGGGCTGAATCACGAGCTCCCCTTGCTGATTTGCAACGAACAACACCGATTCCTTGCGGCGGAACAACTCCGGCAGATGGAGATGGACCAAGCCAAGATTTTGCTTGAGCCGGTGGGACGCAATACTGCTCCAGCTATCGCGCTGGCGGCGTTGGAGGCCACCGCTTCCGGAGTTGACCCGGTTCTGCTGGTTCTTCCCGCAGATCATCTTATTAAGAACGTTGGGGCATTTCATGCCAGCATCGCTTGTGCTTTAGCTTTGGCTGAGACGGGAAAATTAGTCACGTTCGGGATAGTGCCTACCCACCCAGAAACGGGTTTCGGTTATTTGGAAAGGGGGAAAGAGATAGCCGAGGGTGCCTATGTTGTTAGCCGATTTGTAGAAAAACCTGACTCAGCTACGGCTCAGAAGTATCTGGACAGCGGAGAGTATTTTTGGAATAGCGGCATGTTCATGTTTCGAGCCAGTCGTTATTTACGGGAGTTAGAGCTCTTCGCGCCGGATATCCTTCGTTCCTGCCAGGCTTCGTTTGCAGGTGCGCAGCAGGATATGCATTTCACCCGCGTCAACGCTCAAGCGTTCAACGAATGTCCGGATATATCCATCGATTACGCCGTCATGGAGCGCACTTCTGATGCGGTAATGGTGCCTCTTGATGCTGGATGGAGTGACGTCGGATCGTGGTCGGCTCTCTGGGATACATCAGATAAAGATTGTAACGGAAACGTATCTAATGGGGATGTGCTCACCGAGCGAACGACTAACAGCTACCTACATGCAACTCATCGACTGGTGGCCGCCATCGGCGTTGATGACCTTGTTATTGTAGAAACCAAAGATGCGGTACTCGTGGCACACAAAAATGATGTTCAAGAAGTCAAGAAAATTGTTGACCAGCTAAAGAGCTGTAAGCGACCTGAGTATGCTAACCATCGTGAGGTCTATCGTCCTTGGGGAGTTTACGATTCCATCGATAACGGACCGCGCTATCAGGTAAAACGTATTACAGTAAATCCGGGCGCTAAACTATCTGTACAAATGCATCATCATCGGGCGGAGCATTGGATAGTCGTAAGCGGAACGGCTCAAGTAACCAACGGTGAGCGGACCTATTTGGTAACGGAAAATCAATCTACATACATAGCTGTCGGCCAGATTCATGCTCTGGAGAATCCTGGTGTGATTCCGTTGGAGCTAATAGAAGTCCAGTCCGGCACCTATTTAGGTGAAGATGATATCGTTCGCTTTGAAGATCGATACGGTCGCGTGAAGGATTGATGTTTTGAAGATTTCCATTATTACTGTTTCTTATAATAGCGCTTCCACGATTCGTGACACTATAGAATCAGTTCTTTCGCAGCGGTATGAAAATATTGAATATATCGTCGTGGATGGCGCCTCGAGCGACACGACCATGGCTATCGTTAATGAGTATGGAAGTAAGATAGCCAAAGTCGTTAGTGAGCCGGACAAAGGTATATATGATGCTATGAACAAAGGCATCTCTTTGGCGACAGGTGATATCATTGGGATCTTGAATTCTGATGATTTCTTCGAGACAGATGACGTTGTTGGTTCTGTTGCCAGTTGCTTCGCTTCGTCGCCAGAAAGTCAGCTTGTTTTTGGTGATATTGTTTTTGTTGATCCTAATGATTTAAATGCTGTGACCCGCTTTTACAGTGCAGGCCATTTCCGGTCTTGGAAGCTTCGTTTTGGTTGGATGCCACCTCATCCTGCGACGTTCATAAGGGCAGAAGCATATAAGTTAGCAGGGCCGTATTCGATGCTCTACAGGATTTCGGCTGATTATGAGATGTTTGTGCGATTGCTAGTGGTTCATAAGCTGCCCTTTGCCAGGCTTGATCAGGTATTAGTTCGGATGCGCGCCGGTGGGGTCAGCACCTCAGGTGTAAGGAGTAGTCTCCGCCTGAATAGAGAGATTGTTCAGGCTTGTAGGAGAAACGGCATCTACACGAATTTAGTAATGGTCCTGAGCAAGCTGCCTTTCAAGTTGGTTGAGTACTTCAAACGCCCCAAAGGAAATTCTCAATGACGCGCCTGTTGATCACGGGGGGGACTGGATTCGTTGGGGCTGCGCTTATTGAAAGAGCTAAGGCAGATTCTTGCTTTGAGATATGTGCCTCGGTTCGTACTGGACAGCAGGTATCTGGTGTCCGCACCTATCAAGTGCCGGATCTCAGTGCGACCACCTCTTGGACAGCAGCACTTGATGGGGTTGAAGTCGTTATTCATACGGCTGCGCGCGTGCATATAATGCACGACGCCTCAAGTGATCCTCTGAGAGAGTTTAGAGAAATCAATGTAGAAGGAACTTTAAATCTTGCACGTCAAGCTGCTGCAGCAGGTGTTCGGCGATTTATTTTCATAAGTTCCGTTAAGGTCAACGGAGAAAGTACCGAGCCGGGATATGCTTTCAAGCCGGACGATAAACCGAACCCGCATGATCCTTATGGTATTTCAAAAATGGAAGCCGAAGCAGCGCTTCTCCCACTTGGTGAGCAGGGGCAAATGGACGTAGTTATCATTCGTCCCGTTCTTGTTTACGGCCCAGGTGTCAAAGGCAATTTTCTCAGCATGATGAGATGGCTTAATAGGGGGGTACCTTTACCCTTGGGGGCCATTAAAAATATGCGAAGCTTAGTCGGGATTGATAATTTGGTTGACTTGATAGTGATCTGTATAGATCACCCGCTCGCAGCCAATCAAATTTTTCTCGTTAGCGATCGAGAGGATTTGTCGACAACTCAGCTGCTAACTAAACTTTCGATAGCACTTCATAAACCCTCGCGTTTAGTTCCCATTCCCTCTTATTTGATCGGCCATGTTGCGAAGCTGGTGGGAAGAAACGATATTTTCAAGCGTCTTTGCGGCTCTCTGCAGGTCGACACAAGTAAAACCCATGAGTTGCTGGGCTGGACCCCAAAAGTTAGCGTTGACCAAGGATTGAGAGACACTGTAAGCAATTTTTTGAATCAGGGTAAATAATGGGCTGGCAAATTTTTTTAATTATCTTCGCGGCGTCATCCTTGATGACATGGGTCCTGCGTCGTTATGCCTTGGCTCGAAGCATCATAGACATCCCCAACGCCCGTAGTTCCCATTCTGTACCAACCCCACGCGGCGGTGGCGTAGCCATTGTATTTAGTTTCCTAGCGGCGCTGCCAATATTAGCGGCTAACGAATCGCTGTCTTTGCACGCTATGTGGTCAATGCTAGGAGCGGGAGCTGTAGTCGCTGTGCTCGGTTTCCTCGATGATCATGGCCACATCGCTGCCCGTTGGCGCCTGTTGGGGCATTTCATAGCATCGGTATGGGCACTTTACTGGCTAGGCGGAATGCCGGTAATCACGATGTTTAACGTCGAAATCGACCTGGCTTGGCTTGGTCACGTCCTGGCAGTTCTTTACTTGGTGTGGATGTTGAATCTCTACAATTTTATGGACGGCATCGACGGTATTGCCAGTGTGGAGGCTATCTGCGTGTGCGTCGGGGCGTGTCTGCTTTACTGGCTGGGAGGTTTTGAATCTTTGATTATGGCTCCGCTATTGCTCGCTCTTGCGGTAGCTGGCTTTCTATATTGGAATTTCCCCCCAGCTCGCATTTTCATGGGAGACGCGGGCAGCGGATTTCTCGGTATCGTCTTGGCGCTCCTATCGCTGCAAGCAGCTTGGGCTTCACCCAAGCTACTTTGGGTTTGGTTTATTTTGCTCGGTGTATTTATTGTCGATGCAACGGTCACGTTGATACGACGTCTTCTTCGCGGCGACAAGGTGTACGAGGCTCATCGCAGTCACGCGTACCAGTTCGCTTCGCGTCAGTTCGGTCGCCATCTACCTGTGACCTTGGCGGTAATGGCAATCAATTTGTTATGGCTGCTGCCGTTGGCTGCATGCGTTGTATTGTTGGACATTGACGGAGCCTTGGCTTTGATAGTGGCTTATGTGCCATTGGTGATGCTTGCTGTCAGGTTTCATGCAGGCGAGCTTGAAAACGTCTGATTTCAAGCTAGGTTCGCTTTTTTTGGGTTATTGATTGTCCAACGCACGGTGATGTACCACCGGCGTACGGGCGGACGGGGTTTAGGAGCTGGCCAGGGTGCGGGAAGGATTCATGGATAAATTAAGAACAGTCTTGTTGGGATTGCCGAGGCGTCATAAGCGAGCAATTCAGGTAGCCATGGATATTGTGCTAGTCTGGATTGCGCTGTGGCTTGCATTTGTCGTGCGACTGGGTGTCGATGCGTTGATAGCGCCGATCGAAACGCATCTGTGGCTGTTCGCATCGGCTCCACTGGTCGCCATTCCTATTTTCATCCGTTTCGGCATGTACCGTGCTGTCATGCGTTACTTCGGTAACGATGCGCTGATCACAATCTGCAAAGCCGTGAGCCTTTCGGCGCTATTGTTAGCTCTTGTAGTGTATTGGTACAGCAACCATAAGACAGTTGTACCGCGCTCCATCATCTTCAATTATTGGTGGTTAAGCCTAATCATGATCGGCGGTTTACGCCTGATGATGCGTCAGTACTTCTTGGGCGACTGGTTCACCGCCGCCCAACATGTACCCTTCACCAATCGAGACGACGGTCTGCCCAAGGTCGCTATCTACGGCGCAGGCGCTGCAGGCAACCAACTCGTCGCCGCGCTGCGCATGGGCAGGGTGATGCGGCCCGTTGCGTTCATAGACGATGACAGCAGCATCGCCGATCGCGTCATCGCAGGGCTCCAGGTCTATCAACCCAACCACATTCAAAAAATGATCGATGCGACTGGCGCACAGGAAATACTGCTTGCCATCCCTTCTTCATCACGTGGTCGCCGTCGAGAAATCCTGACCCTGCTCGAAGGCTTCCCACTGCACGTACGCAGCGTCCCGGGCTTCATGGATCTGGCCAGCGGCCGGGTCAAGGTGGACGACATCCAGGAAGTGGATATTGCGGACCTCCTAGGACGTGATGCAGTGCCGGCGCAGCCTGATCTATTAGAACATTGCATCACAGGCCAGTCGGTCTTGGTCACGGGTGCCGGCGGTTCGATCGGCTCAGAGCTTTGCCGACAGATCCTTGCGCTGAAACCCACCACGCTGCTGCTTTTCGAGCACAGCGAATTTAATCTTTACAGCATATTGTCCGAACTGGAGCCGCGAATCGCTCGGGAATCTCTGTCTGTTCGCCTGTTACCGATCTTGGGATCGGTCCGCAACCAAGAGAAACTGCTTGATGTGATGAAGACCTGGAATGTCGACACGGTCTATCACGCAGCCGCCTATAAGCATGTGCCTATGGTTGAGCACAACATCGCCGAAGGTGTCTTGAACAACGTAATCGGTACGCTGAACACTGCACAGGCTGCACTGCAGGCGGGTGTGTCGAACTTTGTCTTGATCTCCACCGACAAGGCCGTACGCCCGACCAATATAATGGGCAGCACCAAGCGGCTCGCTGAGCTGACACTACAGGCATTGAGTCGTGAATTGGCCCCTGTGCTGTTCGGTGACCAGGCCAACGTCTCACGAGTTAACAAGACCCGCTTCACCATGGTCCGCTTCGGTAACGTACTGGGCTCCTCCGGATCGGTTATTCCGCTGTTCCATAAGCAGATCAAATCCGGCGGGCCGTTGACCGTTACCCACCCCAAGATCACGCGATACTTCATGACCATTCCCGAGGCAGCTCAACTGGTGATTCAGGCGGGTTCCATGGGCTTGGGTGGAGATGTGTTTGTGCTGGACATGGGCGAGCCGGTGAAAATCGTTGAGCTGGCGGAGAAGATGATTCACTTGTCTGGCTTGAGCGTTCGATCCGAAAAGAATCCGCACGGTGATATCTCAATTAAATTCACCGGCTTGCGCCCCGGCGAGAAGCTTTATGAGGAATTGTTGATAGGCGACAACGTCGTCGCGACCCAGCACCCAATGATCATGAGCGCCAACGAAGACTTCCTGCCTTGGGATGTCCTCAAGCTAAGGCTGGCAGACCTGCTGACGGCCATCGAAGAAGATGATTACGCACGAGTCCGTCAGTTGCTTCGCGACACCGTCAGTGGTTACGCCCCGGACGGAGAAATTGTCGACTGGATTTACCAGCAGCGCCATCTCGAGCCCTGATTGTTACATACCTCGTAACGTACACACTTTTGACAGTTCCACACCATCGCCTAAGTTTGGGAAGCAGCTTCGGAAAAGCTGCTTCTCTCTCAACGATGTCATGGAGCGTCACTTATGCGTACAGGCTATTTCTACTCGCTGATTTTTGCCTTCCTCACCAGCGCCTCGATCGCTGTTATTGCTGCCCCAGCGGCCAAGCCGGAGTCGGTTGCTTCGCCGTCGGCGGTGGAGCAGCCAGTGAAAACGCAAGGAGCCAAGGTAGATCTGAACGGGGCAGATGCCGCAACGTTGCAGCGCGAGCTGTCAGGGATAGGCAAAGGCAAGGCCGAGGCGATTGTTGCCTATCGGGAGAGTAATGGGCCTTTTTCGTCGGTAGACGAACTGCTTGAGGTCAAGGGCATCGGCAAGGCGATCCTCGATAGGAATCGTGACAAGCTGGAAGTGAATTGAGGGTTGTTTAAGGAAGGCCAGTCAGATGACTGGCCTTTTACTATTTAGCATACACATCAGTGATTCATTTTTTGCAATTATTTAGGTTGTTTTTCCATAATGAACCAGCTGATATCATCTTGAGGGAAGTTTCTGTCGCGATGATAAACAAAGCCGTAGTCTACTAATACAAGGTCATTGTATGTATTCATTAGTTCGCCAGCAAAATCTCGTTTGAATAATTTGGACGAGTGACCGCGGTAGGACAGCTCTACCGGCGAAGGGTTGTAGTATTCCGCGATGACAATGTATTTTGATGAATTGTTGTACAGGGCTGCGTATGCCTCTGGCAGTTTCTCAGGGTTGATATGTATCAGAACGCCTTTGGTGAATGTAAGGTCCCATTTTCTCGGAGCTTCGAATTCAAATATAGATGTATTGAAAACTTCTGCCAAGGGATGGTTTTTTCTAAGCTCTGCGGCGGCGCTTGAATTAATCTCAACAGCAGATAAATGTGCTTTTGGAAGCAGTGTCTGCAATGCGTAAATATTAAGACCTCTATTAGCACCAAACTCAAGAACAGATTCTATTTTGGATGTTCTGTGGAGGACTTTTGAAAAAAAACTTGTATTGCTAGCAACCCAGTCCAATCCTTTGTTTCTCTCCGTGTATACGTCTCCGAACTCACCTTCCCAAAAAAGCTCTTGTTCAGTTCGCACGCCCATGTGTATCTCCCTTTTCTATTTGCTTGCATGACGGACAAGCCTAGCGAATTTGGACAGCTGAAAAGCTGTTCTGCTAAAAAACTGCCGAACTATACCAAAAGCGACTTCGAAAGTCTGGATACCTGCGGCGCGACCAACTACGCAACCACGAGAGACCTTCGGCCCGGGGCCGTTCTTGCTGTACCACCTCGATGGGCGACCGAGCGATCATCGTTTTTGGCGGTCCCTGGCTGGCCGCACGGGGTGGGTGCTTAGGCAAAGATTCTATGGATAAATCATTTAAGCCCAGCCCACCCGCTGGGCTTTTTCATTTCTGATATTTTGAGTCCATCTTTATAAGAGTGACCCCATGAGATTGTTCGGTCTGATTTTTGATTCATCGGCTTAACCTTGTCGTTATTGGCACGAATGCTGATTACCTAACGCCAACCGATTGTTCAACAATCCAAGGCCCCCCATGACCAACCCCCTTTCCCTAGCCGACCAGATCACCCTCGAACTCCGCGCCGACATCATCGGCGGCCGCCTAATCCCCGGCATGGCGCTGATCGAAAACAACCTGGTCTCAGCCTACAACGCGTCCCGTAACACCATCCGCGAAGCGTTACACCGTCTCGGCCAGGAGGGCTTGACCCGTTACGTGCGTAACAAAGGGGTCATGGTCCGCAGGTTGGGTGTCGATGACGTGCGAGACGTGTTCAAGGTCCGTCGCACCTTGGAACTGCAGGCCATTCTCACCAGCAAGCCATTGAGCGAATACCAGTCCGACCGCATGCTCGAAGCCTTGGAGGCCGCCGAGCTGGCTCGCGAGCGCGAAGATTGGCGAGCGGTGGGCACCCACGGTCTGGCCTTCCATCAACACATCGTGGGGCTGATGCGCAGTCCCTTGCTCGATGAGTTTTTCACCAACGTGGTCGCACAGTTGCGTTTGGTGTTTTGTTCCGCCCCCGATGAGGCACGTTTCCAGGCGCCGTGGCTTGCCCGTGACCGGCAGATCCACGATTTGCTGGCCGAAGGTAACAAGCTCGCTGCCCACGACGAGTTGAGCCTTTACCTCGACGATTCCGAGCAGTTGCTTCTGCATCTACTGACTCCCGCCAACCCTCACTGATCAAAGGACTCGCGCCATGTACAAAGACTACCCAGCCGCCTACCAGGTCAGCAAAGGCTCCGCCCTGCAAGTGGACAAACCCTTCTACGACCGCATCCGCACTCAGCAAGACAAGCGCACGCTGATCGAGCAGTTCGAAGTCCCAATCCGCACCGGCCGTGCCTGGCATGTGCCGGCCGGTCATGTCTTCCGTGTGACAACCCCGGTCGGTCCGCAAGTGGGGGACTTCAACGTCTGGAATGCCAACGATCCGCGGGAGCGCTTATGGGCGGCTCGTACTCGTCAGCTTCAAGGCGCTCATGTCAGCACCTATGATCGGCTGTGGTCCAATCTGCCGTTTCTGCGACCGTTGGTGACGATTACCGATGACAGTCTCGCGGGCTATGGTATCGACGAGCATGGCGGGCGTTTGCACGATCTGCTGGGTACACGGTGTGATCCCTACGTAAACAAGATGCTGACCGGCGAGGATTTCCATCATCACTGTCACTCGAACCTGACCCGTGCGGTGTTGCCCCACGGCCTGACGGAGTTCGATGTGCATGACGTGTTGAATATCTTCCAATGCACCGGGCTGAATCATGACGACATGTATTTCATGAAGGCGTGTCCGGCGCAGAAGGGCGACTACCTGGAGTTTTTTGCCGAGATTGATTTGTTGTGTGCGCTGTCGACTTGCCCTGGCGGGGATCTGTCGCTGGCGATGTGGGGGCCGGAAGCGCAGGATCCTTTAAGCGTCTGTCGTCCGCTGGGGGTGGAGATTTATCGGTTGGAGGATTCGTTGCTACAAGGCTGGAGTCAGCCGGAGCGGGCGGCTTACAAAGGGCTGCACGGGTTGCATATTGCCAAGGCGGATTGGGAGAAATAACACTGCTGACGCGGCAAGGCATTGCCCTCTGTGGCGAGGGGATTTATCCCCGCTGGGCTGCGTAGCAGCCCTCTCCCTACGGGAGTGATCCTGACTCTAAAACTGCGAGTTCAAACGTTTTGGGGCCGCTACGCGCCCCAGCGGGGATAAATCCCCTCGCCACAGAGTGATGCGCAGCAAGCAGTCAGCGATCCTTCGCCTCTTTCGCATCCATTTCCGCATTGCGTTCGGCAACACGCTTGCGCTGTTCGTCCGTCAGCTCAACCTTGTTGGCGGTGTCGCGCAGCATCATCAAACCACCCACGATCGAGCCGATGGCGACGATCAAGATTAACCAGGCATACCAGGGCATAGGGCTCTCCTTGAGGGGCAATGGCCAGACGAGTATTTCGCTGGTCATTGCCCGTACCACTTATGAGCGAAGACGGTTCGCAGTGGTTCCATACTACGCCGGTTATGCCTGGCTCACCTTATAGCCCGGTCAACATCGCATCGGCCGGAGCGTCTGCGCGTAACTGCGCGGTCAACACGAAGTACACGAAACCCACCGCCATGAATCCGAGGAAGATCAAGCCGATCAGGGCATTGAACCAAGCCATCGCCACCAGGCACACCACCGCCAGGACCAGGGCGATCCCCGGCACGATCGGATAGCCCGGCGCGCGGAAGGTGCGTTCCAAGTTGGGCTCGGTTTTGCGCAACTTGAACAGGCTGAGCATGCTCATGATGTACATGACGATGGCGCCGAACACGGCCATGGTGATCATCGCGGCGGTGAGGGTCATGCCGCCGAGGTTGATCAGGCCGTCGCTGTAGATGGCGGCGATGCCGATCAGGCCGCCGGCGATGATGGCTCGGTGCGGAGTCTGGAAACGCGAGAGTTTGGCGAGGGAGGCGGGGAGATAGCCGGCCCGGGCCAGGGCGAAGAACTGGCGCGAGTAGCCGAGGATGATGCCGTGGAAGCTCGCCACCAGGCCAAACAGGCCGATCCACACGAGCATGTGCAGCCAGCCGGAGCTTTCGCCTACCACGGCTTTCATGGCTTGGGGCAGCGGGTCGTTGATATTGGACAAGGTGCTCCAGTCACCCACGCCGCCAGCAAAGAACATCACGCCCATCGCCAGCACCACCAAAGTCAGGATGCCGCTGATGTAGGCCTTGGGGATCGTACGCTTCGGGTCCTTGGCTTCTTCGGCGGCCATGGCCGCGCCTTCGATGGCGAGGAAGAACCAGATCGCGAAGGGGATCGCCGCGAACATCCCGGCAATGGCGGGTGCGCCGAATACGTCGGAGCCGGCCCAGCCGTTGAGGGCGAAGTTGCTGAAGCTGAATGCCGGCGCGACCACGCCCATGAATACCAGCAACTCGGCGACGGCCAGTACGCAGACGATCAGTTCGAAGGTCGCGGCCAGTTTCACGCCGAGGATGTTCAGGCCCATGAACACGATGTAAGCGCCGACGGCAGCGTGTTTCGGGTCGAGCGCCGGGAATTGCACGTTCAGGTAGGCGCCGATGGCCAGTGCGATGGCAGGCGGGGCGAAGACGAATTCGATCAACGTCGCGAGTCCGGCGATCAAGCCGCCTTTTTCGCCAAAGGCCCGGCGGCTATAGGCGAACGGTCCGCCGGCGTGGGGAATGGCGGTGGTCAGTTCAGTGAAGCTGAAGATGAAGCAGGTGTACATGGCCGCGACCATGAACGATGTCACCAGAAAGCCCAGCGTGCCGGCGACACCCCAGCCGTAGCTCCAACCGAAATATTCGCCGGATATCACCAGGCCGACGGCGATGCCCCATAGGTGCAGGGTGCCCAGGGTGGGTTTTAGTTGTGTGTTCATTGGTGGCTCCCCCTCGATAAGTAGCAAAAGCGCTGGAGGAGGGCAGTGCAGTGGACGTGCCAGTATGGTTCGGGCGGTCGTAATGGGGAGAATCGTGTCGTATCGGGGATGTTCGCGGCTGGATCGCCTGGGTTTGTGCCCCAGTTCGGAGCGTCGGTGCCTGGGCTGGCCTCATCGCGAGCAAGCTCGCTCCCACAGGGGGATCTTTAGTGGCTCCGAATTTTCATTCCCAGCCCGAGCAATGTGGGAGCGAGCTTGCTCGCGATGAGGTCCACCCGGGCAACCAAGAAACCAGTTTTTACAGATTCTTTATTCCCCCACCCCACCCTCGATCTCGCACCTTTACACCCTCCCTACCGACAATCCCTCCACACACGGCACGACGCCGTACCACGGAGAAATCCCATGAGTGTTCTGGACGGGGTGTCGCTGCTGCTGGCAGTGGCGCTGTTCATTTATCTGTTGGTTGCGCTGTTGCGCGCGGACCGGGGTTAGGAGCGGCTATGCACGGTTATGACTACGGGCTGATCCTCGGCTTTTTCGCGCTGGTGCTGATCCCCGCGCCTTTCCTGGGGCGGTTCTACTATCGGGTGATGGAAGGCCAGCGCACCTGGCTCTCACCCGTGCTGGGTCCGGTGGAAAGGTGTTGTTACAAGGTGGCTGGCGTCGATCCGACCACCGAGCAGAGTTGGCAGAAGTACACCCTGGCGTTGCTCGCCTTCAACCTGGCGGGTTTCGCCTTGTTGTTCGCCGTGCTCCTGTTACAGGGGCATTTGCCGCTCAACACTGAAAACCTGCCCGGCATGGAATGGACCCAGGCGTTCAACACGGCGGTCAGTTTCATGACCAACACCAACTGGCAGTCCTACAGCGGTGAGGCGTCCCTCAGTTACTTGAGCCAGATGATCGGCCTGACCGTGCAGAACTTCGTCAGCGCCGCCACGGGCCTGGCCGTGCTGGTTGCGCTGTGCCGTGGGATCGGGCGCAAGTCCGCCACGACCTTAGGCAATTTCTGGGTCGACATGACCCGTGCCACGCTCTACGGATTGTTGCCCCTGTGCCTGTTGCTGGCGTTGTTCCTGGTCTGGCAGGGCGTGCCGCAGACCTTCGCGCATTATGTGCATGGGGTGACGATGCAGGGAGTGGATCAGGTGATTCCGCTCGGTCCGGCGGCCAGCCAGATTGCGATCAAGCAACTGGGCACCAACGGCGGTGGCTTCTTCGGCGTCAATTCGGCGCACCCGTTCGAGAACCCGACCGCTTGGACCAATCTCTTCGAAGTCGCGTCGATCATCCTGATCCCGGCGGCGCTGGTGTTCACCTTCGGTCATTACGTCAAGGATCTGCGCCAGAGCCGGGCGATTATCGCCTGCATGCTGGCCTTGTTCCTGATCGGCGGGGCGACGTCGCTGTGGGCCGAATACCAACCCAATCCAGCCCTCAACGACGCAGCCGTCGAACAAACTGCGCCGCTGGAAGGCAAGGAGGCACGCTTCGGCACCACCGCCACGGTGCTCTGGTCGGTGACGACTACGGCGGCGTCCAACGGCTCGGTCAACGCCATGCACGACAGCCTCAATCCGCTGAGCGGGATGGTGGCGCTGGTCAACATGATGGTCGGCGAAGTGATCTTCGGCGGCGTCGGCGCCGGGCTCTACGGGATGCTGCTGAACGTGCTGATCGCGGTGTTCCTCGCCGGTTTGATGATCGGCCGCACGCCGGAATACCTCGGCAAGAAGCTCGGCGCCCGGGAAGTGCAGTTGCTGGTGGTAACGCTGCTGGTGATGCCGGTGAGCGTGCTGGTGCTCGGTGCTGTTGCCGCGAGCCTGCCCGGCCCTGCGGCGGCGGTGAGCAACCCTGGCGCCCACGGTTTCAGCCAGTTGCTTTACGCCTACACCTCGGCGGGGGCGAACAACGGTTCGGCGTTCGCCGGCTTCGGCGCCAACACGCCGTTTCACAACCTGATGCTCGGCCTGGGCATGTTGATCGGTCGTTTCGGCTACATCCTGCCGGTGCTGGCGTTGGCTGGCAGCCTGGCCCTGAAGAAAACCGCGCCCATCGGCCAGAACAGCTTTCCCACCCATGGCCCGCTGTTCGTGACGCTGTTGACCGTGACCATCCTGTTGGTGGGCGGCTTGACCTTCCTGCCAACCCTGGCCCTCGGCCCGATCGCCGAACACTTGAGCCTGGGTTTCTGAGGAGTTGATGATGAACATGCCAATGAGCAAGACCGTCGTCGCCAAGGCGCCGGAGCAAGCCAAAACCAATCTGTCAGCCCTGTGGCGGCCAGCGCTGGTGCAAGCGTTCGTCAAGCTTGACCCGCGCCAGTTGCACCGTGCGCCGGTGATGCTGGTGGTGGAGCTCACCGCGATCCTCACAACCGTGCTGTGTCTGGTTCCCGACAGCGCCGTGCCGACTTTCGTGGCCGCGCAAATCGCCCTATGGCTGTGGTTCACCGTGTTGTTCGCCAACTTCGCCGAAGCCTTGGCCGAAGGTCGGGGCAAGGCCCGTGCCGACAGCCTCAAGGCCGGCAGCGAAGGCTTGAGCGCCCGTCGCCAGACCGCGGACGGCTTTGAAGTCGTACCCGCCACCCGCTTGCGCAAAGGCGATGTCGTACGGGTCGCGGCAGGGGAGATGATCCCCGGTGACGGCGAAGTGATCGAAGGCATCGCGGCGGTCAATGAAGCCGCGATTACCGGGGAATCGGCACCGGTGATCCGTGAGTCCGGCGGCGATCGCTCGGCGGTCACCGGCAACACGCGGCTGGTCTCCGACTGGTTGCTGGTGCGCATCACCAGCAACCCCGGCGAGTCCACCCTGGACCGCATGATTGCCTTGGTCGAGGGCGCGAAACGCCAGAAAACCCCGAACGAAGTGGCGCTGGATATCCTGTTGATCGGCCTGACGCTGATCTTCCTGCTGGTGGTGGTGACGTTGCAGCCGTTCGCCCATTTCGCCAACGGCAGCCTGCCGTTGGTGTTCCTGGTGGCGCTGTTGGTGACGTTGATCCCCACCACCATCGGCGGATTGCTGTCGGCCATCGGCATCGCCGGGATGGACCGCCTGGTGCGCTTGAACGTAATCGCCAAGTCCGGCCGCGCGGTAGAGGCGGCAGGGGATGTGCACGTGCTGATGCTGGACAAGACCGGCACCATCACCTTTGGCAATCGCCGCTGTGCCGCGGTTTATGCGGCCCCAGGCGTAAGCGCCAAGGCGTTGGCCGAAGGCGCCTTGTTCGCCTCCCTGGCTGACGATACGGCCGAGGGCAAGTCCATCGTCGAATACCTGCGCGGGTTGCATCCGCAGGCCGAACCCGCTCTGGACGCGCTGACCGCCGTGCCCTTCAGCGCCGAAACCCGTTTGTCCGGCGTGGATTATCAAGGACGCGTTTATCGCAAGGGCGCGGTGGATTCCCTGTTGAGTTTCATCGGCCTGCCCCGTGACGGGCTGCCCACCGCACTGGCGCGAGAAGTCGACAAGATCGCCCAGAGCGGCGGCACGCCGTTGCTGGTCTGCGTGGACGGCAAATTGCTCGGCGCCATTCACCTCAAGGACGTGGTCAAGCCCGGTATCCGCGAGCGCTTTGCCGAGCTGCGCAAGCTGGGGATCCGCACGGTGATGGTCACCGGCGATAACCCGTTGACTGCCGCCGCGATTGCCGCCGAAGCGGGCGTGGATGATGTGTTGGCCGAGGCGACGCCGGAGAAAAAACTGGCGCGTATCCGCCATGAGCAGAACGATGGCCGGCTGGTCGCCATGTGCGGCGACGGCGCCAACGACGCTCCGGCCCTGGCCCAGGCCGATGTGGGCATGGCGATGAACGACGGCACCCAGGCCGCACGCGAGGCGGCCAACATGGTCGACCTCGACAGCGATCCCACCAAGTTGCTGGACGTGGTGCAGATCGGCAAGGAATTGCTGGTCACCCGTGGCGCGCTGACCACGTTCTCCATCGCCAATGACATCGCCAAATACTTCGCGATCCTGCCGGCGCTGTTCGCCTCGATCTATCCGCAGCTTGGCGTGCTGAACGTCATGCACCTGAGCAGCCCGCAGAGCGCGATCCTCTCGGCCATCGTCTTCAACGCCTTGATCATCGTCGTGCTGATCCCCCTGGCCCTGCGCGGCGTGCGGGTGCAGGCAGCGAGCGCGGCGGCCTTGCTGCGGCGCAACCTGCTGATCTACGGCCTGGGCGGGATCGCGGTGCCGTTCGTGGGAATCAAGGCGATTGATTTGTTGTTGACGGGGTTGCACTTGGTTTGAGCCTTGGGTGTGAGTTTTTTTGTGGCGAGGGGATTTATCCCCGCTGGTCTGCGAAGCAGACCCAAGATTGTGATTGCGGTAGTCAGACATGAATGTGGCGGTTCTTTTGGGGCTGCTGCGCAACCCAGCGGGGATGAATCCCCTCGCCACAAATGTGTGTTCACTCACCAAGCTGTGTTTCAACTGAGGATTTGAAATGTTCACTTTGATTCGCCCGGCCTTGAGCCTGTTATTCCTGATGACGCTGCTCACCGGCGTCGCCTATCCATTGCTCGTCACCGGCGTGGCGCAAGTCGCCTTCCCGGACCAGGCCAACGGCAGCCTGATTCATGATGCCGACGGCAAGGTCCGTGGCTCCCGGTTGATCGCCCAGGATTTCACCGGCGATGGCTGGTTCCATCCGCGCCCCTCGGCAGGTGCCTTTGCCACGGTGGCCAGCGGCGCGAGCAATCTTTCGCCCAGCAACCCGGCGCTGGCCACCCGCGTGATCGATGACGCCCATAAGCTGCAAGTTCCCAATCAGGGCCCGGTGCCCCTGGCGCTGCTGACCACCTCCGGCAGTGGGCTGGATCCGCACTTGCCTCCGGCGGCGATTGCCTATCAACTGGCGCGTGTCGCCGCCGCCAGGAATGTGCCGGTGTCGACATTGCAGCAGTTGCTCGATGACAACACCGAGCGGCCCTTGGTAGGCCCGCCGGTGGTGAACGTGCTGGCGCTGAACATGGCCCTGGAAAAACTGTAAAAACCTGTGGGAGCGAGCTTGCTCGCGATAGCGGTGGGTCAGTCAATGACAGTGGCGGCTGAACGACCGCCATCGCGAGCAAGCTCGCTCCCACAGAGGCTTAATTCCATTCCTGAAACAAGAGATCCCGCATGAGCGACGCCAGCCGCGCCGATGCACTGTTAGCCAACCTGCCGCGCCACGACCGTGGCCGTCTCAAGGTCTTCCTGGGCGCCGCTCCGGGCGTCGGCAAGACCTACGCCATGCTGCAAGCGGCCCACACCCGGTTGCGTCAAGGCACGGACGTCATCGCCGGGGTCGTCGAAACCCACGGGCGCGCCGAGACCGAAGCGCTGTTGAATGGCCTGGCGCAGCAGCCATTGGTACGTTCGGAATATCGCGGCGTGATGCTCGAGGAAATGGACCTCGACGGGCTCCTGTCGGCGCGCCCGAGCCTGGTGCTGGTGGACGAACTGGCCCACAGCAACGCGCCCGGCAGTCGCCACGCCAAGCGCTGGCAAGACATCCAGGAACTGCTCGCCGCTGGCATCGACGTCTACACCACGGTCAACGTCCAGCACTTGGAAAGTCTCAATGATCAGGTGCGCGGCATCACCGGCGTGCAGGTGCGCGAGACGTTGCCGGATTGGGTATTGCAGGAAGCCGATGAGCTGTTGTTGATCGACCTGCCACCGCGCGAGCTGCTGGAGCGCTTGCGCGACGGCAAGGTCTACGTGCCGGAACAGGCGCGGGCCGCGATCGATGCGTTTTTCTCCCAGACCAACCTGACCGCCCTGCGCGAACTGGCCATGCAGACCGCCGCCGCGCAGGTAGATAACGATCTGGCCCAGGGCTATCGACAACTGGGCCAGTCGGCTCCGGCGGTACAGGGACGGCTGTTGGTGGGCGTGGACGGCGACGTGCAGGCTGAACGGCTGGTGCGCCACGCCAGTCGGGTCGCCCAGCGTCGGCATCTGCCGTGGAGCGTGGTGCACGTGGATAACGGCGCGGCTCGGGACGAGGCATCGCGCCAACGCCTGCAAAACGCCCAGCAATTGGCTGAAAGGCTCGGCGGGGAGGTGGTGTTGCTGCGGGCTGGCGAAGTCGCCAAGACCTTGATCCAACACGCCAGGCAACGTCGCGCGACATTGCTGTTGGTAGGGCAGTCCCGACCGCGGCTGCGCCGGAACCTGTTTGGCGGTGGCCTCGCGTCGCGCCTGTTGCGCAACGCCCGTGGCCTGGAAATCAACGTGCTGGACAGCGATGAGTCGCCGCCACCCGCCCGCCAGCGTGCAGGTTCCGTCCAGACCGGTTTCGACTATGCGCTGGTGCTGGTGGCGACGGTGGTGGCCAGCGCCTTGGCCTGGGGGATCTCCGGGCTGCTGGCGTTGCCCAACATATCCTTGGTATTTCTGATGGCGGTGTTGCTGGTGGCGGTGCGCAGCAGCCTCGGCCCGGCGCTGGCCTGTGCGGCGCTGTCGTTCCTGGCCTATGACTTCCTGTTCATTCCGCCGAATTTTTCCCTGACGATTCAACGCGAAGAGGACGTGCTGACGCTGGTGTTCTTCCTGCTGATGGCGGCCTTGACCGGCAACCTCGCGGCCCGCCAGCGGCGCCAGTTGCAGGCGCTGCGCGACACCCAGCAGGAAACCGGCGAGCTGCTCGACCTGTCACGCAAACTGACCGCCGCGACCGATCGCCAGGCGGTGATCAGCGCCGCCGTGCTCCATCTCAACAGCGAGTACGACTTGCAACTGTGCTTGCTCAATCGCGACGGCCCGGCTGGCTGGAAAGTCGAGACCCCCGAACCGCTGACGTTCAACGAGGCCGAGCGCGCCGCCGCCGACTGGTCGTGGCAACACGATCAACCGGCCGGCGCCGGTACCGCGACGCTGCCGTCCGGGCGTTGGTGGTGGTGGCCTTTGTCGGCGGAGGGCGGGCCGCTGGGGTTGCTCGGCGTTTGCACGAAGGACGGCAAGCCGCTCAGCGACCAGCGACGGCGATGGCTGGCGGCCCTCAGCCAGCCGTTGGCCCAGGCGCTGGCCCGGGCACAACTGGCCCAGGACCTGGAGGCGGCACGCCTGCACGGCGAAACCGAACAATTGCGCAGCGCCTTGCTCGCCTCTGTCTCCCATGATCTGCGCACGCCGTTGACCTCCATGCGCGGCAGCATCGACAGCCTATTGGCGTTGGGCGAAGCGATTCCGATCGAGGACCGTCGCGAACTGCTCGAAGGCACCCGCGATGAGGCCGAGCGGCTGGATCGCTATATCCAGAACCTGCTCGACATGACGCGCCTGGGTCACGGCGCCCTGAAGTTGGCCCGGGACTGGGTGTCGCCGGCCGACATCGTCGGCAGTGCCCTGAACCGCTTGCGTGCGGTGCTGGCGCCGCTGGCCGTCAGCGTCGAAGTGCCGGCCGGCTTGCCGTTGTTGTATGTCCACGCTGCGCTGATCGAGCAGGCCCTGGTCAATGTGCTGGAGAACGCCGCGCGGTTCTCCCCGGTCCACGGCCGATTGTTGCTCAGTGCCGAGGCGACGGTAGACGAAGTTTTGTTCGCCGTGGCGGATGAAGGGCCAGGCATCCCCGAGCAAGAGCGCGAGAAGATTTTCGACATGTTCTACACCGCTGCCCGCGGTGATCGCGGTGGGCAAGGCACCGGGCTCGGATTGGCGATTTGCCAGGGCATGATCGGTGCCCATGGCGGGCGGATCAGCGTCGGCGACGGCCTCGACGGGCGCGGCACCTGCATCACCTTGCACTTGCCCTTGCAGGCACAACCGGGCATGGACGATGAAGCCTGACCGGCGCTGCGTTATGCTCTCGCGACTTGATTGTGATGAATGGAACCCATGAGCCAGAGCGCGACCCTTTTGGTCATCGACGACGAGCCGCAGATTCGCAAGTTCTTGCGCATCAGCCTGGCCTCCCAAGGCTACAAGGTGCTCGAAGCCGAAACGGGCGCCGAGGGCCTGGCCCAGGCGGCGTTGAACAAGCCGGATCTGCTGGTGCTCGACCTGGGCTTGCCGGACATGGACGGCCAGCAAGTGTTGCGCGAGTTTCGCCAATGGTCGGCGGTGCCCGTGCTGGTCCTGTCGGTACGCGCCAGCGAAGCGCAGAAAGTCGAGGCGCTGGACAATGGCGCCAATGATTACGTGACCAAGCCATTCGGCATCCAGGAGTTCCTCGCCCGGGTGCGTGCGCTACTGCGACAGGCGCCAGCAGGCGAAGCACCGCCAGCGGCATTGACGTTGGGCCCGCTGACGGTGGACCTGGCTTATCGCCGGGTCCTGCTGGACGGAGCCGAAGTGGCCCTGACCCGCAAGGAATATGCGGTGCTGGCGCAGCTGGCGCGGCATCCGGGGCGGGTCATCACCCAGCAGCAATTGCTCAAGGACATCTGGGGCCCGACCCACGTTGAAGACAGCCACTACCTGCGCATCGTCGTCGGTCACCTGCGCCAGAAACTCGCTGACGACCCGACCCGGCCTCGGTTTATCGTGACTGAAGCGGGGGTGGGGTATCGGTTGTTGGAGGAGGGTGCTTGATCACCTTTGAGATCTAAAGCCAAGCGCTGTTGTGGCGAGGGGATTTATCCCCGCTGGGCTGCGAAGCGGCCCTAAAATTTCATCACTCGGAGTGTCAGGAGAAAAATCCATTTCTGATACTTTTTTGGGGCCGCTTCGCAGCCCAGCGGGGATAAATCCCCTCGCCACAAAAAGTCTACAAACACTTTCAATTCTGCTCACGCTCATACCGATCCAGCGTATCCCTGGCAATCTCCCGCCCTAGCGCAATCAGCTCCGGCGCCTTGTAGAACTCGAAAAACCGGCATACTCGCTTCGGCACGTTGATCAGCACATCTGGTGGATAACCGGCGATCTTGTACTGGGCCAACGACGTCTGCATTACCTCGAAACTCTGGTTGATCAAGTCCAGCAAGGACGCCGGCCCGACGTTGTCGATGATGAACGAGCCGGTGGCGGATCTCGGTGCGCCTTCGGTTTCCGGCGCGGCGGCAGGCTGCTGGCCTTCGGGCTCGGCGGACTCGATCCACGGGTTGATATCGGCTGCTTCGGCCTTCAGCGCTTCCTGTTCCAACAGCAGCAACTGCTCGGCCTGTTTGCGGCGAAACGGCAGCCGTGAACCCAGGGAGCTGACCAAGGTGTCGAAGCGACGCCGGAACGCAGCGGGGCGCTGGATCACTGGCAGGCTGTATTGTTTCTGGTTGGTGGCGTTGAGGTTGACCGCGATGATCAGGTCGCAATGGCTCGACACCACCGGCACGATCGGCAATGGGTTTAATAGGCCGCCGTCCACCAGCATGCGGTTGCCTTGCATGACCGGGGTGAAGAGGCTGGGAATGGCCGCCGAGGCTCGCATCGCCTGGTGCAGGCAACCTTCCTGGAACCAGATTTCCTGCTGGTTGGTCAGGTCGGTGGCGACCGCCGTATAGGGAATGCGCAGGTCTTCGATATTGAGTTCACCGACGATCTTGCGGATCTGTCCGAACACCTTCTCACCACGAATCGCCCCCAGACGAAAACTGACGTCCACCAACCGCAACACGTCCAGGTAATCGAGGCTTTCGATCCAGTTGCGGTAATCCTCGAGCTTGCCGGCGGCATAGATTCCACCGACGACGGCGCCCATGGAACAGCCGGCGATACAGGCAATGTCGTAGCCGCGCCGTTCGATCTCCTCGATCACTCCGATATGGGCGTAGCCCCGGGCGCCGCCCGAGCCCAATACCAATGCGACACGTTTTGTCATGAGGTGGCCTCTCGTCGAACAGACGTCAACAATGCACTGATCGACGGCCCGGCTCAAATCGTTGTGGCGCAGACGTCGTTTTTTGACACGCCACGACGGCATTTGCGTATTCTCGTCCACACTTGAATATACCGGTCGAGCCGAGGCACTTTTTATCGGCAAAGCCGTCATACCAGCACGACTGTTTACCTGACTTGAGGTGTTATCGATGAAAGCCCGGATCTGCCTGCCCCTGATGGCATCCTTGATGGTTCTGGCCCTGGCCGGTTGCGCCGGCAAGACCGCCTACCGCGACAGTTGCGGCAGCCAGCTCGACAGCGCATGGCGTGAACTTGACCTGGCCAAGGCCGAAGGATTCGCCGGTACCGTCAGCTACTCCAAGGCCCTGTCGTTGCTGACCGGTGCCAAGACCCAGCAGCAATTCGAAGCGTATGAAGGCTGCACCAAAAAAGCCGAGAAGGCCCGCTTCTACATCCGCGAATCCCGCGCAGGAAGATGATAAAGGCAGCTGCAAGCTTTAAGCTTTGAGCTTCAAGAGGGCGACGCGCCGCTCCACTTGCCGCTTGAAGCTTATCGCTTGAGGCTGCGTACGGAGTACGTCTCATGATCGATCGGCTGGTGGCCCGGATACTGGGCCTGGAAGTCCGCCTGCTGGCCTGTCAGGCCCGCTTGAACGCCCAAACCGACAGCGAAGCATTGCATGACCTGCGGACCACGGTCCGTCGGTTGCGCAGCCTGCTTCGTCCGTTGCGTGGACTGCCCGGTGTCGAGCAGCTGGAAACGGCCGCGTCGGCAGTCGGTAGCCTGACCACGCCTTTGCGCGACCGTGAAGTGCTGGCGGCCTATCTCGAGAAGCACGGCAAGACCGAGGCGGCGCAGCGGCGCCAGGTGCAAATGGCCGAGGCGTATCCCGCCGTGGCCGGCAGCCCCGAGCTGGCGCAGCTGTTGATGATTCTCGACGCGTTCCCACGCTTCATCCGTGCAGCCCAGCGCCAGGGCTTGCTCGACGGGCTGCGCAAACGCATCGAAAAACGCCTCGACAAACAATGGAAAAAACTCGGCGAGGCCTTGCGTGATCCGGCTCATGACCGTCATCGCCTGCGCCTGTTGATCAAGCGCGTGCGCTACGCCATCGAAGCCTACCCTGAACTCGATCGCTTGCCGGAGGCGGCCATGCCACGGCTCAAGTCCGCCCAGGGCGCATTGGGCGATTGGCACGATTGCTGGCAGTGGCTGGCGCGGGCCGAGCAAGAAGCCGACCTGCAGCCCTGTGTACCGGTCTGGCAAATCACCATGGAAAAGGCCGAGGCCAAGTCCGATCGGGTGCTGGATAAATTGATTGCCAGTTGCTTCGATAAATCCTGAATCTTGCATGTTCTCCTTGTGGGAGCGGGCTTGCTCGCGAATTGCGATCGTGCAGTCACAGCGTATGCGTTGACCTACCGCGTTCGCGAGCAAGCCCGCTCCCACAGGATATTCGCGGTGGATTCTTGGCCCGCGGCTTTTCTGTCAGTCTCTTTGGCCGGAATGAGCGCTGTACTGCTCGTGCGGGCTGGTTAAGATCCCTTCATCTTTTTTCCTGCTTCTGAGGTCGACATGCGCTTTTCCGATTTGATCGATGCCGTGCGCAATCAGCCAGACGCCGTGGTGATCCCGCCTGAATGGGGCCAGGGGCGTGCCAGCTTTGGTGGCTTGGTCGCGGCGCTGCAATACGAGGCGATGCGTGCATGCGTCCCGGCGGATCGCCCGGTGCGTTCGCTGGCGATCACGTTTGTCGGTCCGGTCGAGCCCGACGTGCCGGTCAGTTTTCAAGTCGATGTGTTGCGCGAAGGCAAGGCCGTCAGCCAGGTATTGGGCCGGGCCGTGCAGAACGGCCAGGTCGTGACGGTGGTGCAAGGCAGCTTTGGCGCGTCGCGATCTTCCGTCGTGGCGGTGCAGGCCGACCCCGCGCCTGAATTCAAGGATGTCGAGCTGTGCCAGGAGTTGCCTTACATCAAGGGCGGAACCCCGGAGTTCATGCGTCATTTGGCAATGCGTTGGAGCGTTGGAGGATTGCCATTTACCGGCAACAAATCCCGCAGCATGGGAGGCTGGGTGCGCTTGCGCGGGGACGTCAAGGAAGAGCCGTTGGACGAAGGTCACATCCTGGCGTTGGTGGACGCCTGGCCGCCAGCGCTGCTGCCGCACCTCACCCAGATGGCGCCGGGCAGCACGCTTACCTGGACCATCGAATTCGTCCAGCCATTCCTGGAGCTCTCGACATTGGATTGGTGCCAGTATCTCGCCGAGATCGAACATGCCCAGGACGGTTACGGTCATGTCGCGGCGAAATTCTGGAGCGCCGATGGCCGGCTGATCGCCATGAGCCGGCAGACGGTGACGATTTTCGGCTGATCAGGCGGTCCTTCAATGGTGGTGGCGATCGCGCCAGGCGCGCCACCATCCGCCGCTGAGGAAGAACCGGGGAAAGGTCAGGAATTGCTCCACCAGCAGGCGCGACGCGGCGTCTTTGCGATCACTGAATGGTTCGGAAGCCTGTGTTTCCAGGCTATGGCCGTGGCGTTGCAAGCCCAGCGCGGCGAGTACGCCGATCACCCCGATGGCGACATCGCCCAGGCTCAGGCTGAACACACCCGACACAATCAGCAAAAACGCAACGATGAACAGCGGCACCGCGATCAGGTGCAAGACCAGGTTGGTCGGGTGGCGATGATTTTCAGGGTAGGCGCGCCATTGCCAGGCCGGAAGGTTGGGGTGACGTTTGCCCATGATGCTGTTCCTTGAGTTCGTGAAACCGAATAACCCAAGGATAGGTCGGGCCGGGCAGGGCGGCGAATCGCGGTTGGCTATCATCGCGATAGGCGCTGATAGCGAAAAGACTTTTTGTGGCGAGGGGATTCATCCCCGTTGGGGTGCGGAGCGCCCCCCAAATACCTGGATGCGATCAACCTGATCTAACAAAGCACCGGATTCGGGGGCTGCTTCGCAGCCCAGCGGGGATGAATCCCCTCGCCACAAAGGCACACCCGGAAATTCAATATTTAGAGTTTCAACTGCCCGATCGCTTTGTTCAATTCTCCCGCCAACGTGGCCAGTTCATGACTGGTGGTCGCCGACTCCACGGTCTGGCGCACGGTGTTTTCGGTCACGTCGCGAATACTCACCACCGCCCGGTTCATTTCTTCGGCGACATGGCTCTGCTGTTCAGCCGCGACGGCGATCTGGGTGTTGCTCTCGCGCATCTGCGCCACCGCGTCGGTGATCTGCGCCAGTGCCTCACCGGCCTCGCAAGCCTGTTGCACGCAGTCGTCGGCCTTGTGCGAACTTTCCTGCATGAAATCCACCGCATCGCGGGTTCCCGCCTGCAGGGCCGAGACCATGGTAGTGATTTCATCCGTCGAGGTCTGGACCCGCTTGGCCAGGTTGCGCACCTCGTCGGCCACCACGGCAAAGCCCCGTCCCATCTCGCCGGCACGGGCCGCTTCGATGGCCGCATTGAGCGCCAGCAGGTTGGTTTGCTCGGCGATGCTGTGGATCACACTGACCACGCCGTTGATCTTCTGGCTGTCTTCGGCCAGGCGCTGGATCATTTCGGCGGTCTGCTGGACGCCGGTCGACAGTCCGGTGATCGAATGCTGCACGCGGCTGACCACTTCGCGACCATTTCCGGCCAGGGTGTCGGTGGTTTTCGACAGGTCGCGGGTGGCGCCGGCGTGCTGGGCGATGTGATAAACCGTGGCCGACATTTCGTTGATCGCCGTGGCGGCCTGATCGGTTTCGCTCTGCTGGCCGAGCATGCCGTGGCGTACTTCGTTCATGCTCGACGCCAGTCGCGCCGCGCCACTGTCCAGTTGCCGCGCGGTGCTGGCAACGGTATCGACCACGCGTTGATAGCCGGCCTGCATGGCATTGAACGCAGCGGCCATCTGGCCCACTTCGTCCTTGCAGGCCAACGGCACGCGGGCAGACAGGTCACCGGTTTTCTCCACGTGCAGCATCACGTCTTTCAAGGTGTTGAGCTGACTGAGCAGAAAGCGGATCAGCAATTGCGACGCGCCAAGCATCGCCAGCATCAGCACGAACACCGCCATGGCGTATTGACCGAACCGCTCGCCGAAGACCTGGCCCAGGCTCACCCCTCGGACCTGCTGTTCAAGGTGCATGGCATAGAGCACCAGGAGCAATGTGGTGGCGAAGGCGACGGCGTTGACCGCCCAGAATTTGTATTTCAGCGAAATATTGCTAAGCCAGGCACCCATGGAAGGTCTTCTCTGATAGCGGAAACAGTTTTGGCAAGGTGCCATTATTTTGCTGCTATTCGGAAGACTGGGTTTTGATGTGGGTCAACGGATATCGGCGAGTCGTTGTGGGAGCGGGCTTGCTCGCGAAGGCGTTGGGTCAGTTACTGCTGTGCTGGCTGAACCACCGCCTTCGCGAGCAAGCCCGCTCCCACATGGGATGCGTTCAATCTGAGATATCGGGCAACCCAAAAAACGCCCGGGCGCAGGCCGTGCTGTGGGCCGCCAGGTCTTCCTGGGTTTCGCCCCGGTGCAAGGCCACTTCGCGCAACACCTCCGTCAGGTAGGCCGGTTCGTTGCGACCGTTCTTCGGTTTGGGCCGCAGGGTGCGTGGCAGCAGGTACGGCGCATCGCTTTCGAGCATCAGCCGGCCGCGGGGAATCTCGCGCACCAAGGGATGCAAATGCGTGCCCCGGCGCTCATCGCAGATCCACCCGGTGATACCGATGTGCAGATCCAGGTCGAGGTAGCTGAACAGCGCCTTCTTCTCGCCGGTAAAGCAATGCACCACCGCGGCGGGCAATCGGTCACGGAAATCCCGGAGGATTTCCAGCAGGCGCTGGTCGGCGTCGCGCTCATGAAGGAAGACTGGCAATTGCAACTCGACGGCGAGGGCAAGGTGCTCCTCCAGGACTTTTTCCTGCTGGGGGCGCGGAGAAAAATCACGGTTGAAGTCCAATCCGCATTCACCCACCGCGCGGGCGCGGTCCTGCTTGAGCAGATCCTTCAGGTGCCGGGCACTGTCGGCGGTCCAGTCGCTGGCGCTGTGGGGGTGGATACCGGCGGTGGAAAACAGTCGTTGCCCGTCTTCGTCGAGGTGCTGGCAGAGTTCGAGCGCCTGTTCGCTGCCCTCGATGCTGGTACCGGTCAACACCAATTGGCAGACCCCGGCTTCATAGGCGCGCTCAAGCACGGCCTGGTGTTTGTCGGCGAAACTGGGGTTGGTCAGGTTGACGCCGATATCGATGAGTTGCATGGTGCTACCTCGGCCCAAAGGGCGGAAAGCATATCAGAGCTGTAGAAATACAAGAAAAGCCAAGAACTACAACGAGTTGGAGCTGTCTGTTGAGGCCACGAGACAGGTCGGGGTGGTGCAAATGCCATCGCTGTGCCAGTCTTTCGCACTTTTCAGCGCCCCAAGGTGCTCTGTTTCTGTCGACCCGGTCTCGCTTTTGCGAGGCGATTGGCTCGCCAGTATCGTTCCGGAGAGTGGATGACACGTCCCCAGGTGTTGCTACTGTTGTGTTGTTCGCTGCTGTTGCCGATGCCGGCCGACGCCCGGCTGCCTGGGCCGGTGCAGGCCGTTGCGCCGGGAACCACGCGCGACCTGGCGCAAATACGCAGCAGCCGGGTGTTGAGAGTATTGGTCAATCAGAGCCGCAACAGTTCCGGCGAAGTCCAGGGCCAACCCATCGGCGTCGAATATCATCGGTTGCGTGCTTTCGAGCAGTACCTCAATGGCCATGCCCGGGATGGCCAGGAAATTACCCTCAAGATCATTCCCAAAGCCAAGGACCAGTTGCTCGGTGCCTTGCAGCGTGGGGAGGGCGACCTGGTGGCTCCTGGCGAATTGCTTGAGCCACAAGCGGGCCATGCGGTCAGCGCCAGTGATCCGATTCGTACCGATGTGCCCCTGCTGTTGGTGGGCATCAAGGGCGAGAAGCGTTATACCCGCGTCGAACAATTGTCTGGCAAGACCCTGGCCTTGCCCAACGGCAGCGCGGCGGGCGACGCGGTCAGCCAGATCAACCAGAAGCTGGCGTTGCTGAAGTTGCCTGCGGTGAAGATCGAATGGGTCGATCCCACGCTGGCAGTGGAGGACGTGCTGGAAATGGTCCAGGGCGGAATCTTCCACCTGACCATCGTCGAGCAACCAATCGCCGAACGCTGGGGCAAGATCCTCCCTAAGCTGCGCTTTGACCGCCAGGTGCTCATCGGCGAGCCAAGTGACGAACATTGGTTCGTTCGTCGCGACGCCGCGATGTTGCGAGCGAGCATCGACCGGTTCCTGGCGACCTATAAAGTGCCCGCCAATGAGGACGCTGCATTCCTGCGCATCTACCGCCGCTTGTATCAGGTCCACTATCCGCTGGCCCGGGCCGATCGCCAGCGCCTGGAAAAACTGCGCCCGGTCCTGCAGAAGCATGCCCAGGCCCAAGGCATGGACTGGCTGAACCTGGCGGCCCTGGCGTTCAAGGAATCAGCCCTGCAACCCAAGGCGCGCAGCGGTGGCGCCCCGACGGGCCTGATGCAGATTACGCCGTCTGCGGCCCAGCGGGTTGGAGTCGATAACATCCAGGACCTGGATGCCAATGTGCAGGCCGGTGCCAAATACCTGGCCATGATCCGCCGCAAGTTCTTCGCCAGCTCCAAGCTCAACGAGCGCGAGCGGATGGCGTTTGTCCTCGCTGCCTACAACATGGGCCCCGAGCGCGTGCAAGGCATGCGTGCCGAGGCCCGGCGGCGAGGCCTGAATCCTGACCAGTGGTTTTTCCAGGTCGAGCGAATCGCCATGGAGCAGGTGGGAATGGGCGCCGTCAGCTACGTTAATAGTGTGAATAAATACTATCTGGCGTTTGACCGGGAGCGAGAGTCGCTGGAGTCCCAGGAACGAGAGGTGGTTTTGCGGAAGTGATCGAGTAATTTGATTGTTATGGCGGATATTTTGCGCTATTCAGATAAGATTATTCGATTAATATGGCGTCCAACCACACATACACCAAGGAATGCACCCCATGAGCACTCTCATCAACAAAGTATTGTCCTCCCGTGCTGGCTACGGCCTGACTGTTTTGCGCATCGTCGTAGGGATCATCTTCGCCGCCCACGGTTCGCAGAAGCTGTTTGGTCTGTTTGGCGGTTATGGCCTGGCAGGGACGGCGCAATGGATGGAAAGCATTGGCCTGGCTCCGGGTTACCTGATGGCAACCTTGGCTGGCGGCACCGAGTTCTTCGCCGGGCTGGCTTTGATCATCGGTCTGTTGGTGCGCCCGGCGGCGCTGGGGCTGGCGATCTTGTCGCTGGTTGCGATTTTCTCCGTGCACATCGGCAATGGTCTGTTCATGGCCAACAACGGTTACGAGTTTGCCTTGGCCTTGCTGGCGGGCAGTGTCGCGGTGCTGATCGAAGGCGCAGGCAAGCTGTCCGTGGATCGTGCCATCGCTGGCTGATCGCTCGCTTGAATCATCGAGGCCCGTCCAGTACGGGCCTTTTTTGTGGGCGGCGATTCTTGACACTGCCCGGTTGGCTTCTCTAGGATGCCGCTCATGCGCCGATTTAAACAGCTACTTGCGGGGCGCCAGGTGACTCATCCAGTTGCCGATAGAAGCCAGGAAACACGGCTTCGAAATACCGCTAAAGCGCTGGTTCGGTGTTGCCTCTCACCTGCCATGCAGACTTTTGAGGCAGAGACACGACACGATGAACACACCCAGCCCCCTTGTACGTCTTGCGCCAATCACGGCGAACCTTGTCCGACGCAACCCCAAAATTCTCCTCGGCGGTACTCACCAGCCGACGCTGTTGCGTTATCTCGACGGCTGGCCGCGGCGTAGCCATGGCCCGGCGGCTTTCCTCATCCAGTTTGTCGAAGACGGCGAGTCATTGGCGCGTTTCGCCAATGACAGTTTCGACTTGGCCGTCATCCAGTCCCCTACGGGGGCGGAAGCTCCCGAAATGATCAAGCAACTGACCCGTGTAGCCAGGCAAGGGCTGATTACACGCCGTTAAAGGCGTCAGCCTTTGGCCTGGGCCCTGAATTGGTTGGCGTGCATGCAGTTGAGCACGATGTTGCTTCGTGTCGACCAGTCAGTGTTGATGATATGGAAGCGCTGGATATAGCTCTCGCTGTCCTTGGACGCGAACCAGAGGTCCACTTTGTCGCTGAAATCGTCCGGGACGTAAAGGCCGGTATATTTGGCGCATTGGATAGCACGCAGAGCGTAGGGTCTTTTGGGCTTGGAACTGGCTTCGTCCATGAAGACTTTCAGTGTCGAAGTGCTTATGTAGTTTTCTCCAATCCATTGTTGTTCGACACCGGGCCAGTAACCGTCTCCGGAGCGCCGGTTATAGGAAATGACCACGCTCTTTCCCGGCATCTGTTGTCGTAGTTGCTCCAGCGTAAGATAACTTTGGGAGTACGGTATTAATCGGTTCCCAATCGTTTGATCGATCAAAGCATGGAGTTCTTCATGTGAAGCTTCGGTGAAGTTCTTGAACTGATGGAAGTTCAAAATGATTATTTCATTCTGGCGTCCGGGATCCGCATAGAAGGCATTGAGCGCGCCAAGCACATCGTCGGCCACGGTGCGGCCAGAAGCGGTGAGGTGATACAGCTGAAAACGACGTGGATGGCCGATGGGTTGGCCAGGGAAAAGCTCTACACGCAAGTCGAGCACCCGAAATCCCCGCATGATCTGATCGCGGACAGGCACGTCCTGGGTGATTTCGTTGGGCAGCATCATTTTCGAAGCTTGCTTGTCAGACCCCGAGTCATGCGTGCCGGGCAGGATCAATTCATCGATACGAAGTTTATAAATGCCCGGTGTGTTATCCATCCAGCGGTCGCTGAAGTTTGCGTTCATGTTATTCATCCTTGAATAATCAGGTGATTAATTACAAGTGCGCGTCTGGCGCACATTTAATTTCCTGCATGGGCAAGTTGAAGTCAAACCAAGAATGTCTCTGTCTTGTACTTCAATGTTTCGTTGCTGTAGAAGTTGTAATCAGGTTGGTTATAGGTATTCGATGCGGGTGATATAGATCAGTTGTTCTCCGGCAGGTGTCTGGACTCGGACTTCGGCATCCAGGGCTTTGCCAATCAATGCCCGGGCGAGCGGCGAATCGATACTGATCAGATGTTGTTTTAAATCCAGTTCATCGGGCCCGACGATGCGATAGCGCGATTCGTTGCCATCCTCGTCCTCCACAGTGACCCAGGCGCCGAAATAAACCTTGTTCGGGTCACTGGGCTTTTCGCTGACGACTTTGAGTGCTTCGAGGCGTTTGGTGAGGAAACGCACGCGACTGTCGATTTCCCGGAGCATCTTCTTGCCGTAGGTGTACTCGGCGTTCTCCGAGCGATCGCCCTGGGCCGCCGCCTCGCTGACCGACTGGGTCACCTGGGGACGGCGCACGTGCCAGAGTTCATGAAGTTCGGCACGCATCCGCGCTTCACCCTCGGGGGTGATCAGCGCGGTGCCGGCGGTGCGGGGAGGGCGATAGCGACTCATGGCGACTTCTTTTGATGACGAGGCCCGAAGTCTATCAACCCTCGCGCAACACTGTCAGCGGGCTGGCGTTGAGCGCTCGACGGGTACCGAATACACCTGCGCCACCGATCAGCAATGCTCCCACCAACGGCAGCACCAGCAGCCATGGGTGTGGATGCCAAGGCAAGTCGAGGGCATAGCGGTAGAGGACCAGGCTCACCAGTTCCGAACCCAGGGCTGCCAGCAAGCCGCTGACCGCACCCAGCAAGCCGAACTCGATGCGCCGGGCCTTGGTCAGCAGCGGCCGCTCGGCACCCAGGGCGCGTAGCAATGCGCCTTGCCGGATCCTTTCGTCGAGGGTGGCCTGCAAGCCCGAGAACAGCACGGCCATGCCCGCCGCCAGTACGAACAGCAAGACATACTCCACGGCCAGCGTCACTTGGGCGAGGATACTGCGCAGCTGTTCCAGCAAGGCTTCGACTTGCAGGATCGTGACCGCTGGAAAGGCCCGGGACAGGTCGACGATCTGTTGATCGTGGCCGGGCGCCAGATAAAAACTGGTGAGGTAGGTGGCCGGCAGATCCTTCAGGGTACCGGGCTGGAAGATCATGAAGAAGTTCGGCTGGAAATTGTCCCAGTTGATCTCCCGCAAGCTGGTGACCTTCGCTTCCCGATTGACGCCGCCAACGCTGAAAACCAGGCGGTCGCCCAACTTGATCTTGAGGTTATCGGCGACCTTGCCTTCGACCGAAACTCCCGGGATATCGTCCGACGGCTGCTGCGACCACCAGGACCCGGCAGTCACGACGTTGCCCGCCGGCAAATCCTCAGCCCAGGTCAGGCTCAGGTCTCGCTGCAGTGCCCGGTCACCTGCCGAGTCCTTGGTGACGAACTCCGTGGCCGGCTCGCCATTGATGCTGATCAGTCGCCCGGGTACCACAGGATAGAGAGGGGCCGATTGCGCCGACAGAGCGACCAGTTTGTCGGTAAACGCCTGCTTGTCGTTGGGCAGGATGTTCAGGGCAAAATAGTTCGGCGCGTTTTTCGGCAGCTGGTTTTGCCAGGTGTCCAGCAACTCGCCGCGCAGCAGCGCAATCAGGGCCATGGACAGCAGGATCAGGCCGAACGCCAACGCCTGGCCGGCAGCCGCCAGGGGATGACGCAGCAGTTGGCCGAGCCCCAGCCGCCAGGGCAGCGAGGCACGCGCCAGCATCCTGCGCAGGCTTTGCAACGCCAGTAACAGCAAGCCGCCAAGCACCAGCGCAGCAATCACACCACCACCGAGCAAGGCGAAGGTCAGCACCAGGTCCAGGCTCAGGCGCCACATGATCAGCCCAAGCGCGCCCAATGCGGCGCCGTAGACGACCCAACTGCTGGAAGGGATCGGCAGCATGTCCCGTCGCAACACGCGCAGCGGTGGTACCCGACCCAGGGCGGCGAGCGGGGGCAAGGCGAACCCCGCCAGGGCCACCAGCCCGGTGCCGATCCCGGCAATGGCCGGCAGCATCCCGCCTGGCGGCACGGTGGTGGGCAGCAGGTCATGCAGCAAGGCAAACAACCCCAACTGGGCGATCCAGCCAAGCAGCGCGCCGCTGATGCTCGCCAACAGGCCCAGCATTGCCAGTTGCAGGCTGAACAGCACCATGGTTTCGCGGCGGGACAGGCCCAGGCAGCGCAACAGCGCACTCGCATCGAAGCGGCGGGTGGCGAAGCGGTTGGCCGAGAGGGCGACGGCGACGCCGGACAGCAACACCGCCACCAGGCTGGCCATGTTCAGGTAGCGCTCGGCCTTGCCCAGGGCACCGCCGATCTGTCGATTGCCATCCCGGGCGTCTTGCAAGCGCTGGTTGGGTTCCAGGCCTGGCTTGACCAGGTCGCGATAGGTCTGCAATGCCGGCGCCGGACCGCGCCACAGGTCGCGATAGCTGACCCGGCTGCCCGGTTGCACCACGCCCGTGGCATCCAGGTCCTGGAGATTGATCATGACCCGAGGCGTCAGGCTGTAGAAATTACCGGCGCGATCCGGTTCGTAGGTCAGCACCCGGCTCAGGCGCAGGGTCTTGTTGCCGACATCGATGCTGTCGCCAATCTTCAGGTCCAGTGCCGTCAACAGGCGTGCTTCCACCCAGGCTTCCCCTGGGGCCGGTCGTCCACCGGTTTCTTCCGGGGCGAAAGGGGCCGGGGCGCTTTTCAACTCGCCACGCAAAGGGTAGATGTCATCGGCTGCCTTGACGCTGGACAGCTGGATGCCGTTGTCGGTGGCGACCACGCTGGAGAACTCGACCACACGAGCATGTTCCAGGCCCAGCTCGGTGCCGCTGCGGATCTGTTCCGGGCGGGCAGGGGAACTGCCTTCGAGCAAAAGGTCGGCGCCGAGGAATTCGGTGGCGCGCATCATCATCGCGCCATTGAGCCGGGCACCGAAATAACCGATGGCGGTGCTCGCCGCCACGGCCACCAGCAGGGCGAAGAACAGCACGCGCAGTTCACCGGCGCGGGCATCGCGCAGCAACTGGCGGACGGCAAGACTGAACAGGCGCAACAGGGGCAAGCGTGCCATCAAGGCTCCAGGGGCGCGACCATCTGGCCGGCTTCAAGTCGGATCAGGCGCCGGCAGCGATGGGCCAGGCGTTCGTCGTGGGTGACCAGCACCAGGGTCGTGCCGCGTTCCTTGTTCAGCTCGAACAGGAGACCGCTGATGCGTTCGCCGGTGTGGCTGTCGAGGTTGCCGGTGGGTTCGTCGGCAAACAGCACGTCGGGTTCGGCGGCAAACGCACGGGCAATCGCGACGCGCTGCTGTTCACCACCGGAGAGCTGGCGTGGCGAATGGGTCAGCCGCTGGCCAAGCCCCACACGTTGCAGCAGTTGGGTGGCGCGCTCGCGGGCGTCCTTGCGGCCGTCCAGCTCCAGCGGCAGCATGACGTTTTCCAGTGCGTTGAGGCTGTCGAGCAACTGGAACGACTGGAAGACGAAGCCGACGTGTTCGGCGCGCACGCGGGCCCGTTGATCTTCATCCAATTTACTGAGGGCCTGGCCGGCAAGGGTGACTTCACCGCCGCTGGGCAGATCGAGGCCGGCGAGCAGGCCCAGGAGCGTGGATTTGCCGGAACCGGATGCGCCGACAATGGCGAGGCTGTCGCCTTTGTTCAGTTCCAGGCTGAGTTCGTGCAGGATGGTCAGTTCACCTTCCGCGCTGGGAACCACTTTGCTAAGGTCCGTCGCGGTGAGAATGCTTGAGCCCATGGAGAATCCGATGCGAGTGTGGTTTTTGAGTGCCGGCCTGGCCTTGATGTGCATGGCCCAGAACGCAGCGGCGGGTACAGTCCTGATCGTTGGCGATAGTATCAGCGCGGCTTTCGGCCTGGATACCCGGCAAGGCTGGGTGTCGTTGCTCGAACAACGGCTCAAGACCGAGGGTTTCGACGATAAAGTGGTGAATGCATCGATCAGTGGCGATACCAGCGCAGGTGGGCTGGCACGGCTGCCGGCGCTGCTTTCAGCCCATAAGCCGGAGCTCGTCATCCTGGAACTGGGAGGCAACGATGGCTTGCGTGGACAACCGCCAACACAATTGCAACAAAACCTTGCAGCGATGATCGACAGCTCCCGCGCCAGTGGGGCGAAAGTGCTTTTGCTGGGGATGCAACTGCCCCCCAACTATGGACGCCGCTATACCGATGCTTTCGCGCGGGTCTACAGCACGTTGGCAGAGGAGAAAAACGTGCCGCTGGTGCCGTTTTTCCTCAAGGAGATCGGGGGCGTGCCCGGGATGATGCAAGGCGACGGATTGCACCCGTCCGTCGCGGCCCAGGGCAAGTTGCTGGAAAATGTCTGGCCGACGCTGAAACCGCTGCTTTGACGCTTTTCTACAGGCGGTGTTTCGGCTAATGTGGCGCCCCCGATTTGGAGCCCCCGATGCCGCGTCCAGCCTGGTCCCTGTTTGCCTACCAACTGATCGAGCCCGACGAGCAGTTGGATCTGTTCGCCTGTCAGGAAGTACGGGTGCACTTGGTGACCCGGCAGTTGGAGCTTGGCGGTTCGGCCGACCGGACCCTGTGTGGCAGCCTGCTGCCGGCCCAGCCGCGCTGGTCGAGCGTCGATCGCAAGATTTTCCAGGATCATCGCCTGTGCTCGCTATGCCGGGCAATCCTGGAGTCCCAGAAGCGCGGGACTTCGCCGATCTGGCCGGAGTTGCGCTTCGAGCTGTGATCCTCCTGGCTCAAAGTATCGCTTTTTTGTGGGAGCGAGCTTGCTCGCGATAGGCAGGCACAGCCCATACAGTGCAGGCAGGCTCACTGCCAATCGCGAGCAAGCTCGCTCCCACAGGGTTTCAGTTCAATCCCCCGGCATGCTGCGCATCGGGCGCTTCAGCGCCGCTCTCCCCGAAATAACGGGTGGCAGTGTACAATCGCCGCTTCCACACCCTCTGTTCGATCTGCGAAGGATTTCCCGGATGTTGCCGCGCTTGCCTGCCGTCGCCCGCTGCCTGTCTCTTGCCGCCCTGTGTATGGCTGGTCCCGTTGCTGCCCTGGAGCTGCCTCTGCCACCGCCGGGTGAAGACATCGTCGGCCAGGTGCAGGTCATCAAGGCCAAATACGAAGACACCTTCGCCGACCTGGGCACCACCTATGACCTGGGCTACAGCGAGATGGTCGCGGCCAACCCTGGGGTCGATCCGTGGCTGCCGGGCGCGGGCACCGAAATCGTCCTGCCGACCCGCTTCATCCTGCCGCCAGGCCCGCGCGAAGGGATCGTGATCAACCTCGCCGAATACCGTCTCTACTATTTTCCCAAGGGGCGGAACGTGGTCTACACCTTCCCGCTGGGGATCGGCCGTGAAGGCTGGGGCTCGCCTATCGCCCACACCAGCATCATCGCCAAGACACCGAACCCGACCTGGACGCCTCCAGCTTCGATCAAGGCTGAACACGCCGCCGATGGCGATCCGCTGCCGAACGTCGTACCGGCAGGCCCTGACAACCCGCTGGGTCCGTTCAAGTTCACCCTGGGCACCCCGGGCTACCTGATCCATGGTTCGAACAAGAAGTTCGGTATTGGCATGCGTACCAGCCACGGTTGCTTCCGGATGTTCAACAACAACGTATTGGAAATGGCGAGCATGGTGCCGGTGGGGACTTCGGTGCGAATCATCAACGACCCGTACAAGTTGGGCGTAAGCGGCGGCAAGGTTTACCTGGAAGCCCATACGCCGCTGGACGACAAGGGCAACCCGTCCGTGGTGGACAAGCACACCGCGGTCATCAACGCGATGCTCAAGCGGGAAGACATCACCAGCAACTTGCGCATGAACTGGGACGTGGTGCGTGACGTGGTGGCTGCCGAAGACGGCCTGCCGGTAGAGGTTGCCGTTCCGAATACTTCGGCACCGATGGTATCGAGCGCGCCGGTCGATCTGACCCAATAAGCGACTCTACGACAACCCGCCCACATTCCAGGATGTCGGCGGGTTTTTTATCGCCAGGAGAATACCGGGCAATAAAAAAGCCGACCCACTAGTGGGTCGGCTCGATAACAATCCCGAAGGACTATTACTTGCGGCTAGCTTTTTCCAGCATGCGCAGAGCACGCTCGTTAGCTTCGTCAGCAGTCTGTTGTGCTTTTTGAGCAGCAGCCAGAGCTTCATCAGCTTTACGGTAGGCTTCGTCTGCACGAGCTTGGGCGCGAGCTGCTGCGTCTTCGGTGGCAGTCAGACGTGCTTCGGTTTCTTTCGATGCGCTGCTGCAACCGGTAGCCAGAACTGCGGCCAGGGCCAGAGCAGAGAATTTCAGAACGTTGTTCATCGTGTTCCCCTTCAAGGACTTTCTATTTAGTGACTGTCTCCCCAGAGTGAGGAGTTAGCCGGCGTACATACTACTCATTACTTGTAGTAAGTAAACTGACGTAGCGCAAGAAGCAAAAAAATTGTAGGCGGTGATTCTTTTTCAGGCAACTTTTCTGTTGGTTGTTTAAAAAATACACAGCCTCAACCGTGGGAATGGAGCGTGCCGCTGAAAAAAAGTTCCGCAGACCGGTCAACTCAACCGAAGGCGCTAAAAGTCGTTGTTTATTGATTCTCCTGGACTTTTGTTCATTTTTTGTGCAGTCCGCCAGGGATCTTTTATTGCTAATGGCGGTGACTTTAACAGCGGGCGCTCGTCTCAAGACTCAACAACTGGCGATGTTCAGCTATAGCGTCTGGACCGACTAGCGCTTGAAAGTGAGGCTCAACCGATAAACCCGTCGAGGTTCACCACTTCAGTGACAGGCGTGTCTTGAGCATTTGCGTCATTGGTGCCTACTATTCACGACGTGCTCAGGTTTGGGCGGCTGGTTTTTTGCCCTCGGTGACCGGATTGGCACGGGGTGGCGTAGAGGTTCCTTCGCCGGAAAAACATCGGTAAGGTAGGGGTCGGCATTCAGACCCGCGAGGAGTAGTGATGAGCGAGGCGGTTTCCATCCACCATGACCAGGCTGGTCATCAGTTCGAGACCATTGTGGACGGTCATCGTGCCTATCTGACCTATATGGACCTGGGCAAGCAGACCTTGGACATCTATCGCACCTTCGTGCCCAACGCATTGCGTGGCAGGGGGATCGCCGCGAAGTTGACCGAAGAGGCGCTGCGGTTCGCTGAAGAAATGGGCTACACGGTGATCCCGTCCTGCTCCTATGTAGAGCGCTACATGGAGCGCCACCAGCGCCACGCGGCGAAGCTTTGATAGACCAAGAATTCACCATAAAAAACGCCGGGCTGCAAAGCCCGGCGTTTTTTTATGTCTGAAGGAAGCAAAGGTCGCAGGCTTCGCCAGCTCCTACATCCCCGCTCCAAAGTGTAGGAGCTATGTAGGGTAGGAGTTGCCGAGTGCAACGAGGCTGCGATCTTTTAGCCGCGCTGACGCTTAGGCAGCACATCCTTGAGCTTGGCATGCATGCCGCGCAAGGTCTTCTCGGTCGCGCTCCAGTCGATGCAGGCATCGGTGATGGAGACGCCGTACTGCAAATCGGCGAGGTCTTTCGGAATCGCCTGGCAGCCCCAATTCAGATGACTTTCCACCATCAGGCCGATGATCGACTGGTTGCCTTCCAGGATCTGGTTGGCGACGTTTTCCATCACCAGCGGTTGCAGTGCCGGGTCCTTGTTGGAGTTGGCGTGGCTGCAATCGACCATGATGTTCGGCTTGATCTTCGCTTTGTTCAGCGCCTGTTCGCACAGCGCGACGCTGACCGAGTCATAGTTCGGCTTGCCGTTGCCACCGCGCAGCACGACGTGGCCGTAGGCGTTGCCCTTGGTGGTCACGATCGACACGCCGCCTTCCTGGTTGATGCCCAGGAAACGGTGGGGGCTGGAAACCGACTGCAAGGCGTTGATGGCGACGGTGAGGCCGCCGTCAGTGCCATTCTTGAAGCCGACGGCCGACGACAGGCCGGAGGCCATTTCGCGGTGCGTCTGGGATTCGGTGGTGCGCGCGCCGATGGCCGACCAGCTGATCAGGTCCTGCAAATATTGCGGGGAGATCGGGTCCAGGGCTTCGGTGGCGGTGGGCAGGCCCATTTCGGCCAGGTCCAGCAGCAACTGGCGGCCGATGTGCAGGCCGTCCTGGATCTTGAAGGAGTCGTCCAGGTACGGGTCGTTGATCAGGCCCTTCCAACCAACGGTCGTCCGAGGTTTCTCGAAATACACCCGCATCACCAGGTACAAGGTGTCGGAGACTTCCGCCGCAAGCACCTTCAAGCGCTCGGCATATTCGTGGGCAGCCTTGATGTCATGGATCGAGCAAGGCCCGATGACCACGAACAGGCGATGGTCGGTGCCGTCGAGGATGTTGCGGATGACTTCCCGACCCTTGGTCACGGTGCGCAGGGCAGCGTCGCTCAAGGGAATGTCGCGCTTGAGCTGGTCAGGCGTGATGAGGGTTTCGTTGGAGGCGACGTTAAGGTCGTTGATCGGTAAATCAGCCATCGTGTTACTCGTCAGGTCACGGGTGCCGGCCGCCAGCGATCCCCGCGCGGCGGTGCACAGCGGATTTAAGCGCGTCGGGGAGCCGAACCTTAGCGCGTTAGGAGGTGGCTCGACAATGGGCAGGCACGGGTTTAATCCCTATTTGTCTGGCCATCGAGCCCGAAGGCTGGCTGTAATGAGGTTCTCATGAGAAAAGCGATGGACCCGTGGCGAGGGAGCTTGCTCCCGCTCGGTTGCGCAGCGACCGCAAAGTCTTGGGGCCGCTCCGCCCGAGGCGTCGGACCGTCCCAGCGGGAGCAAGCTCCCTCGCCACAGGTGTTTGGATGACCTTAATTACGAAGGCAGGCCGGGGATTAATTTCACGGCTGCTTACAATCTGGATTGCATGCCGTCTGGCCCCCGTTGATAGTGTGCACGGATTGTTTTCAAAGAGGACTACGGTAATGCAGGCAGGCGTAAAAGCGCGGATAGGAATGATCGGCACCGGGGCGATTGGCGGCTTCTACGGCGTGATGCTGGCACGTGCCGGCTTCGATGTGCATTTCTTGTTGCGCAGTGAATTTGCCGCCGTGGCCGAAAGCGGCCTGCGAGTCGACAGCGCAGTCCATGGCACGCTGGCCCTCAACCCGGTCCAGGCTTACCGTTCGGCAAACGAAATGCCGCCTTGCGACTGGCTGCTGGTGGGCGCCAAGACCACCAGCAATGCCGACCTGGCCCCGGTCATCATCCAGGCTGCCGCTGACGGCGCTAAAGTCCTGTTGCTGCAGAACGGGCTCGATGTCGAGGATGATCTGCGGCCGCTACTGCCCGACTCACTGCATTTATTGGGCGGCCTGTGCCTGGTCTGCGTTCACCGCGTCGGGCCGGGCATCGTTGCCCATCAGGCCCTTGGCGCGGTGAATATCGGTTATCACAGCGGTCCTTGCCAGGGCCAGGACGAACGCATGGCGATTGTCGAGGAGGGGGCTGGGTTGTTTCGTGCCGCGGGTATCGACTCCCAGTCCATGCCCGACCTGCAACAGGCTCGCTGGCAGAAGCTGGTATGGAACGTACCGTACAACGGCCTCTCGGTGCTGCTGGGCGCCAGCACCACGCCGTTGATGGCCAATGACCACAGTCGCGGTCTGGTCCAGGCCTTGATGGCGGAGGTGGTACGCGGTGCGCAAGCCTGCGGGCATCAAATCGCACCAGGGTATGCCGACTATCTCTTTACGATGACCGAAAAGATGCCCGACTATTGGCCGAGCATGTATCACGATTATTCCCATGAACGGCCGTTGGAGCTGGATGCGATCTACGGCCGGCCACTGGCAGCGGCGAAGGCGGCGGGCTGCGATTTGCCGAAGATCGAAGCCTTGTATCAGGCGCTGGCGTTCCTGGACCGCCGCAATCGTTGATGGATGAAGGGGGACAGCATGGCGAATAACATCGACGACAAACTGGTGCTGGCGATTTCATCGCGAGCCTTGTTCGACCTGAGGGAAAGCCACAAGGTCTATCTTTCCGGTGGTGTCGAGGCCTATCGGCAATACCAGATCGAGCATGAAGACGAGGTCCTTGAGCCTGGGGACGCCTTCGCCCTCGTACAGAAATTGCTCAATCTCAACGAGCACCTGGGGCGAGCCCGTGTCGAGGTGATCCTGGTGTCGCGCAACAGCGCCGACACTGGCCTGCGGGTGTTCAACTCGATTCATCATTACGGCCTGGCGATCTCCCGCGCCGCGTTCGTTGGCGGTCGAAGTCCTTATCCATACCTCAAGGCGTTCGGCTGCGACCTGTTCCTCTCCACCCATGCCGAAGATGTGCGCAGCGCATTGGACGCCGGATTTGCGGCGGCAACGATCCTGTCAGGCGGGGCCAGCCGTGCCGCCAGCGAGGAGCTGCGCATCGCGTTTGACGGTGATGCGGTGCTGTTTTCCGATGAGTCTGAACGCATCTATCAGAGCGGTGGCCTCGAAGCCTTCCAGGCCAGTGAACGCCAAGCCGCGCGCGAGCCACTGCGAGGCGGGCCGTTCAAGGGGTTCCTGGCGGCGCTCAATGCCCTGCAGCGCGAATTCCCGGAGGATGCCTGTCCGATCCGCACGGCGTTGGTCACGGCTCGGTCGGCGCCGGCCCATGAACGGGTCATCCGTACGCTGCGAGAATGGGATATTCGTCTGGACGAGTCGCTGTTCCTGGGCGGCCTGACCAAGTCGGCATTCCTCGAAGCCTTTGCCGCCGACGTGTTTTTCGATGACCAGACCGGCCACTGCGAGCTTGCCCGCGAGGTGGTTGCCACCGGGCATGTGCCCCATGGCATCAGCAACGAAGTGAAGCTCTGACCGCCCGTACTTTGAGGCGTTACGCCACACGTCACGCTCGTTGGCGCGCTGCTAAGCTGAATCAATCTCCGCCATTCTGGCATTCGAGGAGGTCACATGATTCGTTCGATGCTGTACGCCACAGACCTGGGGCTTTATGCCCCTTATGTGATGCAGCATGCCTTGGCGTTGGCACGGACGTTTGAAGCCGAGTTGTATGTGGTGCATGCGGTGGAACCGATGGGGCTGTTCGCCGAGTCGGTGTTGCAAAGCTATCTGGACGAGCAGGCGCTGAACGAATTTCATCGCCAGGGTCTGAATACGGTGATGGCCAACATCGAGCAGCGAGTACTGGACAGCTTTCGCGAGGAGTTGGGGGAGGGGCAGCAGGACTTGCAACTGATCAAGTCGGTGAGGGTGTTCCAGGGTGACCCGTCCCAGGTCATTCTCGAGCAGGCTGCGAAACTCTCCGTCGATTTGTTGATCGTAGGCAGTCACTGCCAGGGGGCGAATGGAGAAACTCCTTTGGGCAGGACCGCCGCACGGGTATTGCAGTTATCCCGGGTGCCGGTCTACCTGGTGCCGCTGGTCCAGCGCCGGCGGCAGGGAGAGGCCTAAGGCTAAATGATGGCTTTTTTATAAAAAGTTCTAGATTTATTAATACAACCATTCATATAGTTATATGCCGTCGCTGATGCCCGTCGCATCCAACTGCTTTGAGGGATACATATGAAGCTTCAACAATTGCGCTACATCTGGGAAGTGGCGCACCACGACCTCAACGTTTCCGCTACCGCACAAAGCCTCTACACGTCGCAACCTGGCATCAGCAAGCAGATCCGCCTGTTGGAAGACGAACTGGGCGTCGAAGTCTTCGCCCGCAGCGGCAAGCACCTGACCCGCGTGACCCCGGCCGGTGAACGCATCATCACCACGGCTGGCGAGATCCTGCGCAAGGTCGAGAGCATCAAGCAGATTGCCCAGGAATTTTCCAACGAGAAAAAAGGCACGCTGTCCATCGCGACCACTCACACCCAGGCCCGTTATGCGCTGCCGCCGGTGATCAGCAATTTCATCAAGCAATACCCGGATGTCGCGCTGCACATGCACCAGGGCTCGCCGATGCAGATCGCCGAGATGGCCGCCGACGGCACCGTGGACTTCGCCATTGCCACCGAAGCCCTGGAGCTGTTCGGCGATCTGGTGATGATGCCGTGCTATCGCTGGAACCGCTGCGTGGTGGTGCCCCAGGGCCACCCGTTGACCAAGTTGCCGAAGCTGACCCTCGAAGCGTTGGCCGAGTACCCGATCGTGACCTACGTGTTCGGTTTCACCGGTCGTTCGAAACTCGACGAAGCCTTCAGCCATCGTGGCTTGACCCCGAAAGTGGTGTTCACTGCCGCCGACGCCGACGTGATCAAGACCTACGTTCGCCTGGGCCTGGGCGTGGGCATCGTGGCGAAAATGGCCGTCGATACCAAGCTCGACAGTGATCTGGTGGTGTTGGACGCCAGCGAGTTGTTCGAGTCCAGCGTGACCAAGATCGGCTTCCGTCGTGGCACCTTCCTGCGTGGCTTCATGTGCGATTTCATCGAGAAGTTCGCACCGCACCTGACGCGCGAAGTCATGGCCAAGGCCATCCAGTGCCACAACAAGCAGGAACTCGAAGAGCTGTTCGACGGCGTCGAATTGCCGGTGCACTGACCGAAAGTCAGATAGCCTCGGTGACTGCGAACTGTTGCCGGGCGCCCGCCACGACGATTTCCACTTCATCCCCTTCGAACTTGCCCAGCAGGCTCCTGCCCAGCGGCGAGCGAGGGGTGATGACGGTGATCGGCTGCCCCACCAGCGAGACCTTCAGCCCCGCTGCGTCCGGCCCAAGGAATAGCCACTGTTGGCGGCCATCCTCATCTTCCAGCCCGATCAATGTGCCGACCTGGATACCGCGCTCTTCGTCGTAAGGCCTCAGTGTCAGGTTCTGGCACAGAGCGAGCGCCTGGCGGATCTCCTCGACGCGCCGGGCTTGTCCGGCGGCAAGGTATGAAGCTTCCAGGCCGAGGGTGTCGTATTTGTTCTCCGCGATATTTTCTTCGTGGGTCGCGGTTTCGTAGGCGGTCTGCGCGGCGCGTTCGGCAATGTCGAGGTCAATCTTGAGTTTGTCGAGGATCAACTGGTGGACAGTCTGTTTGTTCATGATCACTCGCAGAATTGCAGGACGTTGGCGCGGCTTTTCTCGCTCGGCGCGTTCTGGTCCTGTTGCAGCCAGAACTGGCATTTGGGGTTCGACAGGTTGCGCGGGTTGCTGCGCACCTGTTCCAGCGCCTGGCGCTGCTCGTTCTTCTGTAGGTTCTGCTGGAATTGCTCGAACATCGGCGTGGGCGGCTCGGGCGCCGGTTGCACCGCTGGCGGTTGCGCCAGTTGATGAACCGCAGCGGCCACCGGGGCCAGTTGTTCAGCGAAGAGGAACCTGGACAGCAACCAACCTGTCAGGACGATGGCGACGAATCCCAGCCACAGGCCCAAGGCGATACTGACGGTCAATTTCAAGGCTGAAAGGCGCGGCGGCGATGGGTAATCAGGCATGACTGCTTCCTGGCAGGGGCACGGTTAGGCGCTGATTGTCGCATGAAGATTAATCGCCGTCGGCCCTTCTGCATCATGGGTTTAATACGGGACAATCAGGCTTTGCCACAGGGAGTCGGGAATGACCGTGCGTTGGGATATTTTTTGCACCGTCGTGGATAACTTCGGCGACATCGGCGTCACTTGGCGCCTGGCGCGGCAATTGGTGGCCGAGCATGGGGTCGCGGTTCGGCTTTGGGTCGATGACCTGCGTGCGTTTGAACGGCTGTGTCCGGAAATAGACCCCGCGCTGTCCGAACAGTGGCAGCAGGGCGTTCAAGTGCGTCACTGGCCCAAGGATTGGCTGCCTGTCGAGGCGGCCGATGTGGTGATCGCCGCGTTTGCCTGCCAGTTGCCCAGCGCCTACATGGATGCGATGGCCGAGCGCCAGGTAACGCCGTTGTGGATGAACCTCGATTACCTGAGCGCCGAGGACTGGGTGATCGGTTGTCACGGTCTGCCGTCGGTGAAATACAAGCACGTGCAGAAGTATTTCTTCTTTCCAGGCTTCCAGGAAGGCACCGGTGGCTTGCTGCGCGAAGCGGGGCTGTTGGAGCGTCGTCGACAATTCCAGCAGGATGGCGCTGCACAACAGGTTTTCCTGCGGGGGCTGGGCGTCGAGCGGGAGCCTGGGGCACGTCTGATTTCGTTGTTCGCCTACGAAAATGCCGGGTTGGCGAGCTGGTTTGACACGATGGCGACGGATACCCGTCCGTGGCATGTCCTGGTTCCGGAAGGACGCATCCTGGGGGATGTCGAGCGTTGGGCGGGCATTGACGGCCTTGGGGCGGGAGCCTCGTATCGCCGTGGCGCCCTGACGGTGCAGGTATTGCCTTTCGTCCGTCAGGATGAATACGACCACTTGTTATGGTGCTGTGATTTCAACGCCGTACGCGGCGAGGACTCCTTCGTGCGGGCACAATGGGCGGGTCGGCCGCTGCTCTGGCACATTTATCAACAGGAAGAAGATGTCCACCTGGAGAAACTCGAGGCATTTCTCAAGCTGTACACCGAAGGACTTTCCGAGCCAGCGGAAAAAGCGATCAGCGGTCTTTGGCGCACCTGGAATGCCGGTCAAGACATGGCCGAACACTGGAAAGCCGCCTGCGAGAAGGATCGGGAGTTGGCCGAACATGCCCGGTCGTGGTGCCTGGAACAGGCGTCACGAGCCGATCTTGCCACGGCGCTGGTGAAGTTTTACCGAAATTGGATATGATACGCGGCCTAGATTTTTGTAAATCCCATCCAAATTCGGATATTCGCAATGAAAACTGGTAAAGAACTCAAACCCGGTACCGTGATTCGTATCGACAACGATCCTTGGCTGGTTCAGAAAGCTGAATTCACCAAGTCGGGTCGCAACAGCGCGATCATGAAGACCAAGCTGAAAAACCTGCTGACCGGCTACAAGACCGAAACCGTCTACGGTGCGGACGACAAACTGGATGACGTGATCCTGGACCGCAAAGAAGCGACCCTGTCGTTCATCAGCGGCGACACCTACACGTTCATGGACACCACTGACTACACCATGTACGAGCTGAACGCCGAAGACATCGAAAGCGTTCTGCCATTCGTTGAAGAAGGCATGACCGACGTTTGCGAAGCCGTATTCTTTGAAGAGCGCCTGGTTTCCGTAGAACTGCCGACCACTATCGTGCGTCAGGTCGACTACACCGAAGGCTCCGCTCGCGGTGATACTTCCGGCAAGGTGATGAAGCCTGCCAAACTGAAGAACGGTACCGAGCTGTCGGTTGCTGACTTCATCGAAATCGGCGACATGATCGAGATCGATACCCGCGAAGGCGGTTCCTACAAAGGCCGCGCTAAATAAGCGAAGTCTTCTGTATGAAAAAGCCCGACCATTGAGTCGGGCTTTTTTATATCTATATTTCGACCCGGCCCCTGTGGCGAGGGAGCAAGCTCCCTCGCCACAAAAGGCTCGGCGTGCATTCACTTCAGGTGTTCCTTGAGCTCTTGCGACGCTTGCAACATCGCCGAACGCACCGCGGGCACCTGGCTCACGACGTTGAGCAAACCATAGTCGTGGATCATGCCGTTGTAACGCACCGCCGTGACGGGGACGCCGGCCGCGTCCAGCTTGCGAGCGTACGCTTCGCCCTCGTCGCGCAGCACGTCGGCCTCGGCAGTCTGCACCAGCGCGGGCGGCAGGCCCTTGAGTTGCGCGGTGGTTGCCCGCAGTGGCGAGGCATAGATCTCGTTACGTTGCCCGGCATCGGTGGTGTAGTTGTCCCAGAACCACTTCATCATGTTCTTGCTGAGGAAATGTCCTTCGGCAAACTGGTTGTAGGACGCCGTCTCGAAACTGGCATCGGTCACCGGCCACAACAAGGCCTGGAAGCGGATTGCCGGGGTACCCTTGTCCTTGGCCATCAGCGCCACGACCGCCGCCATGTTGCCACCCACGCTGTTACCCGCCACGGCCAAGCGCTTGCCATCGACATTGATTTCCTTGCCGTGCTCGGCCACCCATTTCGTCGCGGCGTAAGCCTGGTTGATCGCCACCGGGTAATGCGCTTCGGGTGACGGCGTGTAGTTGACGAACACCGCGACGGCGCCCGAACCCGCTACCAGATCCCGAACCAGTCGTTCGTGGGTCGGGAAATCCCCCAGCACCCAACCGCCGCCGTGGAAGAACATGAACACTGGCAGCTCACCCTTGACCCCGGCCGGACGAACGATGGTCAGGCTGATCGATTGGCCGTCGACCTTGATGGTCTTCTCGCTGACATCGGCCTTGGGCAGTGTCAATTTCACACCTGCCTGGGCGCCGACCAGTACCGCGCGGGCATCCTTGGGTGACAACTGCTCCAGCGGCTTGCCGGTGCCGGCATTCAGTGCGTCGAGAAATGCCTGGGTGTTGTGTTCGACAATATCGCCGGCAAAGGCATTGCTGATGCTCAGGGCGAGAAGGGCGCCGGTCAGGGTTTTGCTGATGTTCATGTCTATCTCCTTGAAATTCGGTCGGGGGCGAGGGTTAAACGGTTACGTGCAGGCGCACATCAACGTTGCCGCGGGTGGCGTTGGAGTACGGGCAAACCTGGTGCGCTGCATCAACGAGGCTCTGGGCTTCGGCTTGATCCAGGCCCGGCAAGCTGATGTGCAAGTCGATGTCGAGGCCGAAACCACCAGGAATCTGGCCGATGCCGACATGGGCGGTGATCGAGGCGTCATCCGGGATTTTGCGTTTGGTCTGGCTGGCGACGAATTTCAGCGCGCCGATAAAGCAGGCCGAGTAGCCAGCGGCAAACAGTTGTTCTGGGTTGGTCGCCGCACCGCCTGCACCGCCGAGTTCCTTGGGCGTGGCGAGCTTGACGTCGAGGATGTTGTCGCTGGAGATGGCACGACCGTCACGGCCACCGGTGGAGGTTGCGATTGCGGTGTAGAGAGTTTTCATGATGGAAGCCTCGTTTCTGGTTGAGTGTTACGCGCTAAATATTTGCGCGCTAAGTAGGTGTGAAGAGAATGTAATGCGCTAATAGTTTGTGCGCAAGATAAATTTTCGGGGCAAGTTGAAGTCGGCAAACCGAAAAGGCCTGAAAGCCTTTAGCTAGAGCGGTTTTTGAGAGTAGAAATTTTTCGAGGGGGGAGGGTAGACAGGGCTGCCGCTATCGCGAGCAGGCTCGTTCCACAGAGGTTGCTGGATGACGAGACCTTGCTCACATCAGAAATCCAATGTGGGAGCGAGCTTGCTCGCGATAGCGGTGGATCTGAACAGAGGATGTCGGATTTGCCGCCGCTTTCGTCGGAACGCCGCCCGGAGCAAGCTCGCTCCCACAGGGATCTTGGGTTTCCATGAGCTTTGCATTCAGCGCAGGACTATTGTGGGAGCGAGCTTGCTCGCGAAGACGTCGGCATATCCAACATCACTGCAAGCTGATCCACCGCTTTCGCGAGCAAGCTCGCACACAGGGATTAGCGGTGTTTCGGTGATTTAGAGGCTGTCTTGCAAATGCCCGCGCAGCTCTTGCAGGTCAAGTTGCAGCTTCTTCAATTGCTCCAGGGTCTGGCCGCTGGCGGCAAGGATGCATTGCGGGATGTCGAGGGCTTTTTTCTGCAGGGCGCGGCCCTGCTCAGTGAGCTCGACGATCACCACGCGTTCGTCTTCCCGACTGCGGGTGCGGCTCAGCAAACCTTCGGCCTCCAGGCGCTTGAGCAGTGGCGTCAGCGAACCTGGGTCGGTTAGCAGACGGTTGCTGATTTCACCGACGGTTAAACCGTCTTTTTCCCACAGCACCATCATCGCCAAGTACTGCGGATAGGTCAGGCCCAATGCCTGGAGCAGCGGCTTGTAGACCTTGGTCATCAGCAGCGACGTGGAATGGAGGGCGAAGCAGACCTGGTTATCCAATAACAGGGCGTCGCAAGGGTCGGGGCTGTCGTGTTGAGTGCTCATGGCGAAACCTTTCAATCAGTAGTCCAGGTGAATCTAGCGGACGAACCTTTAATGCACCAGATAATTCTGACGACCTGATCAGCTATGCATTTCCTGGTTATCGCCAACTGCGTAGGATAGGCGCCCTTATAAAGGGAGAATCGTCTGTGGTCGAGGTCGTGCTGTATTTGCTGTTGGGCGCCGCATTGGGCACCTTGGGGGGATTGTTTGGCATTGGCGGCGGATTGATCGCGATACCGGTGTTGGGCGTATGGTTCGGTCTGGACCAGCAGATCGCCCAAGGCACGGCGCTGGTGATGGTGGTGCCCAACGTGATGTTGGCGCTGTGGCGTTATCATCAACGCAATCGCATCGAGATGCGTCATGTCCTGCCGTTGGCCTCCATGGGATTCTGCTTCGCGTGGCTCGGCTCCATCTGGGCCGTGGGCATTGACGCGCAAAGCATGCGAATCGGTTTCGTGGTGTTCCTGGTCGTGCTGGCGGCCTACAACCTCATCCGAATGTTCGCCGCGACGGCACCCGCTTCGGCGCAGATGCGCCACGGCTGGCCATGGCTTGGCGTGTTGGGGGCGGCGTCAGGGACGATGGGCGGTCTGTTTGGCGTCGGCGGGGCGGTTGTCGCCACGCCGATCCTCACCAGTGTGTTTGGCACCACTCAGGTCGTGGCCCAGGGATTGTCGCTGTCGCTGGCCTTGCCCAGCACCGGGGTGACCCTCGCCACCTATGCGTTTCACCATGAGGTGGATTGGTGGATCGGCCTGCCGCTGGCCATCGGTGGGCTGATGAGCATCAGCTGGGGCGTGAAAGTCGCCCACGCCTTGCCGGAGCGACTGCTGCGCGGGCTGTTCTGCGGTTTCCTGGTGTTGTGTGCGGTGTTGCTTATCTTTAAAGCTTGAAGCCTTCGACAATGTGCTCGGCCAGGCACTCGGTGATCGGCGACGGGTTGTGCAAGTTGCGGATCAACATGATGCTGGCCTCGGGCAGCTCCGGCAGGTTCTCCGCCTCACCGAGCACCCGCATGTCCGGGGTCAGCAGGCTTTCCAATTGCGCGGTGATCGCCAGGCCCGCGCCCACCACGGCCATCAGCGCCGACAGGCTCGAGCTGTTGTACGCCACGCGATAATCGCGGCCCATTGCATCCAATGCGTTGCACGCCCATTGCCGACAGAAACAATCACTGTTGAACATCGCCAGCGGCAGCGGTGTTTGTTCATGGACGTTGAAGCAGGCGGCTTCGGCCCAGACAAAGCGCTCCTTGCGCAGCAACTGGCCGATCTCATCCCCCGGCTTGCGGGTGACGATGGACAAGTCCAGGTCCTGGCGCAGCAGCAACTGCTTGGACGATTCGCAGTGCACTTCGATTTCGATCAGGGGATAGAACTGGGCGAAGCGTTGCAGGATCCCCGGCAGGAACCGCATCACGTAATCATCCGGCGTGCCGATGCGTACCGTGCCGACCATGTGCGGTTCACGCAGCGTATTGAACACTTCGCTGTGCAGCTTGAGGATCCGCCGGGCATAACCCAGCAACACCTGGCCCTCGGCGGTGAGCTTGACCTGGCGCCCGTCGCGCTCGAACAGCCGCCGCTGCAATACGTCCTCTTCCAGGCGCTTCATCTGCATGCTGACGGCGGATTGCGTGCGGTTGACCAGTTCCCCGGCGCGGGTGAACCCCCCTTGGTCGGCGATGGCAACGAAGGTACGCAGCACTTCCGTATCGATGCTCGGGTAACTCGACAATGGATCAATCTCCGAGATGTATTGCATAAGAAACATTCGTTGGATTGATCTTAGCGTTAGCGCGAGACTTGAGCCATCCCAAACGGAGGACATCACGATGAAAGGTCAAAAAGGATATCTACTGATAGAAAAACTCTCCCATGGCTTCTCGGTCAGCGCTCTGCTGCATAAGGTTAGTCGATGGTACGAATTGCACCACGAGCGTGAATTGCTGGCCGGCATGAGCGACGAGGCGCTCAAGGACATCGGCGTAAGTCGGGCCGACGTGGAGCAGGAAGTGGTTCGGCCATTCTGGGACGACCCAATGCACAAATGAGCCATCCTTCCCTACACAAACCGTTCAATGGTGAGGTAGGTTGCGAGCAGACAAGGAGATCTCCATGCCCGCGACTGTATCCTTTACCCTCAAACAGGCCCGGCGCCTGGCGTTGGCCGCCCAAGGATTCGATGGGCGGCTTTCGCCAGCTTCGGTGCAACCCTCGCGTCTCAACCGCTTGATCGAACGCCTCGGCGTCCTGCAGATCGACTCCGTCAACGCACTGGTGCGCTCGCATTACCTCCCGCTGTTTTCCCGCCTCGGTCATTACAATCGCGATTTGCTCGATCAAGCCGCCTGGAGCCAGGGCCGCCGTCGCACGCTATTTGAATATTGGGGGCATGAAGCCTCGCTGCTGCCGGTGGCGATGTACCCGTTGATGCGCTGGCGCATGGCCCGTGCTGCGCGCGGCGAAGGTATCTATCAGCAACTGGCGCGTTTCGGCCAGGAGCAGCAAGACGTGATTCACCGCGTCCTGCAAGCGGTCTGGGACCAGGGAGCAATTGGCGCGGGCAGTTTGTCCACGCGTCAGGAAAAGGCCGGCCCGTGGTGGGACTGGAGCGCGGAAAAACATGCGCTGGAATGGCTGTTCGCGGCGGGTGAAGTTACGGTGGCGGGACGGCGGGGCTTCGAGCGGCTTTACGATTTGCCGGAACGGGTCCTGCCGGATTCCGTGCTGCGACAACCTCTGCCGGACGAAGCCCAGGCCCAGCGCGCTTTACTCATCCATGCTGCCGAAGCCTTGGGTGTCGCTACCGAAAAGGACCTGCGCGACTACTTTCGCTTGAGTCCGGCGGACAGCCGTGAACGGCTTGCCGAACTGGAGGAGGCGGGCGAACTGCTACGTTGCCAGGTTGAGGACTGGAAGCAGCCAGCCTGGTGCCGACCCACCGTGAAAATTCCCCGCAAGGTCGCCGCCAGTGCGCTGCTGTCGCCGTTCGATTCGTTGGTCTGGGAGCGCAGTCGTACCGAGCGGCTGTTCGATTTTCGCTATCGGCTGGAGATCTACACGCCGGTGCACAAGCGGGTGTATGGCTATTACGTCTTGCCGTTTCTGCACAACGAGCGGATTGCGGCGCGGGTGGACTTGCGGGCTGAGCGGGCGGTGGGGCAATTGGCGGTGCATGCAGTGCACGAGGAAGAGGCGGGGCTGGACGAGGAGGGGATGCTGGCGTTGGCGACGAATCTGCGGCGCATGGCCAACTGGTTGGGGTTGGAGCGGGTTCAGCTCAATTGCCAGCGAGTGAGTGGGGGGCGGTTGGCGGTGGCATTGGCCCAGATCGAGGGTGATTGAGCTGGCCTCATCGCGAGCAAGCTCGCTCCCACAGGGGCCTCGTGACCACAGATTTTGTGTCCACAGCAGATCCAATGTGGGAGCGAGCTTGCTCGCGAAAGCGATAGGCCAGGCACTACAAAACTGTCTGGCTCATCGCCTCACCTGCTTCAACGTCTCGGCAATCAAGAACGCCAGCTCCAGCGACTGATCGGCATTCATCCGCGGGTCGCAGTGGGTGTGGTAGCGATCCGATAGGCCGTCTTCGGTGATCGGTCTCGCGCCACCGATGCATTCGGTGACGTTCTGTCCGGTCATCTCGATGTGGATACCGCCGGCATAGGTGCCTTCGGCTTCATGGACCTGGAAGAACTGCTTCACTTCGCCCAGGATCTGCGCAAAATCCCGGGTCTTGTAGCCGCTGCTGGCCTTGATGGTGTTGCCGTGCATCGGATCGGAGCTCCACAGCACCTGCTTGCCCTCGCGCTGCACCGCGCGCAGCAGTTGCGGCAGGTGATCGCCGACCTTGTTGGCGCCCATCCGGGCGATCAGGTTCAGCCGGCCCGGGTCGTTGTCCGGGTTGAGCACGTCGATCAGGCGGATCAGGTCGTCAGGGTTCATGCTCGGGCCGACCTTGACCCCGATCGGGTTGTTCACCCCGCGCAGGAACTCGACATGCGCGCCGTCCAACTGACGGGTGCGGTCGCCGATCCACAGCATGTGGGCCGAACAGTCGTAATAATCATTGGTCAGGCTGTCGCGACGCACGAAGGCTTCTTCGTAATTGAGCAGCAGCGCCTCGTGGGCGGTGAAGAAGCTGGTTTCGCGCAGTTGCGGCGAGCTGTCCATGCCGCAGGCGCGCATGAACGCCAGGGTTTCGTCGATGCGGTCGGCCAGGTGGCTGTATTTTTCCGCCAGGGCCGAGTTGGCGATGAAATCCAGGTTCCACTTGTGCACCTGGTGCAGATCGGCAAAGCCGCCCTGGGCGAAGGCGCGCAGCAGGTTCAAGGTGGCGGTGGACTGGTGATAGGACTGCAACAACCGCTCCGGGTCCGGCACGCGGCTTTTTTCGTCGAAACCGATGCCGTTGACGATGTCGCCGCGATAGGCCGGCAACGTTACCCCGTCAATGGTTTCATCGTTGGCCGAGCGTGGCTTGGCGAATTGCCCGGCCATGCGCCCGACCTTGACCACCGGGCAACCGGCGGCAAACGTCATGACGATCGCCATCTGCAAGAGCACCTTGAAGGTGTCGCGGATCTTGGCGGCCGAGAACTCGGCAAAGCTCTCGGCACAGTCGCCGCCTTGCAACAGGAACGCCCGGCCCTGGGTCACCTCGGCGAACTGACGGCGCAACTCCCGGGCTTCACCGGCAAACACCAATGGCGGATAACTGGCCAGGGTCTGCTCCACCTGCGACAGGTGCGCGGCGTCGGGGTAGCGGGGTTGTTGCTGGATCGGCAGGGCGCGCCAGCTGTCAGGGCTCCAGGGTTGGCTCATCATGATCTCTAGGTGGTTTACGCTCGGGCGCTCATGTTATCAGCAAATTAGTGCGTGACCTGTTCCGCTTGCTTCGCGGACAATCGCGCCTTTGCCCCGTATACGCAGGCCCAGGCCCGCCCGGCAACATCAGGAGATGAAATGACAGAGGAGCGCGTCGAGCATTTGCTCGCCGAGGTGCACGACGAGTTCGGCATGATCCGCGTGTTCGAAGTGGCCGATTACCGGTTTCTCGAATTCGGCGATGCCATTGAGCAGAGCTGCGTGTTCACCGCCGACCCGAGCTGGCTCGAATATGACTACACCCGCGCCATGCTCATCGGTGCGTTGTGTCATGAGCAGCCGGAAAGCGCGTTATTCCTGGGGTTGGGCGCTGGGACGCTGACCCAGGCCTGTCTCAAGTTCCTGCCGTTGGAAGATGTCGAGGCGATCGAGCTGCGCCCCGACGTGCCGCGCCTGGCCATTGAATATCTTGGGCTGGATGACGATCCGCGTTTGTACATTCGCGTCGGCGATGCCTTGGAATTGCTTGAAACGGCAGAGCCGGCGGACCTGATTTTTGTCGACCTCTATACCGACGTCGGTCCCGGCGTAGGCCATCTGGCCTGGGGGTTCCTGGAAAACTGCCAGAAGCGCCTCAACCCCGGCGGCTGGCTGGTGATCAACCAATGGGCGACCGATGACGGCAAGCCCTTGGGCGCCGCGCTGTTGCGTGGTCTTTATCATCGGCATTATTGGGAGCTGCCGGTGAAGGAGGGCAACGTGATCCTGATCGTGCCGGCGGACCTCGACCAGGAGCTGGATATGGACGGGCTGGTTGCCCGGGCCGAAGGATTGGCGCCGCGGTTGGGTTATTCGTTGCAGTCGTTGATCAAGGCCATCCGCCCGGCGACGTGACACGAACCCAGGGCACAACGAAATTCCTGTGGCGAGGGGATTTATCCCCGCTGGGTCGCGAAGCGACCCCTAAAGCTCGCTCACGCATCGGTAGCTCAGGTATTTTGGGGCCGCTTCGCAGCCCAGCGGGGATAAATCCCCTCGCCACAATAGAGTTCATCCCATCCGAAGATGAATCGTTTTAGCTGACGCCCCCAACGGCTATTGCACAGAGCTCCGCCACACCTTCCGTCGATAAAAAAATCTCCCTTTTTTGGCGAATTCCGGTATAGTGCGCGCCGGCCTTTAGCCGGGCCGCGTCAAGGTAGCGCAATTCCCCGAAGCCAGCTTCGGTTGCATGTCCGCACAACGGATGCTTCCGCGACGTTCTTTTTCATTCATTCGTTTTCGCAAATCCCCGCCGACAAAGCTGCCAGGGCGACTCTTGAGTCTCAACACGGCATGCGCAGCTTTGGAGCATGGGTCTTTGCGGATGCACTTAGAGGCAGACCCATGACCCAGGAAATCGGCGGCTTCGCCGCTCTTGAACTTCATCCCAATATTGTCGCTGCAGTAGTCGCTACCGGCTATGAAGAGCCTTCGGCCATTCAGCAGCAGTCGATCCCGATCATTCTCGCCGGTCACGATATGATTGGTCAGGCGCAAACCGGTACGGGTAAGACCGCCGCGTTCGCACTGCCGATCCTGCACCGCATTGATCCGTCCAAGCGCGAGCCGCAAGCTCTGATCCTGGCCCCAACTCGTGAGTTGGCGCTACAAGTTGCAACCGCTTTCGAAACCTACGCCAAGCAAATGCCAGGCGTGACTGTTGTGGCTGTCTACGGCGGCGCGCCGATGGGCCCACAACTGAAAGCAATCCGTAATGGCGCACAGATCGTTGTCGCCACCCCGGGCCGTCTGTGCGACCACCTGCGTCGCGACGAAAAAGTCCTCGCCACCGTGAACCACCTGGTTCTCGACGAAGCGGACGAAATGCTCAAGCTGGGCTTCATGGACGACCTGGAAGTCATCTTCAAGGCCATGCCTGAGACCCGCCAGACTGTCCTGTTCTCGGCCACCTTGCCACAATCGATCCGTGCCATCGCCGAACGCCACCTGCGCGATCCGAAGCACGTGAAGATCCAGAGCAAGACCCAGACCGTCACCGCGATCGAGCAGGCTCACCTGCTGGTTCACGCCGACCAGAAGACCTCCGCTGTCCTGAGCCTGCTGGAAGTCGAAGACTTCGACGCCCTGATCATGTTCGTGCGTACCAAGCAAGCGACCCTGGACCTGGCCAGCGCCCTGGAAGCCAAAGGCTACAAAGCCGCTGCGCTGAACGGTGACATTGCCCAGAACCAGCGTGAGCGCGTCATCGACTCCCTCAAGGATGGCCGCCTGGACATCGTTGTGGCGACCGACGTTGCTGCCCGTGGCCTGGACGTTCCGCGCATCACCCACGTGTTCAACGTGGACATGCCGTACGATCCGGAATCCTACGTGCACCGTATCGGCCGTACTGGCCGCGCCGGTCGCGAAGGTCGCGCGCTGTTGCTGGTTACCCCGCGTGAGCGCCGCATGCTGCAAGTGATCGAGCGCGTGACTGGCCAGAAGGTGGCTGAAGTTCGCCTGCCGGACGCCCAGGCTGTTCTCGATGCGCGCATCAAGAAACTGACCAACAGCCTGTCGCCGCTGGTGGCTGACGCCGAATCGACCCACGGTGATCTGCTCGATCGCCTGACCGCCGACATCGGTTGCACCCCGCGTGCCCTGGCCGCTGCCCTTCTGCGCAAGGCCACCAACGGCCAAGCGCTGAACCTGGCTGCGATCGAGAAGGAACGTCCGCTGGTGCCGAACAACGCACCGCGTGGCGACCGTCCTGAGCGCAGTGGCGATCGTCCGGACCGTGGTGATCGCGAGCGTCGTGCACCGATCCCGTTGGCCGAAGGCCGTGCCCGTTGCCGTACCGCGTTGGGCGCTCGTGACGGCATTGCCGCCAAGAACCTGCTCGGCGCGATCCTCAACGAAGGCGGCCTGGCCCGCGAAGCTATCGGTCGCATCCAGGTGCGTGACAGCTTCAGCCTGGTGGAATTGCCGGAAGATGGTCTGGAGAAGTTGCTGACCAAGCTCAAGGACACCCGCGTGGCCGGCAAGCAGCTCAAGCTGCGTCGCTACCGCGAGGATTGATCGACCTGCGGGTTGATTGACCGAGCATGAAAAATCCCCGACTGGTTCGGGGATTTTTTTTGCCTGTCGTGTGGTGTTTTTTCAGTGCGAGCGGCGGGGAGACCCCTCGCGAGCAAGCTCGCTCCCACAGGGGATTTGTGAGCGCCGAAGACCCAATGTGGGAGCGAGCTTGCTCGCGATTGGCGCGACTCGGTTTGCGATCAGTCGAACCGATAGATGTCCATCCCCAGCGTCCCCATCGTGAACCCCGCATGGGCAACGCTGAATGTCCCCCCAGCCCCTCGGGCAAAATACAGCGGCAACAAATGCTCATCGCTGGGATGGCTGCGCACGGCATTGGGCGCCTGGCGGCGATAGTCGTGCAGCGCCACCTCATCGTTCGACGCCAGTTTGGCGACTATCCAATCGCGAAACGCCTTGGCCCAGGGTTCGACGGTTTCAGGGCCGGCGTTCCAATCCAGGTCCCGCAGGTTATGCGTAATGCTTCCGGAACCGATCACCAGCACCCCTTGTTCCCGCAGGCTCGCCAATGCGCGGCCGACTTGCGTTTGCAGCGTCGGGCCTTGATGGCTGGGCAAGGAGACCTGCACCACGGGAATATCGGCCTCGGGATACATCAACGACAGCGGCACCCAGACGCCATGGTCGGATGACCGCTTAGAGTCGAGGCGTGCCGGCAGATGCGCGGCGTTGAGCATGTCTGCCACCTGTTCCGCCAGTCGAGGGTCGCCAGGCGCCGGGTATTGCACTTCATACAGTGCCGGTGGAAACCCGCCGAAGTCATGCCAGGTGCGCGGTCGCGGGTTGGCGCTGACCAGCAGTTCGTCGCTCTCCCAATGAGCCGAGACAATGACGATCGCCTTTGGCCTGGGCAGTTGCGCGGCGAGGCGAACCAACGCAGGGCCGCTTTCGCCGGGCTCCAGGGCGAGCATCGGTGAGCCATGGGAAATAAACAGGCTGGGCAGCATGGACGGGCTCCTGAGCGTTAAGATGTGCCATCTTCTGTCAGGTCAATGATCAAAATCTAATATAAGTTTTAACCTGTTTTGATCGAATTTATGGAGCGAACCCCATGGACCCCGAGTTTTGGCACAAGCGTTGGTCAACCAACCAGATCGGCTTTCATCTGCCGGAGGTGAACCCTTATCTGCAGCGTTTCTGGCCCCAATTGGGATTGCCCGAAGAGACTCGAGTGTTGGTGCCCCTGTGCGGCAAGACGCTGGATCTGATGTGGTTGGCGCAACAAGGTTTTTCCGTGCTCGGAATTGAGCTGTCAGAGAAAGCCGTCACTGATTTTTTCCAGGAGCATCAGCTTGAGCCGAACGTGAGCGAGGAGGGCGCCTTCAAGATATTTCGTGCCGGTGCCATCGAAATCCGCTGCGGTGATTTCTTTGCGCTGACGCCTTTGGACGTGGCCGATTGCGCGACGTTGTATGACCGCGCTGCATTGATCGCATTGCCTGCGCCGATGCGCGAGCGGTACGTGGCGCATTTGCTGAAAATATTGCCAGACTGCGTCGGGCTGTTGATTACCCTCGATTACAACCAGGACGAAATGCCTGGGCCGCCGTTTTCCGTTGGGCATGAAGAAGTGCAGCGGTTGCTGGGTGGCGCTTGGCGTCTGGAGATTTTGCAGGAGCAGGATGTGCTTGGGGAGAGCTGGAAATTCTTGCAGGCGGGGGTGAAGCGGTTGGATGAACGGGTGTATCTGATTTCCAGGCGTTGATGTGTCGCGTTTGTGCCAGGCGAGGTTGCAGATGAATTGGCAACCGAAAAAAAGCCCGCATTGCTACGGGCTTTCCTTTTGCGACTCTAGCGATCAACCACGGCGACGCAGCGCGTCAATTCGCTCTTCCAGTGGCGGGTGGCTCATGAACATGCGCGCCAGGCCCTGCTTGATGCCACCGTTGATACCAAAGGCGTTCAAGGTGTCGGGCATGTGCACCGGCAGGCCTTGTTCCGCGCGCAGGCGCTGCAGGGCGCCGATCATCGCGCTGGTGCCCGCCAGGCGTGCACCGGCGTCGTCTGCGCGGAACTCGCGTTTGCGCGAGAACCACATGACGATGGCGCTGGCGAGGATGCCCAGGACCAGTTCGGCGAAAATGGTCGCCACGTAGTAGGCGATGCCCTGGCCTTCTTCGTTCTTGAAGATCACCTTGTCGACGAAGTTGCCGATGATGCGGGCAAAGAACATCACGAAGGTGTTCACCACGCCCTGGATCAGCGCCAGCGTAACCATGTCGCCGTTGGCGACGTGGCCAATCTCGTGGGCCAGCACGGCCTTGACTTCATCCGGCGAGAAGCGTTCGAGCAGGCCCTGGCTGACGGCGACCAGTGCGTCGTTCTTGTTCCAGCCGGTGGCGAAGGCGTTCGCCTCGTAGGCCGGGAAGATCCCGACTTCGGGCATTTTGATCCCGGCTTCGCGAGACAACTGCTCGACGGTCTGCAGCAGCCATTGTTCGTGGCGAGTGCGCGGCTGGCTGATGATCTGGGTGCTGGTGCTCATCTTCGCCATCCACTTGGAGATGAACAGCGAGAACAGCGAACCGGCGAAACCGAACACCGCACAGAAGATCAGCAGCTGATTGAGGTTGAGATCAACCCCGTTGGCCGCCATGAACCCGTTGAAGCCAAAAAGGCTCAGGGTGATGCTGGCAATCAGCACGACCGCCAGGTTAGTGGCCAAAAACAGCAGGATGCGCATCATGGTGGTAGCAATCTCCTCATGCTAAAGATGTAGCGTTATGCGGGGTATATAAGGTGCTGCCGCGGGCTATTCAACTCGCCTACTATTTCAAACTGTGTCCTACAGCCGTCCTAAATGTTTGAAAGACTTTTCTGAAAGTGACTCTGGAAATGAGATCCGGCATCCGCGCCCCGCGAACGTTGCGTTGCGTCGACCATCCGCTCTCGAATCCCAGTGTAGAAGGCCTGGTGGCGCTCACAGAACGGATGTGTTGCTGAATCAGACAGCGTGCGAGGTGAGGGGCCTCGCACGCTGGCTGGATCATTGGCGGTAGGACTTGAGGAAATTGCCGATGCGGCCGATGGCCTGGTCCAGGTCATCGACCCGCGGCAAGGTCACGACACGGAAATGGTCCGGCCATGGCCAGTTGAACGCCGTGCCCTGGACGACCAGCAGTTTTTCCGAGAGCAGCAGGTCCAGGACGAATTTTTCGTCGTTGTGGATAGGGCAGACTTTCGGGTCGATCCGGGGGAAGGCATACAAGGCGCCCATTGGTTTGACACAGCTGACGCCAGGAATGTCGTTGAGCAGTTCCCAGGTGCGATTGCGTTGTTCCAGCAGCCGCCCCTGGGGCAGGACCAGGTCGTTGATGCTCTGGTAGCCACCCAGTGCGGTCTGGATTGCATGCTGGCTCGGCACGTTGGCGCACAGGCGCATGTTGGCCAGCATGTCGATGCCTTCGATGTAGCTCTGGGCGTGATGCTTGGGCCCGGAGATGGCGATCCAGCCGGAGCGGAAGCCCGCCACCCGGTAGGATTTGGACAAGCCATTGAAGGTCAGGCACAGCAAGTCCGGCGCCAGGGAGGCGGTGCAGACGTGAACGGCGTCGTCGTAGAGGATCTTGTCGTAGATCTCGTCGGAAAACACCACCAGGTTGTGCTGGCGGGCCAATTCCAGCATGCCCAGCAGCACTTCCCGGGAATAGACGGCGCCGGTCGGGTTGTTCGGGTTGATGATCACCAGGGCCTTGGTGTTCGGGGTGATCTTGGCCTTGATGTCCGCCAGGTCAGGGAACCAGTTGGCCTGCTCGTCGCACAGGTAATGCACCGGGTTGCCACCGGACAGGCTCACGGCGGCGGTCCACAGCGGATAGTCCGGTGCCGGCACCAGCACTTCGTCGCCATTGTTGAGCAAGGCCTGCATGGACATGACGATCAGCTCGGACACGCCGTTGCCCAGGTAGATGTCTTCGATACCGATGCCTTCTACCTGCTTTTGCTGGTAGTACTGCATCACGGCCTTGCGTGCGCTGAACAGGCCTTTGGAGTCGCTGTAGCCTTGGGCGGTCGGCAGGTTGCGGATGACGTCCTGGAGGATTTCATCGGGCGCTTCGAAACCAAAGGGTGCCGGGTTGCCGATGTTCAGCTTGAGGATACGGTGGCCTTCCTCTTCCAGGCGTTTGGCGTGCTTGAGCACCGGGCCGCGAATGTCGTAGCAGACGTTGGCGAGCTTGTTCGATTTGCTGACCTGCATGGCGATGTGTTCCCGAAAATGAACGATCCAGGCGGCATATGAACTACCGTACTGGGGATCCTGCGTCTGTGCCCGGGCCGGACGCGGTAGATGCGCCACAATCCATTTGAATGCGCATGACGTGACTGCCAGACTGGCGCCTGACGAGGCGCAATCATACGTGCCGCCCGATCCGCGGAAAAGCGTCGGATCGGGCTTTTTCAATTGCCGAGGTAGGACGATGGAAAAGTTGCAGAAAACCCTTGAAGAATGGCGGGACATGCTCGACCCGGAGCAATACAACGTCTGCCGGCTCAAAGGCACCGAGCGACCGTTCTCCGGGAAATACAACGCGACCAAGACCGACGGTGTGTACCACTGCATCTGCTGCAACGAACCGCTGTTCGATTCGACGACCAAATTCGATTCGGGCTGTGGCTGGCCGAGTTTCTACGCGCCGATCGAAGGCAGCGCGGTGGTGGAAGTGCGGGATGTGAGCCATGGCATGATCCGCACCGAGGTGGTCTGCGCCAGATGCGATGCGCACCTGGGGCATGTCTTCCCGGACGGCCCGCCGCCGACCGGGCTGCGTTACTGCATCAACTCGGTGTGCCTGGATCTCGTGCCACGCGAGTAAAATTCTGCGCGGTCCTTTGTGGCGAGGGAGCTTGCTCCCGCTGGGCGGCGCAGCCGCCCCAAAACCGATTTGCCGGAGTTTGCCCAGACAGACCGCGTCCGCCGGGGGTTACGACGGCTGCGCCGTCGAGCGGGAGCAAGCTCCCTCGCCACAAAAGCCTCTCGGCACGTCGGTGTGTCCCGATAATTAAATTGCACACAATTTAATTGCTCGCTATCTTCGGCGTCCTAACTTCTTCAGGAGCCGCCCCCCATGACCGACAATCTGCTGAGCATCCCGTGCACCACCATCAAGGGCGAGCAAAAGACTCTCGCCGATTTCGCCGGCAAGGCTGTGCTGGTGGTCAATACCGCCAGCCAGTGCGGCTTCACCCCGCAATACAAAGGGCTCGAGGCGTTGTGGCAGTCCTACAAGGACCGGGGGCTGGTGGTGCTGGGCTTTCCCTGCAACCAATTTGGCAAGCAGGAGCCGGGCAATGAGGGGGCGATTTCCGAGTTTTGCGAACTCAACTTCGGCGTGAGCTTTCCATTGTTCAAGAAAATCGAGGTCAACGGTGCCAATGCCCATCCGCTGTTCGTCCAGCTCAAGCAGCGGGCGCCTGGCGTGCTGGGGTCCAAAGGCATCAAATGGAATTTCACCAAGTTCCTGATCGGCAAGGATGGCCAGGTGGTCAAGCGCTTCGCCCCGACCACCAAGCCCCAGGACCTCACCGCCGAGATCGAAGCCCTGCTCAAATGAACGATCTGTCAGTCGATTCGCTGAAGCTCGACAGCCAGCTGTGCTTCAAGCTGTATGCCGCGTCGCGGGCGGTGATTCGCGGCTACAAGCCGATGCTGGATCAGCTCGGCCTGACCTACCCGCAGTATCTGGCGATGCTGGTGCTGTGGGAATGGCAGGAAAACGCTCCGGAACAACCCACGGTCAAGGCACTGGGGGAGCGTCTACTGCTTGATTCCGGCACGCTGACGCCGTTGCTCAAGCGTTTGGAGCAACTTGAGTTGGTCCAGCGCCAGCGTTCAGCCCGTGATGAACGCGAGGTTCATTTGAGCCTGTCGGACAGCGGAAAGGCCTTGCGCGAGCAGGTCGGCCCGCTCAAGGCCCGTCTGCTCTGCGACAGCGGCATCGACCTGGATCGCGTAGGGGACCTGCGAGACAGCCTGGATCATTTGTTGGCCCAGATCAAAGCGCTGACGTAGTGGGCACCCACTGATCCAACAATGCCGCGAGCTCTTCGCGTCGGAACGGCTTGGACAGATAATCGCTCATGCCGGCGGCGCGGCAGCGTTCGCGTTCCTCGGGCATCGCATTGGCAGTCAGCGCGACAATTGGCAGGTTTAGCCAGCGCCCGCTGCGACGAATCTGCCGGCTGGCTTCATAACCGTCCATGACCGGCATGTTGCAGTCCATCAACACCAGATCGAAATCCTGCTGTTCGAGCTGGTCAAGGGCCTCGATGCCGTGGGCCGCGACGACGACCTCGCAGCCCAGTTTCACCAGCATGCCCTTGGCCACCAATTGGTTGACGGGGTTGTCTTCCACCAACAGCACTCGCCCGCGGCGCGAAGGCGCCAGCGCTTCGATCTGCGCGTCGTTGATGGTGGTCGCCTCGCTTTGCAGGGCGCGCCGCAATATCTGATAAAGCGCATGGCGCGCCAGCGGCCGGGCTTGTTGCAGCAAGGGGGCGAGGGCGGCCGCCTCTTCGCTGGGCATGAAGCTGCCGTAGGCTGTCACCAGCAGGATCGGCGCCGCGAAAGTCGGCCGCAGATTGAACAGGCATTCCGGGCAATCGGTGATCAGGATGTCGGGCTTGAGCCCCAGCAGCCCGTCATCCACGGAACGTTGTACATAGTCCAATCCCCAGCCGGGCACCAGCATTCCCAACAATTCGGCCAATCCGCTATTGGCAGTGGTAATGGCGACGACATTGCCACGCAAGGGCTCGATGGGCGCTGCGGGCGTGTGACAAGGCAGTGGCAGGTCTGCGCAGAATTGGCTGCCGAAGCCTGCCTCGGAGCTGATCGTCAACCGGCCTTGCATGGCTTCACAGAGGTTGTAGGTCAGTGCCAGCCCGAGCCCGGTGCCGCCGAACTGGCGCGTGATGCCGGCGCCAGCCTGGGTGAACGGCTGGAGGATCCGTGCCTGGGCTTCCTGGGGTATGCCGATGCCCGTGTCGCAGACCTCGATCCGCACGCCGCCTTCGTGTTGGCTCAAGCGCACGTCGACCCGGCCGAAGCGGGTGAACTTCAAGGCGTTGGACAGCAGGTTGCTGACGATCTGGCGAACGCGGGTCGGATCGCCCAATACCTGGGCGGGGAACTGCGGTTCGATCAGGCACGCCAGTTCGACGCTCGGCGCGGCATTTTGTGACAGCAGGTTGGCGGTGTCCTCGATCAGCGAGCCGAGGTCGAACGGTATGCGTTCGAGTTCCAGTTGGCCGGCGTCGAACTTGGACAGGTCGAGGATATCGTTGAGCAGCTCCACCAATACCTTGCCCGAGTCATGGGCAATCGAGAGCTGTTGCTGTTGTTCGGCGGTCAATGGACCGTCCAGGGACAACGCGATCATCCCGAGCAGTCCGTTGAGTGGCGTTCGGATTTCATGGCTCATGTTGGCCAGGAACGCGGAGCGGGCTTCGGCCATGTCCAGGGCGGTACGCCGGGCAATCTCCAGTTCATCGTTGGACTGGCTGAGGCGGGCATTGATGGCCTTGAGCTCGGCGGTGCGCGCCGAAACGATGTTTTCCAGTTGCGCCAGGTAATCGGTGAGGCGATTTTCAGCCGTGCGCCGTTGCTGTATTTCGGTCGAGATGTTTTCAAACTGCTGGTTGGCAACCGACACCAGCACGCCGATTTCGTCGTATTGGTGGCCGGTAGGGCATTCCAGGGGACTTTGCTCGCTGCTGCTCGGGTCGCGGCTGCTCAGCTCGCGGATGACCCGTACCAGTGGCTTGGTCAGCATGACGTAGAACAAGGCGAGCAGCAGGCCGGTCAGGATCAGGCTGCGGGCGAAACCGTTGAGCAGGGTGACCTCGGCCCGGCGCAGGAAGCGACTGCCGAAGGAATACGTATCGACATCCAGTCGCAGGATACCCAGGGACTCGTCAGGCAGATGGTTCAAATAGAGTCGGTCTTCGAACTGGCGTTGGGCGCCGAAAAGAAAGTCGCTGATAAAGCGGTAGTTGCTTTGCAGTTCAGGGCGCTTGACGCTCGCCAGCACCGTATTGTTGTTATCGATCAGTTCGGCGCCAATGATGGCCGGTGAACGCAACAGGCCCAAGGCCAGTTCCTGGGCGAGTTCGGCGTCAATGTTATAGGCGATGCGCGATGCCGGGTTGTGGCTGATTTCCAACAGGGACAGGATTTCACGGTTGATCGACGCGTCTTCGCTGGCATAATCGATGCCGATCTGCACCAGGCTTAACAACGTGCCCAGCACGAAACCCACCAGGACGGTCAGTCGGGCCTGCTTGTACGACAGCCGTTGGGTGAACCTGATATCCATGGAATGGTGAACCACTTACGTTTCCCTTCGCCGGTCAAGCATAGCTGATCATCTCTGAATACCGGTGCGACCGGTGAGTAGTGTCGTGTGAAACAGACCCGCCATCGGCTTCGTCGTTTCGTCGCTGTAGCGTCATCATTACCGTGAACCTGTCCGAGGAGAAGACGTGGACGCTCGATTAATTGCTTTTCTTGACCGCGCCGATGCGGTGCTGGCTCGCATAGAGCCGTTCTTGCCGGCGCCACGGCCCGCCATCGATTGGACGCAGACCCTGGCCGCGCGCTGGCAGCGTGACGGGCGCAGCGGTTTCCTGCTGCCGCTTGAAGTCAGTCTCGATATGCGGTTGTCGGACCTGATTGGCGTGGATCGCCAGGTTGAGCAGTTGGGCCGCAATACCCGGCAGTTCATCGACGGCATGCCAGCCAACCATGCGCTGCTGTGGGGATCGCGTGGCACGGGCAAGTCCTCCCTGATACGAGCCTTGCTGGCTGAACACGCCGGGCATGGCCTGCGGCTGATCGAGATCGAGCGTGATCACCTGGCCGATCTGCCCCGGGTGGTCGAACAGGTCGCCCAGTTGCCCCAGCGCTTCGTGGTGTTCTGCGACGATCTGTCGTTCGAGTCCGGTGAAGGCGATTATCGCGTCCTCAAGAGCGTATTGGACGGTTCCCTCGAACAGGCGCCGGATAACGTGCTGCTGTATGCGACGTCCAACCGGCGTCACCTGGTGCCTGAAAAGGAAAGCGACAACGAGAACTGGAAGCGGGTCGACGGCGAGCTTCACCCCAGCGAGGCCGTCGAAGACAAGATCGCCTTGTCCGACCGTTTCGGCTTGTGGTTGTCGTTCTATCCCTTTACCCAAGAGCATTTCCTCGACGTGGTAGAGCACTGGATCGGCACACTCGCCGCCAAGGCCGGGCTGGCCTGGCAACGTGACGAAGCGTTGGACATAGAGGCGGTCCGCTGGGCGACCGGGCGCGGCAACCGCAATGGACGGTGCGCCTATCAATTTGCCCGTTATTGGGTGGGCCTCAAGCTTCTGGAGCACAACGCATGATCGATTTGACGAACACCGGCGCAGGTCTCGAAGGCTACGGACTGCTGTCGGCGCAGCTGCAATCGTTGCTGGCGGATGAGCGCGATTTCATCGCCAACGCGGCGCAGTTCTCGGCGTTCCTGTTCAATCAGCTGGACGACTTGAACTGGGCCGGTTTTTACCTTAATCGCAACGAAGAACTGGTGCTGGGCCCGTTCCAGGGGCAGATCGCCTGTGTACGGATTCCCTTCGGTCGCGGCGTGTGTGGTGCCGCCGCCGCGACGCTCCAGACCCAGCGCGTCGAAGATGTCCACGCCTTCCCCGGGCACATCGCCTGCGACAGCGCCTCGAACAGCGAATTGGTCGTGCCGCTGGTCAAGGACGGGCGGCTGATCGGCGTGCTCGACCTGGACAGTCCGAAACTGGCGCGTTTTACCGAGCATGACCAGGCCGGCATCGAGCAATTGGCGGCGATATTCCTGCGTTTGACCGAGTGCTGATCACGCGTTCAATCCTGCCTTGGCCAACAGGCTGCCCGGATCGATATCATCGATCTGGCGCGGATCAAGATATTCCTCGGCGTAACGCAAGTAGATCCGCTCGTCGATGAACAGCTTGAAGAGCTCGCAATCGATATGGGCGTCACGGCACATGGTGGCCATGATGCCCAGGGCCTCGCTCAGTTTCTTGGCTTTTTTATATGGTCGGTCGGCCGCTGTCAGGGCTTCGAAGATATCGGCGATTGCCATCATTCGAGCCGGCAGGCTCATCTGTTCGCGCTTGAGTCGCTTGGGATAACCGGTGCCGTCCATTTTCTCGTGATGGCCGCCGGCGATCTCCGCGACGTTTTCCAAGTGGCTGGGGAAGGGCAACTGGCTGAGCATCAGGATGGTCTGGACCATGTGGTGATTGATCACATAACGCTCTTCGCGGGTCAGCGTGCCGCGCGTGACGCAGAGGTTGTAGAGTTCGCCGCGGTTGTATTTCCAGGTGGGCACGTCGAGCTGGAAGCCCCACGGATTGTCCGCCGGAATCAGCTCGGCCTCATGCCGCTCGAACAGGTGTTCGGGTTTGTCCGCCAACAATGATTCGGTGACGGGCAGCGTCGGTTTGGGGACGCGTGCCTGGCGGCGGTTTTCCTCCCAGGAAACACCCAGGCGATCATCCAGGGTGCGGGTCCAGGTGCGCTGGGCGATGTGTTGCAGGCGTTGCAGGTCATCGTCGGCCATGGCTTCGGAGCCCAGGTTGCAACGTGCGACGAAGGCGAAGTCATCATCCAGGGCCGCCAATGCCGCATCGCGGTGCCGGTCCAGGGATGACGCTTCGCCACCGCTTGCCAGCGCCTGCCAGTAATCGATCCAGGCATCGCGCTTGAGGACTTCGAAGCGGGTACGGACCTCATGGATGCGGTCGTTCAAGGTTTCCAGCTTGGTGGCTTTGTCCACCACGTACTCAGGCGTAGTGACCTTGCCACAGTCGTGCAGCCAGGCCGCTATGTGCAGCGCCTCCCATTCGTCTTCCGTCGGTCGATACCCTTCGAACGCAGGCGCCTGGCTGGCGGCTGCCGCTTGGGCGAGCATCAGCGTCAGCGCGGGCACTCGCTGGCAATGGCCGCCGGTGTAAGGGCTCTTTGCATCGATCGCGCCGGCGAGCAGTTGAATGAACGAGTCCAGCAGTTGCTTCTGCCTGGCTTGCAAGCGCTGGCTTTCGATGCTCACCGTCGCGGCGCCGGAGACGGCCTGCAGGAACGCGATGCGGTCTGGCTGGAGTTTTTCCAGGTCGGCGTCGGTGCCGCTGTCGCTGATCAACAGCACCAGCACGCCGACGGTTTCCTGGTGACGGTTGCGCAGATGAATGCCGATCAGGTGGACGCGTGGTGCGTCCATCGCCAGCAGCACACCGCGCAGATCGCCGGCCTGTTCGAAGCCAAGGGAGCACACCAGTGTTTCCGCGACAGTCAATCGTTGAAACCAATGGGGGCCGCTCGGAGCATTCAGCGTATAGCTTTGCAGTTCGAGCGTTTGCAGGTCCCGAGGGGTTCCGTCGATGACCAGTCCATACGGCTTGACTTGCTCGCCATCGTTTTCGCGCAGATAGATCAGCCCAGCCTGGGCCTGGCCGATTTTCACGGTCTCGAACAGCACCCGTTCCAAAAGCGGGGCGAAGCGGGTTTCGGCACGCAGGCTGGCGGTGATCTCGAAAAAGCTCGCCAGGGTCTCTTTCATGCGGGCCATGGAAACGCCCAACTGATCGACTTCCAGCACCGGGGAGCGACGGGACGCCGGGTAATCGAAGTCGAAGCTGCGAATCGCATCGGCCTCCTGCACCAAGGACCGTAACGGCTTGACCAGGATCCTTGAGGTCAGCCAGCCCAAGGGCAAGCACAGCAGCAAGGTGGCGAGGGTAATCAGGGCGCCTTGCCAGCGCATGCGATAGGCATCGGCCAATAACTCGTCTTCCGGCACCAGCAACGCCAGTTCCAGGCCTTGTGGCCCGCCCTCCTGCATGTGGCTGCGGGAAACGATCCATTGGCGACCCGCCGCCTCCAGGCGCGGCGTGTCGCTGTTTTCATCGAGCGCGGCGGCAATCGCCGGGTTCAGGTCGCGGGCCTTGATCAGCCTTGATGATTCCGTATCAACGATCAGTCGGCCGCTGTCTGGATAGCCCACCGCGTTGCCTTGAGGGTCGAGCAGGACGATCTCGGTGCCAGGGGTGACCTTGTGCTTGGCCAGCGTCTGGGACAGGGCGGCCAGGGTCAGGTCGGCACCGATGACCGCACGCTCGCCGCTGCGGCGGGCGAGGGTCGTGCCGATGTTCCGGGTGGAAAAGAACACATAGGGCTCGGTTGTAATCTGCTCCGCCGTTTCCATTGCGCTGCGAAACCAGCCCCGGCTGCGTGGATCAAAGGTTTCGTCGGGATTGTCTTGCTGGCCGACGAGCGTCAGGGCCTGGTCATAGAACAGCGATCGGGAGTGAACCTGGCCATCGCTCGTACGTTCCACGGTCCAGACCTGATACGTCGCGTCGGCCGGGGCCTTGAGGGCGGTTCTCAAGGTCCCGGTGCGTAATGGCCGAACCATCAGAAAGTCGCCATTGCGATCGCCCAGGTACAACGACGCCAGGTTCGGGTTGTCCCTCAGTGCCCGGCTGAAAGGCGCGAGCAGGGCCAATCGTTCCGCCATCCGGGGCTCGCGGGTGGCCGGGTAATCAGCCAGCAGGCCCAACAGATGACGGATCGGTTCGTAGGTGTCGTACAGGTCCACGCGCACATCCTGTTCGACGCGATTGAACAGTTTTTCGCTGCTGGACAGGATGATCTGGGTGGTTTGCTGGTAATTGAATATACCCAGCACCACGCCCGTCAGGAGCAAGAGCAGCGTGAACATCAGGCTGATATGGACGTGCAGGGGAAACCGGCGTTTTTCCGGACGCGGTGCGCTGGGCATTTCCGTCACTCCAAGTGTTCGGGGGGATCGCCCCCGCTACGCACTGCTGAGCGAACAGCATAGTAAACACTGGGTTATTCTGCCTTGATGATCTCCGTTTGCAGGGCCTGCTCCAGTTCTGTCATTGCCTGTTCGAGGGCCTGGGCATGCCCTTCGATTCGTTCTGGTGCCTGATGACAGGCCAGCTCCAATGCCTCGCAGAGTTGAACCAACGAAGTCGCCTGTACGATGCGGGCGACGCCTTTGATTTTATGGGCTGTCTCGGCCAATGCTCGCCTGTCTCCGTTTTCAGCGGCGTCAAGCAACTCCTGCCGGTCCGAACGGTTGCTGCTGAGCAGTTCCGCCAGCAAGCGTCGCGTCGACACGGGGTTGCCTCCGGTCAGGGCGTGCAGGCATTGCGCGTTGAATGCGTGGGGACGCTTGGCGGGTTTGATCTGGTTCATCCATTGATTCAGCGCGCTCAGACTGATCGGCTTGAACAGGCAATCGTTCATGCCGGCATCCTTGCAACGCTGTCTTTCCTCGGGTTGTGCGTTGGCCGTGAATCCCAGGATGGTGCAGGGCGGTAGCTGATGTTCCGTCTCGCGCAGACGGATCGCCCTGGCGAGTTCGTAGCCGCTCATGATGGGCATGTTGCAATCAGCGATCACCAGGTCGAAATCCCCGTCCAGCCAGGCCTTGAGCCCTTGCTCGCCGTCGTGGCTGAGGTGGTGGTGATGGCCGAGGTATTCCAATTGCTGGGACATCAGCAGGCGATTCGCCGGATGATCGTCCACGACCAGGACGCTCAATGCACAGGCGGCGGTTTCGACCATGGGTTCGGCCTCAGGGTGCGCCGGAGCACCGGGCAAGGCGGTCAATTGCAAGGAGACCCGGACCTGGGTGCCAACGCCTGGCTGGCTGTCCATCCGCAGATCGCCCCCCATCATCCGACAGAGGTGACGGCTGATCACCAGGCCCAGGCCTGCGCCCTTGCGCGCCATCCGGCTGCTGTTATCGGCCTGGGCAAACGGCTCGAACAGCCGCCCCAGGTCCGCCGGGCTGATACCGATGCCGCTGTCGCTGACCTCCAGTTGCATGTGCAGCGTTTCTTCGTGGACGGTTGGCGACAGCTTCACGCTCACCTTGACCTCTCCTTGCTCGGTGAATTTCAGGGCGTTGCTGATCAGGTTCGAGATGACCTGCTTGAATCGCAATGGGTCGATGTGCACGTTCGGATTGCCTTCGGCAGGCTCGAAGTGCAATGACAACGCCAGGTTTTTCTGCCGGGCCAATCCCGCGAACACGCGAATGACCGACTGCAAGAGGGCTCTCAGGTCGACACGTTCGGGCGCCAGGCTCAGATGGCCTGATTCGATACGGGCGATGTCGAGGATATCGCCGATCAGCTCCAGCATGCCGGAGGCCGACTCGTACGCGACCTCTATTGCCGAGCGGTCCACCTGGCCTTTGTCGGCGTGCTTGAGGGCGAGCTCGAGTATGCCGATCACGGCGTTCATCGGCGTGCGGATCTCATGGCTCATGGTCGCCAGGAAGGTACTTTTGGCCCGGTTGGCATTCTCGGCCTGCTCCTTGGCGGCACGCAATTCGTCGAACAACTCTCGCCGTTCGCTGATATCGATCCAGCCGCCGATGATGCCTTGTACTTGAGCGGCCGAATTTCGGTAGGGGAGGATCCAGTGGTAGATCGTGAGCTTCCTGTCACCGATGTGCAGCGGCCGATCAACGATCAGGGGAATGCCTTCGGTCATCACCCGTTGATAGTCCGCCTGGTATTCCTGCGCCTCGAAGGCGTTGCTCATGGCGCCGGGCATGACGTTCTTGCCGATGACGTCCTCGCGTCTTGCATTGAATGTTTCAAGGTAGCTGTCGTTGCAGCTTTGCAGGAAACCGTTGCGGTCCCGCACATAGATCGGGTGGGGCGTGCCGTTGAGCAGGGCGTGCATGAATTCCAGCTGGTCATTGAGCGCCAGCTCTGCCTGCTGACGTTGCCTGATCTGGCGCTGCATGTAGGCATTCCAGGCCAGGGAGAGCAGGAGTAACAGGCCAGCGCCTGCGGCGACCTGCAGGAACACGCGGTTATAGGTGCGCCAGGCCACTTCCGACGCCGGGACGTAGCCACGCCAACGGTTGTTGATGACGCCCAACTCGTCCGGGTCGATGCTGGTCAAGGCTTTGTCGAGGATGGAATTGAGCTCCGTGGCATTTTTTCCAACGGCCAGGGAAAACATTGCCTGCTGGGTGCCCACGGTGCTGCTGATTTGCAAGGTGTCCCGCAAGGTATGGGAGGACATGAAGTAATTGGCCATGACCAGGGAGTTCACGCTGCCATCGGCTTGCCCTTGGGCGACTAACTGGACGGCGTGCAGCGAGTCGATGGTTTCGATTATTTGCAGGCCCGGGTACTGGCTGCGTAGCCAATCGATGACGGGGTTGCCTTTGGCGATCGCCAGGCGCTTGCCCGCGAACTGGTCCAGTGTCGCCGGGGTATCGGACTGCTTGCGCGTCAACAGGACGAAGGAACTGTCCATGTAGGGACGGCTGAATCTCAGCAGTCGTTGCCGTTCGCGGCTGGGCGAGAGCGCGGCAATGACGTCCGCCTGGCCGTTCAGGACTGCGGCGATCATGCCGTCGTCTGTCCCGTGGCGCTGGATGTCCAGGCGCAGGCCGGTACGCAGCCTGACCCGTTCCAGCAAGTCGGCGCTGATGCCGCGAAAATCGCCGTCCGGATCGAAAAAGGTAAACGGGGCGAACGTTTCGTTCACGGCCACTCGGACTGTGGGGTGCTGGGCCAGCCAGCGCTGTTCGCGGTCGGTCAGTTGTATCTTGTGATCCGTGAGGTACAGATCGCTGCCGGCACTCCAGCGCTTGGAAATTGCCGCTTGTTCAGCGATGGGGGTCTGGTTGAGCGTGGCGTTGATGATGTCCAGCAATCGGGTGTCGTCGTGTCGCAGCGCGAAGGCGAATCCGGACGACTCATGTTTGGCGAAGCTGGCCATGCGGATGTTGCCCAAGTACCCCTTGTTGATCATGTAATGGGTGGAAATGGTGTCGCCGAGAAATACATCGGCCTGCCCGAAGGCGACTGCGTTGATGGCGTTCTGGTAGGAGGGGTAGGCGATGACAGACGCTTTGGGGTACAGCTTTTCGATTTCGTGCAGGGGCAGGTAGTGATAGACCATGCTCAACCGCAGCCCTTCGAGATCGTCGGTCAGGGGCCGGTTTTCACTCGTCCGGGTGACCAGGACCGGTTGATCCACGGCATAGGGAGTCGACAGGACGATGCCGGTGGTTCGGGCTTCGAAACCGTTGGCACTGCCGAGCAGGTCGATTTGCCCCTGCTTGAGCGCGGTAATGGCCGCCTCGCGGGAGGCGAAGCGCAGGACTTTCATTGGCAGGCCGGTCGCTTTGGCGATGAGGCCCGCATAATCGGCGGTCATGCCTTCATAGTCGCGCCCGCTGGTGGAAAGGTCGAAGGGCGGGTAATCCGGCGCGGAAGTTCCGAGGACCAATTCCTGGCGACCTTGCAGCCAGGTTCGTTGGGTCTCGTCGAGACGGATTTCGATAGGATCCGTCGTCGCGCGACTCAATAGCGCGTAGCGCTGGGGCATATTCGGCGTCGCCATGAGCATCTGCGCATATAACCCTGCGCCTAACAGCAGAAGATAGTTGCTTATGCGATTGAACATCCGATTGTTTCTCACACCAGCGAGTTTCGCTTTGCCATTTCAATCAGGTCTACCAACGACTTAACTTTAAGTTTTTGCATGAGCCGTTTTTTATAGGTGCTGACTGTTTTATTGCTCAGGAACATGCCCTTGGCTATTTCCTTGTTGGTGCGGCCTTGGGCAAAAAGTTGCAGAACCATCAACTCGCGGTCATTGACACTCTTGAAAAGATCCAGCTCGATACTGCGGGGATCGTCATGAGCGACGGGCGTCAGCGCCTGGCTGGGAAAATAGTTATAGCCGGACAGTACGGCTTTTATTGCGCTGACGAGTTCGCTGAGATCTTCCTGTTTGCAAACGTAGCCGGAGGCGCCGGATTGCATGCAGCGAATGCCAAAGAGCGTAGGGGATTGAGCCGTCAGCACCAATGTCTTGAGCGGCGTGGTCATGGCATTGAAGCGTGAAAGAATTTCCAGTCCGTCAAGTTTGGGAATGCTGATATCCAGGATGACCAAGTCGGGCATGCACTCGCGCACCATTTGCATCGCATCGACGCCGTTGTCAGTTTCCCCTACGACTTTATAACCTTCATGCTCCAGCAGCATTCGAACGGCGAGGCGGATGACCGGATGATCGTCGACAATGAAAACGGAGTTCATGAATAAAGTCCCCTGCAAGCTTAAATAAAGCGCGCACCTTAGCCCAGTTAAGGCCAGCTCGTACGAGGAGACGGGGCACGCGTGATCAATTTCAGAACTTTCCTACAAAAAAAGACGCGAGATACCACGATGTACTTAGCCAATTAGTAGGCGGGTAGCGTGGGAAGGGGATGTTTATCTTCTAGCTTGTGTATGTATTTTCAAGTTGTGAAACTAAGCAGGGCTGCAGTTTTCAGCTATTTCCAGCCACTCGCCAGCGTTTTCCAAGCCATTGGAAAATGTTTATTGAAGAAGCAGTCAAACCACCGATTGCGGGAGCGCAGCCGCTCGCTCCCGCAGGATTCCGGTCGTTGCCGGGTCAGTTCACTGGCGGGTGCGCCCCGTCATTTCCTGGGCCATTTCGCTGGCATAGCTGTCGGTCATGCCTGCGATGAAATCAATCATCCGCAGGAAAGCGCCATGCAGCGGCCCGTCAGGATCGGGGGCGTTGTTGCCCAGCAAATCGAGGATTCGGCGATTCTTGAATGAGGGCGTTCGACCACCGTGTTGTTCCAGGGCGGCGCCGCAAAAACCGTTGAGCAGGATTTCCAGCGTGGTGTAGGCACCGATCTCGTTGAGCGTCTTGCGCTTGTCCTGGAATATTTTCTTGCGGGCCATGTCCTTGGCATTCAACACGCAGCGCTTGGCCGGCCCGTGCATGTGTTCCACGAGGTCGCCCTGCAGTGTGCCGGCAAGCAGCGCATCCTGTTGTTCGACGAACGCACGGGCGGCGGCGTTGGTCAGGTGTTCGATGGCCTTGCCGCGCAGGATAGCCAGCTTTCGCCGCCTGGAATCCAATGGTCCAAGCTGGCGATAGGTTTCCGGCAGATCGTCTCCGACCAGGTCCAGCAGCAGCGATTCCACCTGCGAATATTCCAGCAGGTCCATTTCCACGCCGTCTTCCAGGTCGATCAGCGCGTAACAGATGTCATCGGCGGCCTCCATCAGGTAGACCAGCGGATGCCTTGCCCAGCGCTGATCTTCGATCTGCGGCAGGCCAAGTTTGTGGGCGATTTGCTCCAGAAGCGGCAATTCGCTCTGATAGCAGCCGAACTTGTGCTTCTTGTAGCCCAGTGAGTCGGCGTGACGGGCTGTCCAAGGGTATTTCAGGTAGGTGCCCAAGGTTGCATAGGTGAGCCGGGTGCCACCGTCGAACTGATGATATTCAAGCTGGGTGAGAACCCGGAATCCCTGGGCGTTGCCTTCGAAATTGAGGAAGTCGTTACGCTCGGCCTCGCTCATCGCATCAAGCCAGCCACGCCCTGCGGCCTGTTGGAACCAATAGCGGATGGCGTCCTCGCCGGAATGACCGAACGGCGGGTTGCCGATATCGTGGGCCAGGCAGGCCGATTGCACGACCATGCCCAGGTCGCTGGGTTCACACCAGTCTGGCAGGGCGCTGCGGATGGTCTCTCCGACGCGCATGCCGAGCGAACGACCGACGCAGCTGACCTCGAGCGAATGGGTCAGGCGCGTATGGATATGATCGTTGCTGGACACCGGGTGCACCTGGGTCTTGCGCCCAAGGCGACGGAATGCACCGGAGAAGATAATGCGGTCATGGTCTTTGTGAAATGGACTGCGGCCCAGTTCTTCCGGACTGTGCAGCGTTTTTCCCAGGCGTTCGCGAGTCAGCAGGGTGTGCCAATCCAAGGCCGGTTGCTCCGTTTGTTGAGTCGATGCCCTAGCTTCCCGGTTCGCGCGGTGTCCTGCAAGGCCTGAGGGCTGCGATCAGTTGTGCCAGGGTGTTGCATTGACAGTCGAAGCGGGCCGTTCGATGAGAAGGGCCCGTCGAGCAGCATCAGGGTTTACGCGTACTCTTGGCGAGCTTGATCAGCGGAAGCAACGTCGTTGCCAGCCGGATCAGGCGCGACAAGCCCCCGGAGCGCCCGCGCCGGGTTCGCTTGCCGCCGAGGAAACCCAGCAAGGTGACCGCGGCCACGCCCCAAAGCGAGGCATGCTTGAGCCCGAAGCCCTCATGCCAACTTTGCGTAAACCCCCGCACCCGTTGCAGCGGGTGCAGCAGTTGCCGCGTTTCCTGGCGAATTTCCTGGCGGTGCATCTCCATGCGCAAACGCACCAGCGCCTTGCGCATCTCCTGTCGGGTACGGGCTTGAGGAATATCGGGCAGGCTCATGGCAACAGGCGCTCCCGGTCATTGGCCAATTCTTCGAGAGTGGCGTGGAAAGGTGAGGATTCGTCGTAGATCGCAGCCTTGAGCCGAAGCCCGCAGAACAATGCCGCCAGCAGGTAGAACAGGCAAAGGCCAATGATCCCCGCCAGGCGGTAGGTGTCCCACACCAGAATCAGCACGAGTGCCGACAGGCCAACCAGCAGCAGCAAGGCAAAAACCAGCGCCAGGCCGGCAAATAGCAACAGGCTGACGGTACGGGCCTTCTGTTCCTGCAATTCGATGCCGAACAATTCGACGTGGCTGTGCAGCAAGCCGAGGAACGCCGCGCCCAGGCGTCGTGCGGTAGGTCTTGTGCCCGTTTCGGGCGAGCCGGATTCGTCGATACCCATCATTAGCGCCGTGTCGCCAGCAATCCGATCAAAAAGCCAACGCCTGCGGCAATACCAACCGATTGCCAGGGATTGGCCTGTACATATTCTTCGGTGGCGATCACGGCGGCCTGGCCGCGCTCGCGCACGGATTCTTCGGTCAGCTTGAGCGTCTCGCGGGCGCGCAGCAGGGTTTCGTGGATCTGGCTGCGCAGTTCGTCAGCCTGGTCGCCCGCCAGCGTCGCGGTGTGATCCAGCAGTCGCTCGGTATCGCTGACCAGCGTCTGAAAGTCTTCCATCAGCGTTTCTTGAGCAGTCTTTGCCTGGGTTCTGGCCATGGGTGGATCTCCGTAGGTGACGTCTGAAGCGTTCGAGTATGAGCCATGCAGGAAGGTTCAGTGAAACTGACTGGTACAACTTTTGCTCGGCTTTTTGCCATGTACTGGTGCGTGAGCCTGCGCCAGTGCGCTGAAGCTGGGCGAGCGCCCTAAAACCTTGATCCAGAAAATCAAAAAACGCAAAGCACGACGAAGCAGGGCATCGGTTCGCTCATTGTCATGCACCAAAGCGGTTCGACCGCCTTCGACAGGCTGGCGGATTGTTTTAATTTGGTGCGCTGATGGCGCGAAATGAACCGCTTCGGTGCTTTTTCAACTTTTTCAGGTCTGCCAATCACCATGGAAAATATGCAAAGCGCCGTGGACAGTCTGGTCCATAGTTCCAACACGCTGTTCATCCTGCTTGGTGCTGTCATGGTCTTGGCCATGCATGCCGGGTTTGCGTTCCTGGAAGTCGGGACGGTCCGGCAAAAAAACCAGGTCAACGCGCTATCAAAGATCCTCAGTGATTTTGCTGTCTCGACCCTGGCCTATTTTTTCATCGGTTATTGGGTTTCCTATGGCGTGACGTTTGTGCAACCGGCGGCGGCCCTTGCTGCGGACCACGGCTATGGCCTGGTGAAGTTTTTCTTCTTGCTGACATTTGCCGCTGCGATCCCGGCCATTATCTCCGGTGGAATAGCCGAGCGAGCTCGCTTCGCGCCGCAACTGTGCGCCACGGTGCTGATCGTGGCGTTTGTCTATCCCTTTTTCGAAGGCGTGGCCTGGAACGGCAACTTCGGCTTGCAAGCTTGGCTGCAGAGCCATTTCGGCGCCGGTTTCCACGACTTTGCCGGTTCCGTGGTGGTTCATGCCATGGGTGGCTGGCTGGCGTTGGCCGCTGTCCTTCTGCTCGGACCGCGTAACGGGCGCTACCGGGACGGGCGACTGGTGGCATTCGCCCCGTCGAGCATTCCGTTCCTGGCGTTGGGTTCGTGGATCCTGATCGTCGGCTGGTTCGGCTTCAACGTGATGAGCGCCCAGACCTTGCCCGGTGTGAGCGGGTTGGTGGCGGTCAATTCCTTGATGGCGATGGTGGGCGGGACCGTGGCGGCGTTGATTGTCGGGCGCAACGACCCGGGCTTCCTGCACAACGGACCGTTGGCTGGCTTGGTGGCGGTTTGCGCGGGCTCCGACTTGATGCATCCGATTGGAGCGCTGGCGACCGGCGCGATTGCCGGCGCTCTGTTTGTGTGGTGTTTCACAGCGGCCCAGGGCAAATGGAGAATCGACGACGTACTGGGTGTCTGGCCGTTGCATGGGCTATGCGGTGTCTGGGGCGGTATCGCCTGCGGGATCTTTGGCCAGCAGGCCTTGGGCGGCCTGGGCGGGGTGAGCCTGGCCAGCCAACTGATCGGTACGGCACTAGGCGTGGGGATTGCGCTGATCGGCGGGTTCGCGGTGTACGGGGCGATCAAGGCTTTGTTGGGGCTGCGTCTGACCCAGGAAGAAGAGTATTACGGCGCCGACCTGTCGATCCACAAGATCGGCGCGGTGAACCTGGACTGATCGGTATCACGGCTCCTTGTCCTGGTTGCCCGGATAAAATCCGTGCAGGAGCCCATAACGCTCGTGGCGGACTTGATCGACATGATGCCGGACTCGCTGTTCAGGCAACCCGAGCATGATCAGCGCGTGGGACGCCAGCATCAGGCTGGACTCCAGCAGTTCCGGGACCACTTCGGTGGCTCCGGCGGCCTGCAATTCGGCCAGTTGACTGTCGTCGCGGGTGCGCACCAGGACAGGTACGTGCGAATTCACCCGCCGGACCTCCTTGAGTACCGTCATCGCGATGTCTGTCTTGTCCACCGCGATCACCACCAATCGCGCGCGACCGAGCCCGACCGCGGTAAGCAGGTCCGCTCGGCGTGAATCGCCATAATGCACGCAATGTTCGCCCGCAGTGGCTTCCCGGATGATGACCGGGTCGTCGTCCAGGGCGACGAATTCCAGCCCCTCGCGGCGTAGGAAACGCCCAATGGACTGGCCGACGCGACCATACCCGCAAATCACCACGTGGCCTGACAGGCCTGCATTGCGTTCGCTGATCTGCTCCAGTTGCGCTTCTTCGTTGGGTTTGCGGTGCAGCCGGGCAGCTATGCCTGGCGCGGCGCGGAGGAATAATGGAGTCACCAGCATCGAGCAGAATGTCGCGGCCAGTAGCAGGCCACCGATATCGGCGGGCATGAAGTGGTTCTGTTGCATCAGGGCCATCAGGGCGAAACAGAACTCGCCACCCTGGGCCAGGGCCAGGCCGCTGCGCCAGGCCGTTTCGCCATCGCTGCCGCGCCATTTCACCAGTGCGGCCACCACGCAGCCCTTGATGGTCATCAGGCCGAGGGTCAATCCGAGGATCAGCAGGCCATCGTCCATGAACAATTGCAGGTCGATCAGCATGCCGATGCTGACGAAGAACAACCCGAGCAGGATGTCGCGGAACGGGCGTATGTCCGCCTCGATCTGGTGCCGGTAATGGCTTTCACCCAAAAGCATCCCAGCCAGGAACGCTCCCAGGGCCGGTGACAGGCCGAGCAGGTGGGTAAGCCACGCCGTGAGCAGCACGATCACCAGGGCCAGCAAAACGAAGAGCTCGGCGGAGCGGGATGCCGCCACTTCATGGAACAGGCGCGGCAGCAGCAGCCGGCTGGCCAGCAACAGGCCGCCGAACAGCACCAGCGTCTTGCCCAGGGTCAAGGGCAACGCCCAATACCAGGCGTCGTCACTGTTACCTGCAAACACAGGCACCAGGGTCAAAAGCAATACCGCGACGACGTCCTGGAACAGCAGCACCCCGATCGCGTTCTGGCCGTGGCTGCTGAAGATCTCTCCCAGGCTGGACAGCTCCTTGCTGACAATGGCCGTAGAAGACAGTGCCAGTCCTGCGCCGAGTAGCAGTGCCGCCGCCAGCGGAGCGCCACTGCCTGCCAGCAGCACGCCCAGCAGCGCGGCTGAGCAGAGAACTTGCAGGCTTCCAAGGCCAAACACGACCCGACGCAGTTCGAGCATCTTCGACAGCGAGAACTCCAGCCCCAACGAAAACAACAGGAAAACCACCCCAAGCTCGGCCAGGTCTGGCAGCTCTTCGCTGTCATTCACCCAGTCCAGCGCGGTGGGCCCGACAGCCAGGCCGACGCACAGATAGCCCAGCACCGGTGGCAGGCGCAGGCGCCTGAACAGGGCAATGACCACCAGGGACGAGGCGAGAATGATCAGCAGGTTGGCGAACAAGAGAAACTCCGTTTCAAGGTTTACGAGACCCAGCGTAGAACAGAAAAAACACCGAGCATCACTGGAAAAGCATTTGGGCTCAGTGATTTGCGTCAGCGTTTTACCGAAACAAACTGCGACATGGTACCCGGCTCGACGGTTGCGTGGGGCGGGCCTAGAATGGCGATCTGTCTTTTTGGGGTACCTGCCATGACACCGGAATGCCAGCTGTTCGGCACCCTGGGTTGCCATCTGTGTGAAGTCGCCGAGGGTGTGTTGATGCCTTTCGTCGAACATGGATTGTTGGTGGAACTGGTTGATATTGCCGAGAGCGATGTCTTGTCCGAAGCCTACGGGCTGCGCATTCCCGTGTTGCGCAGGATCGACACGGGTGCGGAACTGGATTGGCCGTTCGACGATCCTGACCGGGTTGCTTCATTCCTGCGTTGACGCCTTCCATCGGCTGGACCTGCATGCCGCCATTGGCGAAAGGGTGTTCTTCGGTTACTGTATGTCCATACAGCTACTGGAGTGCAACCCTTGGTCAATGTCGAGCAATTGAAAAACAGCGTGAACCGGATGTCCGTGGACGTTGTACGCGAAGCGGTACTGGAGTTGCGTCTGGACGGTCTGGTCACGGAGGGCAAGACACCTTTCAACAAGCTGCACTTCAATACCTGTTTCGCCGAGATAGAAGCGCTGTTCCAGCGCGCCGGCTACCACAAGCAACTGGATGTGGTGGGATATCAGGGCCTCTTGTATGCCTTGTACGATCCGGGGCGCTGGGAGGCGGTCGAAGTGCTGCGCTGGTTGAAGGAATTCACCGAAGCCGCTGCAAGGCGGACAACGGTCTCCGCCTGAGCCGAGTATCGCTGGGCTGGCGTAGATGACTGTCGGATAATGCCGGCCCCAGCAAAAAGGTAAAGAGTCTTCAATGCCCGGTTCATCGTTTTCCGCAGCTCATCAGCAGGCCAGCACTTTGTACCTGCCGCCCGGTGCCTGGCAGACTGTGCTGGAATGCCTCTGCGAGCATTTCAGCGCGATCAGCCGTGAGCAATGGCTGGACCGGATTGCACGGGGCCGGGTGCTGGACGGGGAGGGGAAGGCGATCCGTGCCGATCTGCCATACCGTGAAGGCCTTCGCATCCACTATTTTCGTGAAGTGCCCGATGAAAAACCGATCCCAGTGCTCGAGTCGATCCTCTATGCCGACGAGCACCTGGTGGTGGCAGACAAGCCGCATTATCTCCCTGTCACTCCGGCGGGCGAATATGTCGAGCAGACCTTGTTGCGGCGATTGATCCGTCGGCTGGATAACCCGCATCTGGTGCCCCTGCACCGTATTGATCGGCACACGGCCGGGCTTGTGCTGTTTTCAGCCAACCCGCAGACCCGTTCGATCTATCAATCGTTGTTTCCGACACGCCGAATCGAAAAAAGCTACCAGGCGATTGCGCCCGCGTTGCCTGGATTGAGTTTTCCCCGCGTGCATGAGAGCCGGTTGGTCGATGGCGAGCCGTTTTTCCGAATGCAGGAGGGGGCGGGCGCACCCAATACCGAGACGGCCATCGACGTGCTGGAAAAAAACGGTGACCTGTGGCGCTATGGACTGTATCCGGTCACCGGTAAAAAACATCAGTTGCGCGTGCATATGAATGCCTTGGGCGCACCTATCTGTAACGATCCGTTCTACCCCGATGTGATTCGGGATGCCCAGGATGACTACTCCAATCCGCTCAAGTTGCTGGCCCAAGAATTGCGTTTCTTCGATCCGGTCACGAATCAGGATCGGTTTTTTGAAAGCAACATTACGCTGCAGTGGTAGCCATTGCGTTTTCGACAGGCAACAAAAAGCCCGCAATCAATGCGGGCTTTTCTGTATCTGGCTGTGACGTTGAAGATTACAGATCTTTAACGGTACGAACCTGGTCCTTGTTCACGCGAGTCTGCTTGCCGTCCAGTTGCTCGAATTCGTAGAAGCCGCTCTCTTCATCGTATTTAGGCGTGTCGACGGCCTGGATTTCGCGACCGTCATTCAAGGTGATCACTGTTGGCGATGCACACCCGGCGAGAGTGGCGAGGCCCAGCGCGAGCATGAAAGTAGCGAGGGTCCGTTGGTTCATGGTGTTTCTCCGAAATGGATTCTTCAAGTTACTGACCTTCAGACGTATACATCGCGCGCAAGTTCCTGGCTAGTGTCAATCTGACACGCCTTTGTGCTGGGCGAGGAGTTCCGGCGTGTTGAGATTGGCCAGTCGGGGATCGTTGGACGGGCATTGCAAGGCGACTGCTTGCAGCGTGCGCATGATGCGACCGGGGCTGCGTTCTCCATCGCTCCAGGCTTGTTCGAAAGTGGCTGACAAGGCGCGGGGAATGATGCAAAGCAGCGGCTCCCAATGTTCGCCGTGACGCACCATCAGTGGTTTGTCAGGATGTTTGCTGGCCGTTTCGCGCATGCTGTCCAGCAGACTCGAGTCGATTTGCGGTACGTCGCACGGCAACACCAGCAGATAAGGATGCTTCGCTGCCTTGAGACCAGCCCTGATTCCAGCCAGCGGGCCCGGAAAGTCACCTTCATCGTCATGAACCAACTGGTCGGCATACGATGCGTAGCGCTCCAGGTTGCGGTTGCAGGAAATGATCAGGTCGTCGCTCAGGGTGCGGGTTTGCCGATGAAGGTGGGCAATCAACGGTTCACCTCGCCACTCCAGCAAGCCCTTGTCCTGCCCACCCATGCGTTGACCGCGTCCGCCAGCGAGGAGCAGCACGGAGCAAGGTGGCAGGGCATTATTCGAGGTCATCGGGTGTCTCCGCACGGGCGAAAAAATGGGACGCTGTGATATAACACCAGGCTGTTTCCCCTACAACTGGACGAGCCTATGAAAGCCAAGGCTGATGTACCTTTCGTGCCGCTCAATGTCGCGGTGCTGACTGTCAGTGATACCCGTACCCTGGAAACCGACACCTCGGGCCAGGTCTTTGTCGATCGCCTCAGGGAGGCAGGGCACAACCTCGCGGCACGGGTGTTGCTCAAAGATGATTTGTACAAGATCAGGGCGCAAGTTGCCGCCTGGATCGCCGACGATGTCGTGCAAGTTGTGTTGATCACTGGCGGTACCGGCTTTACCGGGCGTGACAGCACGCCGGAAGCCGTTGCGTGTCTGTTGGACAAGCAGGTCGATGGTTTCGGCGAGCTGTTCCGGCAGATTTCCGTCGCGGACATCGGTACCTCCACTGTCCAGTCGCGGGCACTGGCCGGCCTGGCCAACGGGACGCTGGTATGTTGCCTGCCCGGGTCGACCAATGCGGTGCGCACGGGATGGGACGGAATCCTGGCCGAGCAGCTCGACGCGCGGCATAGGCCGTGCAATTTCGTGGCCCATTTGAAACAGGCGGCACCTTGTGAATCCCGTGGGTAAACCGGGCAAGACGGGTGCCTTGATGGCCGTCGAGGTCGCCTTGGAGCGCTTGCTCGAGATGGCGGCCGCCACGCCCATCGTCCAGCACGAGCGAGTGTCGTTGGCCGAGGCCCAGGGAAGAGTGCTGGCGGAGGATCTGGTCTCGACGCTCGACCTCCCGCCATGGCCCAACAGCGCCATGGACGGTTACGCCTTGCGCCTGGCTGACTGGGATGGTGAAACACCGCTGGTGATCAGCCAGCGGATTTTTGCCGGGCAATCTCCGGACCCCCTTGCCGCTGGCACCTGTGCGCGGATCTTTACGGGGGCGCCGATCCCGATGGGCGCCGATTGCGTCGAGATGCAGGAAAACGTCATCGTCGAAGACGACCAGCGGGTGCGGTTTACCCAGCCCATGGCCTGCGGGCAGAACATCCGTCCCCAAGGACAGGAAACAACCGTTGGAGAGCAGGTTCTCGGCGCCGGCACTCGCCTGGGGCCGATTGAGTTGGGGCTTGCGGCATCCTTGGGGCGTGCATCGCTGGACGTGATACGCAGGGTGCGAGTTGCTGTGCTGTCCACAGGTGATGAGCTGGTAGAGCCCGGCCAGCCCCTGGGGCTGGGGCAGATTTATAACAGTAATCGCGTATTGCTCTGTGGTTGGTTGCAACGCCTGGGTTGTGATGTGGTCGATGCGGGTATCCTGCCTGATGACCTGGCCACGACTCGCACCTGCCTGGCTCAACTATCGGACGTCGACCTGATTCTTTCCACGGGCGGTGTATCGGTGGGGGAGGCGGATTTCCTGGGCATTGCGTTGCGTGAAGAAGGAGAGTTGACGCTCTGGAAGCTCGCCATCAAGCCGGGGAAACCGCTGACGTTCGGGCATTTTCGCGGCGTGCCGGTGATTGGCCTGCCTGGAAACCCTGCCTCGACCCTGGTGACCTTCGCCCTGTTGGCGCGGCCTTATCTGTTGCGTCGCCAAGGTGTTCAGGCGGTGTCGCCTCTCAAGTTCCAGGTGCCCGCCGGTTTCGTCTGGACGAAGGCAGGCAATCGGCGCGAGTTCTTGAGAGGACGCATCGAAAATGGTCGAGCCATCATTTATCGCAACCAGAGCTCCGGTGTCCTGCGTAGTGCCGCCTGGGCCGAAGGGCTGGTGGAGGTCCTTGAAGGAAGGACGCTGGCTGAAGGCGATATCGTCAGTTTCATCCCCTTGAGCGAAGTCCTGGACTAGTCCGGCAATCGCCAACGTGCTGCGGCCCGATTCTATATCGGGTCTCTACGCGCTGTTGCCTTTATCGCGACAGCAGCATCACCAACTGATCGAAACGATTGTTCGCGACCCACCCCAGCAGCCCGACCACGACTGCCGCCGCACCCGCCAGATAGGCAAGGCGGTGTCGTACGGCCTTGACGTCGATACGGATTTCATCCATGTCCCTTCGGATGTATTTGAGGTGGGCTTCCAATTCAACGACGCGCGGTTCCAAATCAATTCCTCCAACGGGATTACTGCAACGTTTGCATTCGCTTTTGAGATCGGCCGGTTCGTTCCCGAAGGACGCGAGGTGGCGGGGTGACAGCTTGTATTCATGGCGATGCATGGAGCATTTCCTCCCTGTCGCCATGATTTCTTGAGCGCGTGAGCGGGCCCCAGGGGGCCGTGAGATATCCATCCATGGGTTACACATCCTTGTCTGATGGTTGTTTAGAGGTTCAGCACAACACCCTGTCAAGGTGTCTCAATACGGTTAGAGGGTCAATTGAGCTGATTCGCCAAGTCTTGTAAGAAAATTCTTGGAATCGAGAAATTGATCAGGTTTTTTGCGGATATTGCCCATGTCCGGGGCTATTTCCAGCGAATGAGCGGTCCCATTTCCTGAACCTTCCAATGACGGAGACAACGATGAGCAAAGGCAAGGCGCTATTGATCCTGCACGGCAAGCAAGCGCTCAACGAAGAGGTTCGCGCGGCAGTGATGCTCAAGCGCAAACAAGGCTGGGACTTGGCAGTGCGGTTGACGTGGGAAGCGGGCGATGCCCGGCGGTGTGTGGATGAGGCCCTGGACGCGGGTTATAACCGATTGATCGCTGGCGGCGGGGACGGGACCTTGCGCGATATTGCCGAAGCCATTGCCCAGCAATCCGGCGACGCCAGCCTGGTATTGCTGCCTTTGGGTACCGCGAATGATTTTGCCCGGGCCGCCGGTGTGCCGCTGGAACCGGATCGCGCCTTGGACTTGCTGGATATCACGCCGCGGGCGGTCGATCTTGGTGAAGTTGGCGGGCAGATATTTCTGAACATGGCTACGGGTGGTTTCGGTAGCCAGGTGACGGCGAACACCTCCGAGGACCTGAAAAAAATCCTCGGCGGCGCTGCCTATCTGTTCACCGGCCTATCGCGCTTCAGCGAATTGAGCGCAGCCTATGGCGAGCTGCAGGGGCCCGGTTTTCATTGGCGGGGCGATCTGTTGGCGCTGGGCATTGGCAATGGTAGGCAGGCCGGAGGAGGGCATTTGCTGTGTCCGGAGGCGCTGGCGGACGATGGCTTGCTCGATATCAGTATTTTGCCGGCGCCTCAGGAAGTGGTGAGTACGCTCAAGGATTTGCTGGCCGGTGGGCTGGGCATCGACAACATGTTCGTGCGAGCACGCTTGCCGTGGGTGGAAATCAAGGTGGCCCAAGGCCTCGACATCAATCTGGACGGCGAACCGTTGCAAGTAGACGACCTGCGTTTTACGGTTCGCCCGCAAGCGCTACGTGTACATCTGCCCGCCGATTCGCCTCTGCTGGGCGGCTCGACGAAGCTCAATCGTCCAGGCTGATGATCTGCTCGCGCACGGCAAACAAGACCAACCCGGCCACGTCGTGGATCTGCAGGCGCTTCATGATCTGAGCCCGATGGGTTTCCACCGTCTTGATGCTCAGGCTCAGGCCGTTGGCAATTTCCCGGGTGGACTTGCCGCGAACGATCAGTCGCAGGATTTCCAACTGGCGTGCCGTCAGGTTGTGGGTCTGGGCAGGATCGGGCTGATATTTTTGAACGCGGGTCAGGGCCTGGTTGATCACGGTGTGGGCAATGGCCGGGCTCAGGTAGCGTTCGTCGTTGCGCAGGGCTTCCAGCGCGTGGCCCAGTTCGGTGGGGGTCGTGTCCTTGAGCAGGTAGCCGTGCGCTCCTGATTCCAGCGCCTGCATGATGAGTGCGGGGTCGGTGTGCATGGACAGGATCAGGACCTTGCTGTGGGGACGTACTCGCTTGAGTTGCTGCAAGGCTTGCAGGCCGCTGGTGTCTTTCATGGAAATATCCAGCAGCACGATGTCGGGGTTGAGCCGTTCCACCAGCTCCAGCAACTGCGAGCCGTCATTGGCTTCGCCGACAACGGCGTAGCCAGGGAGGTCCAGGACCAGGGCGCGCACACCCGCACGGATAAGCGAATGGTCATCTACCAAAAGCAAATTACAAGTCAATGGAGAACCTTATTCTTGCTGGCCCGCTCCAGGGCGCGGGGCGCCCAGGGAAAACGAGCTTCGATATGCGTGCCTTTGCCGGCCTCGCTGACTATTTTGAGCGTGCCGCCCAGTTGCTCGACCCGCTCCGACATGCCGGCCATGCCGCGTTGTCCTTCGCGGGCAGGGTGGTCGGCTGGGACAAATCCCTGGCCGTCGTCGCTGATCACTAATGTCAAACCTTCGGGCAGCCGTTGCAGGCGCACGAGGAGATTCTTTGCCTGGGCGTGGCGCAGAATGTTGGTGATCGCTTCCTGGGTGATGCGAAAGGCGGCGACGGTCATTTCTTCCGGTATGCCGGTCATGCGCTGCTGGCAATCGAGGCTCCAGTTCACGGACGTATTGGCCAGTGTCTTGAGCAAATGCGCACGCAGGCTGGCTTCCAGGCCCAGGCTGGTCAATTGCCTCGGATTGAGAATCGCCGACACATCGCGCACCTTGTTCAGGGTCTCGTCGAGCGTTTCGCTGAGGACAGAGCATTGGTCTTGCAGCTCTTGCGGCATGCGGCGCTTGAGCCATTCGCTCTGCAGCTTGGCCGCGGTCAGCAACTGGCCAATGTCATCGTGCAATTCGCGACTGAGTCGATGACGTTCGTTTTCCTGGACTTCCAGAAGTCGGTCGGCCAGTTCCTGCGGCTGGAACTTGATCGACTTGCGCGACAGTCGATACTGGATCCAGACGCAGGCCAAGACCGCCATGTTCAGTGCAAGCAAGCTCAGCGGCACCGTCATGGCCGACCAGTAGGCCAGCAGGCTGCCGAGGGTCGAGCAGATGCACAGCAAAAGTGTGAGCCGACGGGCGTTTTCTCGGGAGGGTGGCCAGGAGGTAAATGACTTGAAGCTGGCGTACATAACGGATGGAGCCAATGGATGTTCGCTGCGGGCAGGCCAGTCAGCGAATCTGACGGGCCGGGTCGGGTAAAAGGTTCAGGTCGAGGACGGCTTCGGTTGGCGGCTTTTGGCGCGGCGGTTCGAAGTGACTGACGGAAGACATAGTACCACTTCAAATATCGTTGGTCGCGCTCGGCTTGGTGGTAGCAAAGCTCGGTGAGCCGGGCACTTGGCTGGCTGCCATGACGGGCGGTTTCATGCTTGTTTCTGAGCGTAGGGTACCAGCCCCAGCGGGCGTGGAGTTTGCAGCGCCTGGCAAGGATTCTGGCCCACCTGGAACGCAAACGCTTCGATCAGGGAGGTTTGTTCGCTGCTGTCCAGGCTCAATTTGCCTGTGGTGTGGTCAACCAGTTCGAGTTGCCAGGCCATCAGTGTGAAGCAGTCTTTCAATGCGCCCAACGCCTGGTCGTGCAACTCCATGCGATTTTGCGCGTGGGTGAGCAGACCATGGATGTGCAATGAAAAATCCGAAACGGCCTCCAGCGCAAGGGCATCGGCCTTGTTTGCCAATTTCAGCAACGTGCTGAGCATGCAATCAATGGCGTCCTTGTCGTTGTTGATCAGTTGCAGGTGGCTCAGGCATTCCTCCGACTTGGCCAAGAGCGTCTCGGCTTCGGTCAGGAACTCTGGAAGGCGCTGGTTCCAGTTCTTGCGATCGTTCGGCATGCTTATCTCCACAACATCATGTCAGGCGAAAGTAAATCGCGTGTGGCGAACGCTGGATCCCATGGCCGTGAACGAACGACGGCGCCTCGCGCATCCCCGCCGCTTGGCAGAGTCCGGCGCGCAAACGATTGCACGCGCGGGATCGGCCGAATGGCGGGAAGGTCGATGTCCTGTGGTCGCGCACAAAAGCCTGACTCCGTTCAGCAATGAGAATGGCGTCACATTAATGGCTATTGAATAGCGGGAATATCAGGTTGGACCTGATTGTGCCTAGGGGAAACCCTTAGGCAGGGGAACTTTGTCCGCAAACCGAAGTCGCGCGGCGGGGAACAGGGGGATGAAAAAAGCAGGAGGCCAGTAAAACATGATGTTAATGTGATATCAATCTCTCGCCTTGATATTTCATTTCAGGGTCAAGATTTGGCGCAGGACGCCGATAGCGCCATTACAGGATTCATCCGAACAAGCCCAGGAGTCATCGATGGCCGGCATTCTCGACACAGTAGATCAACGAACCCAACTGGTGGGTGAGAATCGCCTGGAAATTCTCATGTTTCGGCTGGCCGGGCGGCAATTGTTCGCCATCAACGTATTCAAGGTCCAGGAAGTGTTGCAACTGCCGAAGCTGACCTTGATGCCCCAGCGCCATCCATTCGTCTGCGGCGTGGTCAACCTGCGTGGCCAGACGCTGCCGGTCATCGACCTGTCCCAGGCCATCGGCATGCGTCCGTTGGTGCCGGGGCCGAACAGTACCATCATCGTCACCGAGTACAACCGCTCCGTACAGGCGTTCCTGGTGGGTGGCGTGGACCGCATCGTCAACATGAACTGGGAAGCCATCCTGCCACCCCCGACCAGCGCCGGCCGCGAGCATTACCTGACCGCCATCAGCAAGGTGGACGACCAGTTGGTGGAAATCATCGACGTGGAAAAAGTCCTGGCCGAAATCGTCCCTTACAACGCCAAGGTTTCCCGCGACAAGCTCGAAGACCCGGTGTTGGAGCGCGCCCGTGGCCGTGAGGTCCTGCTGGTGGACGACTCCAACGTCGCGCTCTCGCAATTGCGTGACACCCTGGGCCAGTTGGGCGTGAAGATGCACATCGCCAGCGACGGCCTGAAGGCGCTGAACATGCTCAAGGCCTGGGCGGACTTCGGCGAGGTGATGACCGACAAGTTGCTGATGATCTTCACCGATGCCGAAATGCCGGAAATGGACGGTTATCGCCTGACCACCGAGATTCGCAACGATCCGCGCTTGCGTGGACTCTATGTGGTGCTGCATACCTCGCTCTCCGGCAGCTTCAACGAGTCGATGGTCAAGAAAGTCGGCTGTGACAATTTCCTTTCCAAATTCCAGCCGGACAAGCTGGTAGACGTGGTGCGCCAGCGGCTGATGCTCGACTGATACCGATCCCGGTTTGCTTCGGTGGCCGGCTCGTATAAGGTGGCTTTTTTTCGCCTGGGGAGCTGACCATGTTGCGGCTGAGCGCGCTGTATCGTTATCCGTTGAAATCCGGCAAGGGCCAATCGCTGCAAGGGATTGGCCTGGACAAGCTGGGGTTGGACGGTGACCGCCGCTGGATGCTCGTCGATGAAGGCAGCGGGCGATTCCTGACCCAGCGGGCCGTGGCGAAAATGAGCCAGCTATCGGCCTTGTGGAACGAGGCGGGCGGCCTGACGCTCAGTGCGCCGGGCTACGGCACCTTCGAAGCGGCGTTGCCGCCGGTCAGCGAAGAACAACGACGCGGCGTGATCATCTGGCGCGACACCTTGCGGGTGCCGGATGCCGGGGACGAGGCGGCGGCCTGGGTCAGCGAATTCATCGGCCAGCGCACCCGGCTGGTCCATGTCCCGGTGGAATTGGCCCGTACCACGGCAGCCGGCTATGGCCGGGACGACGACAAGGTCGCTTTCGCCGATGGTTTTCCTTTGTTGTTGATTGGACAGGCCTCTTTGCAGGATCTGTCTGGCAAGGTCGGCCGCCCCCTGGAAATGCTGCGCTTCCGTCCCAACCTGGTGATCGAGGGCAGCGAGGCATTTGCCGAAGACGGCTGGAAGCGGATTCGTATCGGCGACGTGGAATTCCGGGTGGTCAAGCCATGCTCAAGATGCATCATGACCACCGTCGATCCGCAAACCGGTGAGCGCGATCCGAATCGCGAGCCTTTCGCGACGTTGCAGCAGTACCGTTCGACGCCTGACGGCGCGATGTTCGGGCAGAACCTGGTGAATGACGGCAACGGCAGGCTTGAAGTGGGGATGCCGGTCGAAGTGCTGGAATAAAACTCTCAAGAACAAAAATGCCCGTGTCCAATGACACGGGCATTTCTATTTACCGGACAACCGTTTTCGCCACGAAAATATCAGGCGCGATATTCACACAGGTAAGCCGTGTCAACGGCGACCTTGAGCTGGAACTTGCTGTTGGCCGGGACGTTGAACTGGCTGCCGGCCTCGAAGGTTTCCCAATGGGTGCTGTCAGGCAGCTTTACGCTCAGGGCGCCAGACACGACGTGCATGATTTCCCGCTGGGCGGTGCCGAATTCATATTCGCCCGGTGCCATGACGCCAATGGTCGCTGGGCCTTCGGCAGTGCCGAACGCGATCGACTTGACGGTGCCGTCGAAGTACTCGTTGACTTTAAACATGGGCGATTCCTCGAGAAAGGGCTGAAAAAGGCCGGCCAGTATGCACAAGGCCACAACAGTCGTCATCTGTCGCGCCCGGCAACCGCTCAGCCTGTCAGCACAAGAGGCAATAATCGCGCCGTGTTGCGGGCGTCCTCCAGTGCGCGGTGCTGTTGCCCACAGAACTGCAGCCCGGCCAATTGCAACGCTGCATTGAGCCCCAAGGGGCGCTCCAGCCGACGCGCCTTGGCGAAACGTTGCTTGAGATTCATGTGCTGAACCTGGCCAAGCACGCTTTGCAGTTGTTGTTGCTGCCATTCCTGCAGCAATTGCTTGCGATCGTAGTCACCCCAGCTGATCCAGCCCTCAAGATTGGCGTGATAGGGCGCCAACCAACGCTCGAAAACAGGCCAGACCTCGGTCAGCGGGGCGGCGCTGTCGATGTTGGCCTGGCTGATGTGAGTCAGCTGGCGACAAAAAGGGGTGAGCAGCGGTCGCCGCAGTGGCCGGACAAACCGCTGGAAATGATCCACCTCCCGGCCGTCTCGGTTCACCAGGCTGGCGCCGATTTCGATAATTTCCATTTCGCTTACCGGCCAGCCACCTTCATCGGTGGTGGCCTCCAGATCAATCACCAGCCAGTGAGGCATCGCTAAGGTTCCCGGTATCGGCGTGCTGATGGGTTTGAGCGTAGTCAAACCCGGCGCATCCGCCTAGTCCTGGCCCCGAGCGCTTGCTAGGTTGCCCCGGCCAGCTTAAATTGCCCACGCCGATTTGATGAAATAGCCGTGCATGGGTTGATCGACTGTGGGAGAACGCAGGTGGACGAGCAAAAAACCCGGGGCGTGATGCGCGAGCTGGTCGACAACGGTCAACTGACCGACCCGGACAGTGCTCGCGGCAAACTGCTCCAGACCGCGGCTCACCTGTTTCGTAACAAAGGCTTCGAGCGCACCACTGTGCGCGACCTGGCGAGTGCCGTGGGCATCCAGTCGGGGAGCATTTTTCATCACTTCAAGAGCAAGGACGAAATCCTTCGGGCGGTGATGGAGGAAACCATCCGCTACAACACTGCGTTGATGCGCGCGGCCCTGGCCGAGGCCCGCGGCGTGCGCGAGCAGGTGCTGGCGCTGATCCGCTGCGAATTGCAGTCGATCATGGGCGGCACCGGCGAGGCGATGGCGGTGTTGTTCTATGAGTGGCGTTCCCTTTCCATGGAGGGGCAGCGCCAAATCCTGGCCTTGCGCAATATTTATGAAGAAGTCTGGCTTGAAGTCTTGGGGCGGGCCAAGGAGGCCGGGTATATTCGCGGGGACGCGTCCATTACCCGGCGCTTCCTGACCGGTGCGTTGTCCTGGACCACCACCTGGTTTCGCACCGAAGGCAGCCTGAGTCTCGATGAACTGGCCGAGCAGGCCCTGATCCTTGTGTTGGCAGAAAAACAATAAGCAAGCGACCGCTTAAAATTGGCCGCATGGCTGGCTAAGCGGCTGAAACCGCCTAGCGTCACTGTATTGATGGGTCTTTTGGGGAGTGGGGTATCTTGACGTTATTGCCGATGGGGATGACCTCGCGTGTTTTGCTGGCCGCTCTGGCTCTTTTCCTGACGTCCTCCCTTGAGGCGGCGCAGCTGGTGCGGATTGGCGCGGCACATTTTCCACCCTATACCGTTCGGCCCGAAAACGGCGCCGACACCGGCCTGCTGCCGCAACTGGTGGAGGCCCTGAATCGATCGCAGGCCGATTACCAGTTCGTCCTGGTGCCCACTTCGATTCCGCGCCGCTTCAATGATTTCAAGCAGGGACGCGTCGACATGGCGATTTTCGAGAACCCGGACTGGGGCTGGCAGGATGTGCCACATACCGCAGTCGACATGGGGCTGGAAGACGCCGAGATCTTTGTGACCCAGCGCCAGCCAGATCGCCAGCAATCATATTTCGCTGACCTGAGGGGCAAGCGCCTGGCGTTGTTCAGCGGTTATCACTACGCCTTTGCCGAGTTCAACCCCGACCCCAAGTTCCTTATCGGGCAGTACAACGCCACGCTGACCTATTCCCACGACAGCAATTTGCAGATGGTGGTGCGCGGGCGCGCGGATATTGCCTTGGTGACCCGCTCGTACCTCAGCGACTACCTGTTGCGCAATCTTGAGGTAGGCCCCCAGTTGCTGGTTTCCGAGCGCATCGATCAGATCTATCACCATTACGCGCTGATCCGACCCCAGGCGCCCATCAGTGCCGATGTGTTCCAACGGTTGCTGCAGAAACTGCGGGACAATGGGCAAATGTTGGAGATCTTCCAGCCCTACCGGATCGAGTTGGTGCCACCACACGCTCATTGAGCCAGACTAAATTTCCCATTCCGGCTCACGTCACACGTTGACCATCGACGAATACGTGAGCCGCTCCAATGTCCATCTCCAAGCCTTCAACAACGTTGCCCTTGCCGGGTGGCCGCCACCTCGGCGCTGATGAAACCGAGCGTCATCTGAGCCTGATGCTCGAAGGCGCGCCCTTGATCCGCCTGCGCCTGGAGCGCGGCCCTCAACTTCATGTGCATCTTCAAGAAGCCAACGACCGGCCTGTAGGGCCGGCGCTGTGGGCCGCCTGCTATTGGTTGTTTGCCAGGGATCCCGATTGCCAGCAATTGGTCTGGCACCTTGACGAACGCCCCGGCGAAGCCTTGCTCAGTGGCTTGCTGGCGGGCACGCCAGAGGTGAACGAATACGTCTGTGAGCGCGTCTTGTTCTGGCAATTGCCGCAACCTTGGCTGGGGGAAGCATTCAATGGCAGTTATCCGCAGCAAATGATCATCACCGATGGCAAGCGCCATCCTCGTCGACCGATCAAGCCACGAGGCGAGGTGTATCGACGTTTCGATGCGCGGCTGGGGGCTTGGGTGTCCCTGCGAACCCTCGAAATCGAGCAGGACCTGACACGCTTCAATCGCTGGCAGAACAGCCCTCGGGTCGCCAACTTCTGGCAAGAGGAGGGCAGCCTGGAGCAGCATTGCGAGTATCTGGGCAAGCTGCAGCACGACCCTCGGGTCTTGACGTTGATCGGCTGTTTCGACGACCAGCCATTCGCCTATTTCGAAGCCTATTGGGCCAAGGAAGATCGAATCGCGCCGTTCTATGACGCCCACGATTATGACCGTGGCATCCACATGCTGGTGGGCGAGGAACAACATCGGGGCCCGCATAAAGTCGCGAGCTGGCTATCAGCGCTGGTGCACTACCTGTTTCTCGACGATCCACGCACCCAGCGCGTGGTGGCCGAGCCTCGGGCCGACAACGCCCGGATGATCGGGCATTTGCATAACCAATGCTTCCATTGTGAGAAGGAATTCGATTTCCCGCATAAGCGGGCGGCGTTGATGATCCTGGGGCGGGAGCGGTTTTTTGATCGGTGTTCGTTGATGTGAAATGGGCAGGTCCCTGTGGGAGCGGGCTTGCTCGCGAAGGCTGTGTATCAGCTGGCACAGAAGTCAGCTGACACTCTGCCTTCGCGAGCAAGCCCGCTCTCACATTGGGCATCGGCAAATCGGCTGATTACCGCCGCGCAAACGTATCCCCGCGTACCCCCGACACCTTGCGGCAATGCACCAGGGCGTCGCGGATCATGAAGTTCACCAGGGTTGGCGAGACGCCCAACTCCTTGGCGATGTCCTTCTGCGGCACGCCGTGCAGGCGGTACATCTCGAAGGCGTAGCGAGTACGGCTGGGCAGCTCGGTCAACGCGTCGGCGATGTGCTCGAGCGTGGAAAAGTTGATATGCGACGTTTCCGGCGAAGCTCCCTGGATCACCACGTTCAAGCCTTCCTCTTCAGGGCCCGAGTATTTCTGTTCCAGCGCTTGCTTGCGGTAGTGGTCGATCGCCAGGTTGCGCACGATCTGGAACAAATAGCTGAGCTGGGCCTTGATGGAAGAGGTGATCTGCGGCGCCGATTGCAGCCTGAAAAACGCGTCTTGGACTACATCTTCCGCGCGGGACCGGCACCCGGTGATGCGCGCTGCGATCTTGACCAGGATGGTTCGGTTATCGACGAATGCCTGAAGTAGCGGTGAGTCGCACCTGCTTGTGGATACTTGTTCCGTCATGGAATTCACCTTGCTGCAATTAGTTAGCAGGACGGTCGGGCCAGCGGATCCGTCCTACACATCGGGGGCCAAATTAGGCTTAATGATAATTATTGTCAATTGAGAAGAAGAATTATTGATGAAAGGAAGTCCAGACTGAGCGCTGCGACTCGTTGTCGCGGGGTACTACGGGCCTGAACGCCGCTGCGCGCGCGTTGCCTGGGAGCAGCGACTAATTATCTGGCGGTGTTATCCGTCCCCATGGGTGACTACTTGCAAGCCGAATTTCAGGCAGGAACCCCCCATGACCGACGCGTTCGAACTCCCCAGCACCCTGGCCCATGCCCTCCAGCGCCGCGCCGCGTTGACTCCGGATCGGGTCGCCTTGCGCTTCCTTGCCGACAGTCCGCAGCAGGGCGTGGTACTAAGTTATTGCGACCTGGACCGGCGCGCCCGGACGATCGCGGCGGCGTTGCAGGGCGAAGCGAAAATCGGCGACCGAGCGGTGCTGCTGTTTCCCAGCGGCCCGGATTACGTCGCGGCGTTCTTCGGCTGCCTGTACGCCGGTGTGATCGCCGTACCGGCCTATCCGCCGGAGTCCACTCGTCGGCATCATCAGGAGCGCTTGCTGTCGATCATCGCCGACGCCGAACCTCGGCTGTTGCTGACCACCGCTGACTTGCGCGACACCTTGCAGGCCATCGAATCGGCGCCGCCAGTGCTGTGCGTCGATACGCTCGATCCGACCCGCGCCGAGCAATGGCAGGCGCCGGACCTGCAAGACAATGACATCGCTTTCCTGCAATACACCTCCGGCTCCACTGCATTGCCAAAGGGCGTGCAGGTCAGCCACGGCAACCTCGTCGCCAATGAGCTGTTGATTCGTCATGGTTTCGGCATCGATGTGAATCCTGACGATGTCATCGTCAGCTGGCTGCCGCTGTATCACGACATGGGGCTGATCGGCGGGTTGCTGCAGCCGATCTTCAGCGGCGTGCCTTGCGTGCTGATGTCACCGGCCTATTTCCTCGCCCGGCCGTTGCGCTGGCTCGAAGCGATCAGCGAATACGGCGGCACCATCAGCGGCGGCCCGGACTTCGCCTATCGCCTGTGCAGCGAACGGGTCAGTGAGTCTGCCCTGGGCCGTCTCGACCTGAGCGGCTGGCGCGTCGCTTATTCCGGCTCCGAGCCGATCCGCCTCGACAGCCTGGAGCGCTTCGCCGAGAAGTTCGCGGCATGCGGCTTCACGGCTGACAGTTTCATGGCCTCATACGGGCTCGCTGAGGCGACGTTGTTCGTCGCCGGCACGCCACGTGGCCAGGGCATTCCCTCGATGCGCATGGACGACGCGGCCTTGACGCAGAACCGTGCCGAACCGGGGCAGGGCAGCGCGGTGATGAGCTGCGGTGTAAGCCAGCCGGGCCATGCGGTGCTGATCGTGGAGCCCAACGCCTTGCAACCGTTGGCCGACAATCAGGTCGGCGAAGTCTGGGCCGCCGGGCCGAGCATCGCCCACGGTTACTGGCGCAACCCCGAGGCCAGCGCCAAGACCTTCGTCGAGCATGACGGCCGCACGTGGCTGCGCACCGGTGACCTGGGTTTTGTCCGCGAAGGCGAACTGTTCATCACCGGACGCTTGAAGGACATGCTGATCGTGCGCGGGCACAACCTTTATCCACAGGACATCGAGCAGACCATCGAGCGGGAAGTGGAGGTGGTGCGCAAAGGCCGCGTCGCCGCCTTCGCCGTCAACGAGGCGGGTGAGGAAGGCATCGGCATCGCCGCCGAGATCAGCCGCAGCGTGCAGAAGATCCTGTCTCCCGAAGCCTTGATCAACGCGATTCGCCAGGCCGTGGCCGAGGCCTGCCAGCAAGCGCCGAGCGTGGTGGTGCTGCTCAACCCGGGGGCGCTGCCGAAGACGTCCAGCGGCAAACTGCAACGTTCGGCGTGCCGCGCGCGATTGGCGGACGGCAGCCTCGACAGCTATGCATTGTTTCCCTCGGCAAAGGCTGGGACTGTCGACGAGTTCGCGCCGTCATCCGAGCTGCAAGACCTGATCGGCCAACTCTGGTGCGAGCAGTTGCAGGTTGATCGAGTGCGCAGCGACGACCATTTCTTCCTGCTGGGCGGTAACTCCATCACTGCCACCCAAGTGATTGCGCGGTTGCGTGAAGTGCTGGGCGTGGAGCTCAGCCTGCGCCTGCTCTTCGAAGCGCCGACCCTGGGCGCTTTCGCGACGGCGGTGGCGAATCTGCAACAAGACGGAGGCCAGCCCCAGGGCGTTATCAATTCGTTGGCCCGCGATGAAGCCCTGCCGCAGTCCCTGGCCCAGAACCGTTTGTGGCTGACCTGGCAACTGGACCCTGCTAGCCGCGCCTACAACATCCCCGGCGCCCTGCGCCTGCGTGGCGAGCTGGACGAACAAGCGCTGCGCCAGAGCTTTCAGCAATTGATCGAGCGCCACGAATCCTTGCGCACGCGCTTTCTGGAGCGCGATGGCGTGGCCCTGCAACAGATTGATCCAGCCGGTGAGTTCAATCTTCAGGTGATCGACCTCAGCGACATGCCTGCCTACGAGCGCGAAGCCCGGGCGCGGCAGATCCGCGAAGACGAAGCGGCCACTCAGTTCGATCTGGAAAAGGGACCGCTGCTGTGGGTCACCTTGTTGCGCCTGGCTGAAGACGATCATCAGTTGCTGGTGACGATGCATCACATCATCGCCGATGGCTGGTCGATGAACGTCTTGATCGACGAGTTCTCGCGGCTATATGCCGCCGCGTCCCAAGGACGCACCGCCGAACTGGCACCGCTGCCCCTGCAATACGCCGACTACGGCAGTTGGCAGCGACAATGGCTCGCCCAGGGCGAAGCCGAGCGCCAACTGCGCTATTGGAAAGAGCAGTTGGGCGATGAGCACCCGACCCTGGCGCTGAGCACCGACCATCCGCGCAGTGCCCAGCGGCATCGCAGCGCCGCGCGCCATAGCCTGCGCCTGGACAAGACGCTCGGTGATGCCCTGCGCCAGGTCGCCCAGGCGCACGACGCCACGGTATTCATGCTGTTGCTGGCGGCGTTCCAGGCCTTGCTGCAGCGCTACACCGGCCAATCCGACCTGCGCATCGGCGTGCCCAACGCCAACCGCCCGCGCCTGGAAACCCAAGGGCTGATCGGCTTCTTCATCAACACCCAGGTGCTGCGCGCGCAAACCGATTCGCGCCGGCCCTTCGCCGCGCTGTTGGCCCAGGCCCGGGAGGCGACGCTCGGCGCCCAGGCTCATCAGGACCTGCCCTTCGAACAACTGCTGGAAGCTTTCCCCCAGGCTCGCGAACAAGGCCTGTTCCAAGTGATGTTCAACCACCAGCAGCGCGACCTTGGCGCGTTGCGGCGCCTGCCGGGGCTGTTGGCCGATGAATTGCCATGGCACAGCCGCGAAGCCAAGTTCGACCTGCAATTGCACAGCGAAGAAGACCGTAACGGCCGGCTGACACTGTCGTTCGACTACGCGGACGAGCTGTTCGAGGCGGCGACCATCGCACGCCTGGCCGAGCATTTTTGCAGCTTGCTGCGGGCGGTCTGCGCTGATCCACGACAGGCCCTCGGCGACTTGCCTCTGCTGAGCGTCGAAGAACGCGCCCAGCAGCAGCGTTGGGCGGCGGCACCCTGCGAGCCCGCCACGCAATGGCTCCCGGAACTGCTCAATGAGCAGGCCCGCCGCACCCCGCAACGCGCTGCATTACAGTGGGACGGTGGTGCGCTGGACTACGCCGAGCTGCACGCCCAGGCCAATCGGCTGGCCCATTATCTTCGCGACAAAGGTGTCGGCCCGGACGTGTGCGTGGCGATTGCCGCCGAACGCTCGCCGCAGTTGCTTATCGGCGTGCTGGCGATCATCAAGGCCGGCGGCGCCTACGTGCCGCTGGATGTCGATTACCCGAGCGAACGCCTGGCCTACATGCTCCACGACAGCGGTGTCGATCTGCTCCTGACCCAAACCGCACTGCTCGAACGCTTGCCGGCCTGCGAGGGCGTCAGCGTCATCGCCATGGACGCGCTGCACCTGGAGCAATGGCCGAGCAATCCGCCGGGGCTGCACCTGCACGGCGATCATCTGGCCTACGTGATCTACACCTCCGGCTCGACCGGCCAACCCAAGGGTGTCGGCAATACTCACGCGGCCCTCGCCGAGCGCCTGCAATGGATGCAGGCCGCCTATGGGCTGGATGAGACCGACGTGTTGATGCAAAAGGCGCCGATCAGTTTCGACGTGTCGGTCTGGGAATGCTTCTGGCCGCTGATCACCGGCAGCCAATTGGTCCTGGCGGGCCCGGGCGAACACCGCGACCCGCACCGCATTGCGCAACTGGTCGAGCAGTTCGGCGTGACCACGCTGCACTTCGTCCCGCCGCTGCTCAGCCTGTTTATCGACGAGCCCTTGAGTGCCCGTTGCACGAGCCTGCGGCGGATTTTCTCCGGCGGCGAAGCCTTGCCGGCCGAGTTGCGCAACCGAGTGCTCGCGCAACTGCCGACGGCGCAGTTGCACAATCGCTACGGCCCGACCGAAACCGCCATCAACGTCACCCATTGGCATTGCACCGCAGGCGATGGCGAGCGCTCGCCCATCGGTCGTCCCTTGGCTAACGTGCTGTGCCGCATCCTCGACAACGAACTCAATCCCGTGCCCGTCGGCGTGCCGGGTGAGCTGTGCATCGGTGGCCTGGGCCTGGCCCGGGGTTACCTCGGGCGTCCCGCGCTGACGGCTGAACGTTTTATCGCCGATCCCCAAGGATCGGCTGGCGCACGCCTGTACCGCACTGGCGACCTGGCGCGCTGGGATGCCGACGGCGTGATCGAATACCTCGGCCGCCTCGATCAGCAGGTCAAGCTGCGTGGTTTCCGTGTCGAGCCACAGGAAATCGAGGCGCGCTTGCTGGCCCAGGACGGCGTCGCCCAGGCGGCGGTGCTGGTGCGCGACACGGCGGCCGGTCCGCAGTTGATCGGCTATTACACCGCAGCGACGCCCGATGAAGAGGCGGCCGACCAAGCCGCTCGCTTGAAAAACGCCCTCGCCAGCGAGCTGCCGGACTACATGGTGCCCGCGCAATTGTTGCGCCTGGACGCCATGCCCTTGAGCCCGAGCGGCAAGCTCGACCGTCGCGCCTTGCCGGAGCCGCAATGGCAGGTGCGCGAACACGTCGAGCCGGCCACCGCCCTCGAACAGCAGATCGCCGGAATCTGGCGCGACGTACTCGGCCTTGCCCGCATCGGCCTGCGGGATGATTTTTTTGCCCTGGGCGGCCATTCGTTGCTGGCGACCCAGATCATTTCCCGCACGCGCCAGGCCTGCGACGTCGAGCTGCCGTTGCGTACGCTGTTCGAAGCCAGCGAGCTGGGCGCCTTCGCCGAGCAGGTGCGGCTGATCCAGGCCAGCGGCCGGACCAACCGCCAGCCGCCGATCGAGAAAGTCGACCGCAGCCAACCGGTGCCGCTGTCCTATTCCCAGCAGCGCATGTGGTTCCTCTGGCAAATGGAGCCGGACAGCCCGGCCTATAACGTCGGCGGCATGGCTCGGTTGCGCGGAGTGCTGGATGTTGGGCGCTTCGAAGCGGCGTTGCAGGCCTTGATCCTGCGCCATGAAACCCTGCGCACCACGTTCCCGAGCACCGACGGCGTGCCTCGCCAACAGGTACACGACGAGACGGGCCTGCGCATGGACTGGAAAGATTTTTCCATGCTCGACGCCGACCTTCGCCAACAGCGCGTGCAGCAGCTGGCGGACAGCGAGGCCCACGAGCCCTTCGACCTGGAAACCGGGCCGCTGCTGCGGGCCTGCCTGGTCAAGACCGCCGAGCGCGAACACTACCTGGTGCTGACGCTGCACCACATCGTCACCGAAGGCTGGGCAATGGACATTTTCGCCCGCGAGCTCAGTGCGCTGTACGAAGCCTTCATCGATGACCGCGAGTCACCGCTGGAGCCGTTGCCGGTGCAATACCTCGACTACAGCGCCTGGCAGCGCCAATGGCTGGAGTCCGGCGAGCGCCAGCGCCAGCTCGATTACTGGACCGCGCAACTGGGCCGCGAACATCCCTTGCTGGAATTGCCGGCGGACCGCCCGCGTCCGGCGGTACAAAGTCATCGCGGCGAGCTGTTCCGTTTCGACCTCGGCGACGACTTGGCCGCGCGGGTCCGTGCCTTCAACGCCGAGCATGGCTTGACCCTGTTCATGACCATGACCGCCGCCCTGGCCGTGCTGCTCTATCGCTACAGCGGCCAGGTCGACCTGCGCATCGGCGCGCCGGTGGCCAATCGCATCCGTCCGGAAAGCGAAGGGCTGATCGGCGCGTTCCTCAATACCCAAGTGCTGCGTTGCCAACTCGACGGGCAGATGTCGGTGGGCGAGTTGTTCGAGCAGGTGCGCCACACGGTCATCGAGGGGCAGTCCCACCAGGACCTGCCTTTCGATCATTTGGTCGAAGCCCTGCAACCGCCGCGCAGTGCGGCGTACAACCCGCTGTTCCAAGTGATGTGCAACGTGCAGCGCTGGGAGTTCCAGCAGAGCCGCACGCTGGCCGGTATGAGCGTCGATTATCTGGTCAACGATGCGCGGGCGACCAAGTTCGACCTCAACCTGGAAGTCACTGACCTGGACCAACGCCTGGGCTGCTGCCTGACCTACAGCACCGACCTGTTCGACGAACCGCGCATCGCCCGCATGGCCGGGCATTGGCGCAACCTGTTGGAAGCGCTGTTGGTGGATCCGGCTCGGCGGCTAAGCGAGCTGCCGTTGCTGGACGCCAGCGAACAGCAGCAGTTGCTCGACAGCCTCGGCGAAGAGCCGGGCGAGCATCGCCTGGATCAATGCATCCATTCATTGTTTGAAGAGCAGGCCCGGTTGCGCTCGGATGCGCCGGCGCTGACGTTCGCCGGGCAGACCCTGACCTATGCCGAACTCGAACGCAGGGCCAATCGCCTGGCCTGGATGTTGCGCGAACGTGGCGTCGGGCCGCAGGTCCGGGTAGGGCTGGCTCTGGAGCGCTCGCTGGACATGGTCGTCGGCCTGCTGGCGATCCTCAAGGCGGGTGGCGCCTACGTGCCGCTGGATCCGGAATACCCGCTGGACCGCTTGCTCTACATGATCGAGGACAGCGGCGTCGGCTTGCTGCTCAGCGATCGGGCCATGTTCCAGGCCCTCGGCGAACTGCCGGAAGGCGTGCAGCGCTGGTGCCTGGAGGACGATCGCGAGGCCCTGGCGGATTATCCCGACCAGTCGCCGCCGCTGATCAACCTACCGCAGCACCAGGCCTATCTGATCTACACCTCCGGCTCCACCGGAAAACCCAAGGGGGTGGTGGTGTCCCACGGTGAGATCGCCATGCATTGCCAGGCGGTGATCCAGCGCTTCGGCATGCGTCCCGATGACTGCGAGCTGCATTTCTATTCGATCAATTTCGACGCCGCCACCGAGCGCTTGCTGGTGCCGTTGCTCAGTGGCGCCCACGTGGTGCTGCGCGCGCAGGGCCAGTGGGATGCCGAAGAAATCTGCGGCCTGATCCGCCAGCACCGCATCAACATCCTCGGTTTCACGCCCAGCTATGGCAGCCAATTGGCGCAATGGCTGGCAACCCAGGGCCAGACGCTGCCGGTGCGCATGTGCATCACCGGTGGCGAAGCCCTGACCGGCGAACATTTGCAGCGCATCCGTGCCGCGTTCAGCCCGAGCCTGTTCTTCAACGCCTATGGCCCGACCGAAACCGTGGTCATGCCGCTGGCGAGCCTGGCCCCGGAACAACTGGAAGAGGGCGCCGGCAGCGTACCGATCGGCAGCGTGATCGGCGCTCGTGTCGCTTACATTCTCGACGCCGACCTGGCCTTGGTGCCGCAAGGCGCGACGGGTGAGTTGTATGTCGGCGGCGCCGGGTTGGCCCAGGGTTATCATCAGCGGCCGGGCATGACCGCCGAGCGCTTCGTCGCCGATCCGTTCAGCGCTGACGGCGGACGGCTGTACCGCACCGGGGACCTGGTGCGCCAGCGCGGCGACGGTCAGGTGGAGTATTTGGGGCGGATCGACCATCAGGTGAAGATTCGCGGTTTCCGTATCGAACTGGGGGAAATCGAAACCCGCCTGCTGGAACACGACGCCGTGCGCGAGGCCGTGGTCTTGGCCTTGGATATGCCGGGTGGCAAGCAGTTGGCCGGTTACCTGGTCAGCGACATCGCTGAAGAGGATGGCGCCGGGCAAGCGGCGCTGCGCGAAGCGCTGAAGCATCACCTCAAGGCGCAACTGCCGGACTACATGGTGCCCGCGCACTTGATCCTGTTGCCGAGCATGCCGCTGACCGCCAACGGCAAGCTCGACCGCCGCGCCTTGCCGATGCCCGATCCCGAACTCAATCGCCAACAGTACGTGGCCCCGAGCAGTGCCTTGGAGCAAGCGTTGGCGACGATCTGGTGCGACGTTTTGAACGTCAGGCAGGTCGGCCTCAACGACAACTTCTTCGAGCTGGGCGGCGATTCGATCCTGTCGATCCAGGTCGTCAGCCGGGCCCGGCAACAAGGGCTGCATTTCACGCCGCGGGATTTGTTCCAGCACCAGACCGTGCAGGCCCTGGCGGCCGTCGCCACGCGCAGCGAACAAGTGAGCGCCGAGCAAGGATTGTTGAGCGGTGAGTCGGGGCTGACGCCGATCCAGCATTGGTTCTTCGCCAGTGAAATACCCAACCGTCATCACTGGAACCAGGCGCTGTTGCTGGAGCCGACCCTGCGCTTGGAGCCGGGTTACCTGGACCAAGCGTTGCGCGCGGTGTTCGAGCAGCACGACGCCTTGCGCCTGGGCTTCGGCAACCGCGCCGGGCACTGGCGCGCCGAGCATCAGCCAGTGTTCGAAGGGGCGCTGCTGGAGGCTGTGTCGGTGGATTCGCCGCAAGCCTGCGAAGCCGTGTTTGCCCAGGCGCAGCGAGGCTTCGAGCTGTCGAGCGGGCCGCTGCTGCGGGCCATGTTGGCAGAGTTGCCTGACGGTCGGCAGCGCCTGCTGATCGCGATTCACCACTTGGTGGTGGACGGTGTGTCGTGGCGGGTGTTGATGGACGACCTGCAAACGGCCTACCGCCAATGCATCGACAGACAAACGCTGCAGTTGCCGGCCAAGACCAGCCCGTTCCGTGACTGGGCCGCGCGTTTGCAGGCTTACGCCGGCAGTGAGTCCCTGCGCGAAGAGTTGAGCTGGTGGCAAGGCCAGTTGAGTGGCCCGGACGTGACGCTGCCTTGCGCCCGTCCCGACGGCGGGCGGCAGGAACGGCACGCCGACATCGTCAGCCTGCGCCTGGACGCCGAGCGCACCCGGCAACTTCTGCAACAAGCTCCCAGCGCCTATCGAACCCAGGTCAATGATCTGTTGCTCACCGCGCTGGCCCGCGTGCTGTGCCGTTGGAGCCAGCATGAATCGGTGCTGGTCCAGCTCGAAGGACATGGCCGCGAGGCGCTGTTCGATGACATCGACCTGACCCGCACCGTGGGTTGGTTCACCAGCGTCTATCCGCTGCGCCTGAGCCCGTCGGCCGCTGACATCGGCAACTCGATCAAAGCCATCAAGGAACAGCTGCGCGCGGTGCCGCACAAGGGCCTCGGCTATGGCGTGCTGCGTTACCTCGCAGACATCGGCACCCGCGAGGCCATGGCCTGCCTGCCGCAAGCGACGATCACCTTCAACTACCTCGGCCAGCTCGACCATGCCCTCGGCCAGGAGGCGTTGTTCCGCCCGCTGGACGAAGCGCTTGGCGCGATCCATGACCCTGACGCACCGCTGCCCAACGAACTGAGCCTCGACTGCCAGGTCAGTGGCGGCGAACTGGCGCTGCGCTGGACCTTCAGCGCCGAGCGCCATGATCGCCAGGCCATCGCCGCGCTGGCCGACGCCTACCTCGAGGAATTGCAGCACCTGATCGAACATTGCCTCACGGACGAGGCGGGCGGCCTGACGCCGTCGGACTTCCCGCTGGCGAAACTGACCCAGGCACAGCTGGACAACCTGCCGGTGCCGGCAACGGAGATCGAAGACGTCTACCCACTGACGCCGATGCAGGAAGGCATGCTGCTGCATACGTTGCTGGAGCCCGGTACGGGCTTGTATTACATGCAGGACCGCTACCGCATCAACAGCGAACTCGACCCCCAGCGTTTCGCCCAGGCCTGGCAAGCGGTGATTGCCCGTCACGAAGCGTTGCGCGCCTCGTTCTGCTGGAACGTCGGCGAAGACATGCTGCAGGTCATCCACAAGCCCGGCCGCACACCGGTGGAATACCTCGACTGGACGCAAGTGCCCGACGACGCCCAGGAGCCCAAGCTCCAGGCGCTGCTCAAGCGCGAGCGCGAGGCCGGTTTCGATCTGTTGAACGAGGCCCCGTTCCACTTGCGCCTGATCCGGGTCGGCGCGGCGCGCTACTGGTTCATGATGAGCAACCACCACATCCTCATCGATGCGTGGTGTCGTTCGTTGCTGATGGATGATTTCTTCGAGATCTACACCGCCCTCGGCGAACAGCGCGAGCCTCGCCTGGCCGTGCCGCCGCGCTATCGCGACTATATTGGCTGGCTGCAGCGCCAGAGCTTGGCCGAAGCTCGGCAATGGTGGAAACAGAACCTGCAAGGCTTCGAGCGGACCACGCCGATCCCGGGTGACCGGCCGTTCCTGCGCGAACACGCCGGTGAGAGCGGCGGCATGGTTGTCGGCGATTGCTACACCCGCCTCGACGCCCGGGACGGTGCGCGCCTGCGCGAGCTGGCCCAGGCCCATCAATTGACCGTCAACACCTTTGCCCAGGCCGCGTGGGCCCTGGTGTTGCGCCGTATCAGCGGTGATCGCGACGTATTGTTCGGCGTCACCGTGGCCGGGCGTCCGGTGGAGCTGCCGCAGATGCAGCGCACGGTGGGGCTGTTCATCAACAGCGTTGCCTTGCGGGTGCGGATCCCGGCGGATGGCCAGCGCTGCAGCGTGCGCCAATGGCTCAACGGCTTGCTGGACAGCAACATGCAACTGCGCGAATACGAATACCTGCCGCTGGTGAGCATCCAGGAAGTCAGCGAGCTGCCCAAGGGCCAGCCGTTGTTTGACAGCCTGTTCGTATTCGAGAACGCGCCGGTGGAGGTTTCGGTGCTGGACCGCGCCCAGAGCCTCAATGCCACCTCGGATTCAGGCCGCACCCACACCAACTTCCCGCTGACGGCGGTGTGTTATCCGGGCGACGACCTGGGGCTGCACCTGTCCTACGACCAGCGTTACTTCGATGAGTCGACGGTCCAAGGGCTGCTGGGCGAGTTCAAGCGATTGCTGCTGGCGTTGATGGAAGGTTTCCACGGCGACATGGCCGAACTGGCACTGATCGGATCTGAAGAGAAGGATTTCCTCACTGAAGGTTGCAATCAGAGCGCGCGAGCCTATCCGCTGGAACAGAGTTACGCCGAACTGTTCGAGGCCCGAGTGACGGCTCATCCGCAACGCATTGCCGCCAGTTGCCAGGACGACACCTGGACTTACGCCGAGTTGAACGAACGCAGCAACCGTCTCGGCCATGCGCTGATCGAGGCGGGCGTCGGTCTCGACCAGCCGGTGGCGCTTCTGGCCGAGCGCGACCTGGATTTGCTCGGCATGATCATCGGCAGCTTCAAGGCTGGCGGCGGTTACCTGCCGCTGGACCCGGGCCTGCCGAGCCAGCGCCTGAGCCGCATCATCGAGCTGAGCCGCACACCGTTGCTGGTGTGCACGCGGGCTTGTCACGAGCAGGCGCTGGCCTTGCTGGAAGCGTTCGCCTGTGCCGGGCGGCCGAAGCTGCTGGTCTGGGAAGACGTCCAGGCCAGTGATAAGGCGGTGGAAAATCCCGGCGTTTACAGCGGGCCGGACAACCTCGCCTACGTGATCTACACCTCTGGCTCCACCGGGTTGCCCAAAGGTGTGATGGTCCAGCAGCGCGGCATGCTCAACAACCAGCTCAGCAAAGTGCCGTACCTGGCGCTGGATGAGGCCGATGTGATTGCCCAGACCGCGTCCCAGAGCTTCGATATTTCGGTGTGGCAGTTCCTGGCCGCGCCGCTGTTCGGGGCTCGGGTGGACATCGTGCCCAATGTGATCGCCCACGATCCGCAAGGCCTGCTGGACCATGTCGGACGCCAGGGCATTACCGTGCTGGAGAGCGTGCCGTCGTTGATCCAGGGCATGCTTGCCCAGGAGCGCATCGGCCTGGATGGCTTGCGCTGGATGCTGCCCACTGGCGAAGCGATGCCACCGGAACTCGCCCATCAGTGGCTGGCGCGTTACCCGGACATCGGCCTGGTGAATGCCTACGGCCCGGCCGAATGTTCCGATGACGTGGCGTTCTTCCGAGTCGACATGGCCTCGACCCGTGGCACCTACCTGCCCATCGGTACGCCCACCGACAATAACCGTTTGTACCTGCTCGACGGCGCCCTGGAACTGGTGCCAGTGGGTGCGGTGGGGGAGCTGTGCGTCGCCGGAACCGGGGTGGGGCGTGGTTATGTCGGCGATCCGCTGCGTACCGCGCCGGTGTTCGTGCCCAACCCGTTCGGCGCACCCGGCGAGCGGCTGTACCGCACCGGCGACCTGGCACGTCGCCGCAGCGATGGCGTGCTGGAATATGTCGGGCGCATCGACCATCAGGTGAAGATTCGTGGCTACCGCATCGAATTGGGGGAAATCGAAGCACGGCTGCACGAGCAGCCTGAAGTCCGCGACGCGGCCGTCGGCGTGCAGGAAAGCGTCAATGGCAAGCACCTGGTGGGCTATCTGGTTGCCGCCGACGCCACGCTGAGCCCGAGCGAACGCCTGGATCGAATCAAACAGCGCCTGCGCGGCGAATTACCGGAGTACATGGTGCCGCTGCACTGGCTGTGGCTCGATCGCCTGCCCCTCAATGCCAACGGCAAACTCGATCGCAAGGCGCTGCCGGCGCTGGAAATCGGTCAACTGCAGAGCCAGGACTACCAGGCGCCCAGCAGCGACCTTGAACAAACCCTGGCGGATATCTGGGCCGAGGTATTGAAGGTCGAGCGGGTGGGCGTACGGGACAATTTCTTCGAGCTGGGCGGACACTCGTTGCTGGCGACACAAATCGCCTCGCGCGTGCAAAAAGCCTTGCAACGGGACGTGCCGCTCAGGGCCATGTTCGAGTGCAGCACCGTGCGGGAATTGGCTGAATACATCGGTGGGTTGGAGGCCAGTGAAATCACCGAGGAGAAGGTGGATCGGTTGAATGATTTGATGGCGGAGTTGGAAGGGCTTTAGTTTTGCGGTGCGTGTAACGGCCCCATCGCGAGCAAGCTCGCTCCCACATGGGATTTGTGTCGATCACTCCCTGTGGGAGCGAGCTTGCTCGCGATGAGGCCATTGACAGCACCTCAGGGACCCAAGGTTGACGTCTGGCGCTTCGCGGCCCAGTCTCCCCAAGATTTTTTCATTCCCAAACAAGGAGGCCACCGATGCCCTTTGCAACGATTGACGGACAACCGCTCCATTACTTGGACCAGGGCCATGGCCCGGTGGTGGTGCTGGGCAGCAGTTATCTGTGGGACCAGAGCATGTGGGCGCCGCAGATTGATGCGTTATCGGAGCACTATCGAGTCATCGTCCCGGAGCTGTGGGGCCATGGGCAGTCAGGACGTTTGCCTGAGGGCATGAATTCGCTGGACGACCTGTCCCGTCAAACGCTGGCGTTGATGGATCACCTGGAGATCGACTGCTTCAACCTGGTCGGGTTGTCGGTGGGCGGGATGTGGGGCGCGCGGTTGGCGCTGGCCGCGCCCGAGCGCGTGAAGTCGCTGGTGTTGATGGATACCTACGTCGGCGTCGAGCCGGAGCCGACCCGGCTGTATTACTTTTCGCTGTTCGACAAGATCGAAGCCAGCGGCGCAATTCCCGAGCCTTTGCTCGATATCATCGTGCCGATTTTTTTCCGGCCGGGCATCGATCCGCAATCCTCGCTTTATCAACAGTTCCGCGCCACCTTGGCCGCGCTGCCGACTGAGCGCCTGAAGGACAGCATCGTGCCGTTGGGGCGGATCATTTTTGGTCGGGACGACATCCTGCCGCGCCTGTCCGGATTGGATGCCAAGCGCACGCTGGTGATGTGCGGTGACCAGGACAAGCCTCGGCCACCGTCCGAGGCGTTGGAAATGGCCGAGCTGATTGGCTGCGATCATGTGCTGATTCCACAGGCGGGGCATATTTCCAATCTGGAGAATCCGGAGTTTGTGACGGAGGCGTTGTTGAAATTCCTGAAACGGATGCACTGACTTTGTGGCGAGGGGATTTATCCCCGCTGGGCTGCGCAGCCGCCCCAAAACCAGATACGTCGGTGAAGCTGAAAAAACAAGTCGACAGTATTGGGGCCGCTTCGCGACCCAGCGGGGATAAATCCCCTCGCCACAGGTTGCTGCCCGGATCATTTAGGTCCGAGAATCTTCACCAGTTTGTCCGGCGACGGCGCGCCTTGCTGTTGTTGCAGCTCGCCTTTGTCATCCAGGTAGAAAATCGCCGGGGTGGCGGACAGCTCCAACTCGTCCATCAACGCCTGGTTGGCGTCCAGTTTTGCCTGGATGGCCGGCGGTATCTCCTTGAGCGGCTTGAGCGGACTGGCCTTGCCGGCCTTCTCATGGTCCGCCAGGGCTTTCTCCGGCTCCTTGGCGGCGAGCAGCGCGGCCGATTTGCCCGGGCTGTCTTCGCGAATGATGCCCACCATGATGTGGCGCAACTGCACCTTGCCGGCCCTGACCCAGGGCCGGGCCTGTTCCCAGAACATGTTGCAATACGGGCAATTCGGATCGCTGAACAGGTATACGGTGCGCGGTGCGTCCTTGTTGCCGTCGGCGATCCAGTTGCTGGTCTCCATCTTCGCCCAGATGGCCTTGGCCATCGGGGCGTAGACCAGTTTTTGCAGCGGCTCGGCGCTCAGGTCCTTGCCGTCCGCGTCATATAGGTTGCCCAGCAGCACATGCTTGCCATCCGGCGTCAGGTACAGGGCCATGCCACGGTTCTGGTATTGCGCGGCATAACCGCGCAAGCCGTTCGGCGCCTCGAAGGTGCCGACGATTTTCGCGCCCTTCGCTTCGATCTTCTGGATGGCCGCAGGCAGTTCTTCGGCCTGGAGCAGCGGCGCTTGCAGCAGCGCGCCGGCGAAGGCCAGGGTCAGCAGGTGGTGGAGGCGGGGCATGGCAGTTTCCTTGTCGCGGGGTGGGCCGCCGTGGTCGAGCCCGGCGTTTCGAAGTATTCCAGTGCCCGGGCCAGGCTCGCTTCGGATAATTCGCCCAGGTGACTGCCGAGCAGGCGGCCGTCGGCGCTGTAGAACAGTGTCGTTGGCAGCGCCATCGAGCCGACGGCATGGCCAAGGCGACCGCTGCCGTCGAACAACACGTTGGTGAGGCTCAAGCCCTGCGTGGCGAGGTAGGTGCTCACGCTTTGCATGCTTTCGGCCTGGTTGACGAACAGGAACGTCAGGTTCGGACGCTGTTTCTGGGCTTCTTCCAGCACCGGCATTTCACGTCGGCAGGGCGGGCACCAGGTGGCCCAGAGATTGATCACCAGCGGGCCGCCCTGATAATCGATGAGGCTCACGGTTTCGCCGTCGGCAGTGCGCAGGTCGATCTCCGGCAAGCGGGTGCCTTGTTCATAGATCGTCAGCGACATTGTTCCCACGAGCCAGAACAGCAGGCCGCCGGTGACACTGAAAGCCAACGGTCGACGCAGGCCCGGACGGCGCCGTGCCCATAGCAGGGCGCCGACCAGCAGCGCGATGATGCCCGGCCAGGCGAGGAAGCCGCCGTCGCGCAGATCGACGATCTGCCACGGGTCATCCCGATAATGTTTCCAGTAAGCGACGACAAACCCGATCCTTGCGGTCAGGAGTCCCAGCAGGAACAGTCCGAACAGCACCGATTCGGGGTTTTCGCCGCCGCGTCTTGCCACCCGCCAGCCGACGAAAGTCGCCAACGCCAATGCGCTGATCAACAGCAGATGATTGAGGGCGATGGCAAAGGTGCCCAAGGTCAACGTCAACATCAGGGCGCGTTCCGCGTCGTGTTCCAGCGCTCCAGGAAACCCTTGGCGTCGACTTCGCCGGTAATCCGCTGGTTGCGACGTTCTTCACCGTCGGTGCCGATCCACAACAAGCTGGGTGGCCCCGGTACCTGATAGCGGCTGAGCAGTTCGCGGCTGGCCGGTGTGTCGGCGGTGACGTCAAGGCGCAGCAGGCGCACGCCTTTCACGGCGTCCAGCACCTCTGTGCGGCCGAATACCTGTTTTTCCATGATCTTGCAGGACACGCACCAGTCGGCGTAGTAGTCCAGCAAGACCCACTGGCCCCGGGCCTTGGCGGCGTCCAGTTCGCGTTGCAGGGCGGCGGGCTCGCTGACCGTGGTGAATGCGTCCCGGGTCTCGGCGGTCGCAGTGGCGCGGGCACCGCTGTAGACCTCCAGCGGCTTGAACAGATCATCGCTGCCGCCCGCTGCCCCCATCACCAACAGGCTGCCCCACAGGCCGAACAGCAGCGATACGCTGCCCCACAGATAGGCAGCGCGGCCGAACCCTTCGGTCTGGCGCCAGGCGCAATAGGCCGCAATCACCAGCAGCGCGCCCCACAGGCCGATCCACAACGAGCCATCGATGACCGGGCGGATCATCAGCAGCGCGGTACCCAGGAACAGAAAGCCGAACACACCTTTGAGCAGGTTCATCCAGGCGCCGGGCTTGGGCAGGAAGCGATTGCCCACGGTCACCAGCAGCAACAGCGGCAGGCCCATGCCGACGCCCATGGTGAACAGGATCAGGCCGCCGTGCAGCGCATTGCCACTCTGGGCGATGTACAGCAGCGCGCCGGCCAAGGGGGCGGTCATGCAGGGGCCGACCAACAGGCCGGACAACGCCCCGAGAATGCCAGCGCCCACCAGGCTGCCGCCGCGGCGCTGGCGGCCGGCGTTTTCCAAGCGATCACGCAGGGCGGCTGGCAGTTGCAATTCGAAAAAGCCGAACATCGGCAGCGCCAACACCACGAACACTGCCGCAAAAGTCCCCAACAACCAGGGTTGCTGCAGCACTGCCTGGAGATTGGCGCCCAACAGCGCCGCGAGCACACCCATGGCGGCATAGACCAAGGCCATGCTGATCACGTAGCTGCCAGCCAATGCCAGGCCGCGCCGAGGGCCGGCGCCGCTGCCCACGACCAATCCCGCAAGGATCGGCAGCATCGGGAGCGAGCAGGGGGTAAACGCCAGCAACAGTCCCAAACCAAAGAACACCAGCAGGCTCCAGCCCAGCGCGCGCTGTTGCAAGCCGCTGGCCAGGGCCTGGTCCTGCGCTTCGCCAGTGGCTGCCACCGGCGTGTTGCCGCCCAGGTCGACGACTTGGGTCTGGGGCGGATAGCACAGGCCCGCATCGGCGCAGCCCTGGAAGCCGACCTTGATCTTGCCGGTCGTCCCGGCAGGAATCTTCAGCTCCAGGGCCTGGCGATATACTTGCTGGTCGCCGAAGAATTCGTCGCTGTGTGCTTCGCCCTCGGGCAGCTTGGGTTTTTGCGCGTCGGCCAGGCCATCGAACTTGAGCCGCTGCTGATACAGGTAGTACCCGTCGGCGATCTGCCAGAACAGTTGGGTCTCACCGGAATCCAGGCGTTCGGAAGTGAAGACGAATGCCTTCTCCACCGGCAGGAAATCGGGTTTGGTTTCGAAGGGATTGGCGGCCTGGGCCAGGCCCGAGATCAGGAACAGCCACAGCAAAAACAATCGACGCATGGACAAAGCCTTAACGAAGCAAGTGAAGGGCACAGTGGCGACCGGCGATTAACCGTCGATTAACCCGGCGATACCGGCAGGCGCCAATGATCGCCCATATTTGCCCGACTCGTCGCATAATGTCGGCTTAATCGGCCACCCGCCTAATCTACCTTTTTCCGTGGGGCTCACCATGCACGTACTGGTCTGCGAAGACGATGAGTTGATTGCCAGCGGCATCGTTGCCGGGCTCACGGCTCAAGGCCTGACCGTCGAGCACGTCGCCACCGCATCGGCGGCGCGGGCGATGGTCGGCGTGGCGACATTCGACGTCATGGTGTTGGACCTGGGCCTGCCGGATGAAGACGGCCTCAAGTTGCTCAAGCAGCTACGCCAGCAAGGCCTGGAAATGCCTGTGCTGATCCTCACCGCGCGGGATTCGGTGACCGACCGGGTCGATGGCTTGCAGGCCGGGGCCGATGACTACTTGCTCAAGCCCTTCGACCTGCGCGAACTGGCGGCGCGCTTGCACACGTTGCTGCGGCGCGTGGCCGGGCGCAGTGTCAACCTGATCGAGCATGGTCGCCTGACTTATGACCCGAGCAGCCGGGAAACCACCTTGGACGGCCAACCGGTGGACCTGTCCCGCCGCGAGCAGTCGCTGTTGCAGGCGCTGCTGCACAGTCGTGGCCGGGTGCTCTCCACCGAGCAACTCAAGGACAGCGTCTATGGCTTCAACGACGAGCTGGAAAGCAACGCCTTGAACGTCCATATCCACCATTTGCGGCGCAAGTTGGGCAACGGGATTGTCGAGACGGTGCGCGGCCTGGGCTATCGCCTGGGGCCGGCCGATGGCGGGGAATCGGCCAAGTGATCAGCCTGCGACTGCGCCTGAGCCTGACCCTCGGCGCGGCCTTTGCCCTGATCTGGGCCTTGGCTGCGGCCTGGATGCTCAGCGACCTGCGCAACCAGATGATGTTTTCCCTCGACCAGCGCCTGGTGGCTTCGGCGCGGATGGTCGCCGGCTTGCTGGAGCAGTTGCCGCCGGTACCCAGCAAGGGGGAGGGCACGCATTTCAGCGCGGAACAATTGAGCGTCCCAGGTGGCATGGCCTGTCAGGTCAGCTCCCTGCGTGGGGAGATTCTCGCGCGCAGCCATGACACCCCGGGGCAGCCCCTGGAAGCCGAGAAAATGGGTTTCCACGACCAGATGATCGACGGCGCGCCATGGCGCAGTTTTACCCTGGCCCGAGGCGACTTGCGCATTACCACCGCCGACCGCCAGATCGAACGCGAGGCGTTGAACCTGTCGGTGCTGCTGGCGGCCTCGGTGCCGGTCGGCGTGGCCTTGCTCGGTTGCCTGTGCCTGCTGTGGCTGGGCATCGGCCAGGGCTTGGCGCCGCTCAACCGCATGCGCGATGCACTGACGCGGCGCAACGCGGATTCCCTCGAGCCGTTGCAGATTCACCCATTGCCCAGCGAATTGCGGCCTTTGCTGGAGACCCAGAACCAGTTGCTCCAGCGCATCGGCAAGACCATCGAGCGCGAGCGACGGCTGACCGGCGATGCCGCCCATGAACTGCGCAGCCCGTTGACCGCCATCAAGACACACCTGCAGGTGGCGCGCATGACCGAGGGCGCCGCCCGTGACCAGTCCCTGGCCCGGGCGGAAGAGGGCGCCGACCGATTGCATCGCACGCTGGAGCAACTGTTGCTGCTGGCCCGGGTGGAGGGCAGCCTGTCGTTCGATGACGGGGTGCAATACAACGCCGAGCAGGTTGCGCGGCTGGCCATCCAGGACGCGACCGGCGGCGCACCCCGGCGGATCAAATTGCAGCTGTCGCCTCAACTGACCGATGCGCCGGTGCAGATGCCGGCCGTGCTGTCCATCGCCGCGCTGCGCAACCTGCTGGAGAACGCCGTGCGCCATACCCCGGACGACACCGAGATCGAATTGAACCTGGAAATGATCGGCCAGCGTGTGCGGTTCCAGGTGCGCGACCACGGTCCTGGCATCGCAGCCGACGATATCCAGCACCTGACCCAGCGCTTCTGGCGCAATGGCCAGAGCAACGGCTGCGGACTCGGGCTGGCGATTGTCCAGGCCATCGTCCAGCGTTGCGGCTGCGGCCTGCAGTTCGACAGCCGCCCGGACGGGTTGCGTGTCGAGCTGACCGTGCCGGTGCAACTATCGCCCGGTCCGTAGATAACCTGTGGCGAGGGAGCTTGCTCCCGCTGGACCGCGCAGCGGGCTCAAACCTGTGGGCTTGATTCATCTGACGGTCCGCGTGTCCTGGCTTGAGGGGCTGCTGCGCAGCCCAGCGGGAGCAAGCTCCCTCGCCACGGTCTTTATCCGGCAGTAAATCCTTGCCTCGCTGATGCGTTTCCACAACAGGAAACCTGCATGTGCGCTTCGGAATGCGCACCTGCCCGGTGCGCCTTTTGGTCACTCATCCCGGGGTCGAGAACATGCCAGTCACCAGTCCTATCCAAGCACCGCCAGCACGGGTCAGCCCTGCGCAGGTCGAGACGCTTTATCAATTCAACGAATCACCCTTGCTGGCCCGCCAGAGTCGCCAGGAATCCAATGCCCGCAGCTATCCACGACGAATCCCCTTGGCCCTCAAGCGCGCCAAGGGTCTGTACGTAGAAGATGTCGAGGGCCGCACGTTCATCGATTGCCTGGCCGGCGCCGGCACGCTGGCGCTCGGGCACAACCACCCGGTGGTGATCGAGGCGATCCAGCAAGTGCTTGCCGATGAGCTGCCGCTGCATACCCTGGACCTGACCACACCGGTCAAGGACCGCTTTGTCCAGGACCTGTTCGGCCTGTTGCCGCCGGCCCTCGCCGCAGAAGCGAAAATCCAGTTCTGCGGCCCTACCGGCACCGACGCAGTGGAAGCCGCGCTCAAGTTGGTCCGCACCGCAACGGGGCGTAGCACGGTGTTGTCGTTCCAGGGCGGTTATCACGGGATGAGCCAGGGCGCGCTGAGCCTGATGGGCAGCCTGGGGCCGAAGAAGCCTTTGGGGGCGTTGCTCAGCAACGGCGTGCAGTTCATGCCGTATCCCTATGATTACCGCTGCCCGTTCGGACTGGGCGGCGCGGAGGGGATCAAGGCCAATCTGCATTACCTGGAAAACCTGCTGAACGATCCGGAGGCCGGCGTGCAATTGCCAGCAGCGGTCATCGTCGAAGTGGTGCAGGGCGAGGGCGGTGTCATACCGGCCGATCTGGATTGGCTGCGCGGCCTGCGGCGGATCACCGAGCAGGCCGGGGTGGCGCTGATCGTCGATGAAATCCAGAGTGGCTTTGGCCGGACCGGCAAGATGTTCGCGTTCGAGCACGCCGGCATCATTCCGGACGTGGTCGTACTGTCCAAGGCCATCGGTGGCAGCCTGCCGTTGGCGGTTGTGGTTTATCGCGATTGGCTCGATACCTGGCTGCCGGGAGCCCATGCCGGGACTTTCCGCGGCAACCAGATGGCCATGGCCGCCGGTTCTGCGGTGATGCGCTACCTGGTGGAGCACAACGTGTCGGCCCACGCCGCCGCCATGGGCGAGCGCTTGAGCGAGCACTTGCACATCCTGCAGCGGGATTTCGCGGAGTTGGGTGACATTCGCGGTCGCGGCCTGATGCTCGGCGTCGAGCTGGTGGACCCGACCGGCAAGCCGGACGCCTTGGGGCATCCGCCGGTGCATGCACGCCTGGCGCCGCGGTTGCAGCGTGAATGCCTCAAGCGCGGATTGATCCTCGAGCTGGGTGGCCGCCAGGGCGGCGTGGTGCGTTTCCTGCCGCCGTTGATCATTACCGCGGCGGAAATCGATCGGGTCGCCGAGATTTTCCGGCGCGCCCTGGAGGCCGCCGTCGCCGAAGCCTAATTTTCATCCGGCCCGGTACGTTCCTTTTCATACCTTGGCTGCGCCCGTGGCGCGGCGAACCTTGAGCAACGACGGAGAAACACCATGACTTCAGTATTCGACCGCGAGGACATCCTCTTCCAGGTCGTGGTCAACCACGAAGAACAGTATTCGATCTGGCCGGACTACAAGGCCGTTCCCGAGGGCTGGCGCACCGTCGGCAAGAGCGGCTTCAAGAAGGAATGCCTGGCCTACATCGAAGAGGTCTGGACCGACATGCGGCCGTTGAGCTTGCGCAAGAAGATGGAAGAGCAGGCGGCAGCGGCTCACTAACTGTTGAAGCTGTGGCAGCACGGAAATTTTCCAGTAGGGCTGTAGGGAAATACAAATCTTGCAGTCACGTCGGGCCCCATGTGGGAGCGAGCTTGCTCGCGATAGCGGCGGATCAGCAACATTGATGCTGACTGACACTCCGCAATCGCGAGCAAGCTCGCACACACAGGGGGTGGCGTTTACCACCTATTGTTCCGCCATGAAATCAATCAACGCCCGCGCCGCCGCCGGCAATTGTCGATGGGGCGGGTAGATGATGGAAAACGTTCGACTGCGGCCGCCAAAGTCCTCCAGCAACTCCACCAGTTCCCCTCGCTCGACTCGCTCCCGGACGATGAATTCATAGCTCTGGCAGATCCCCATCCCGGCCTGGGCCAGGGACACGATGCCCAGCACGTCATCGGACACTTGCACATTGCCCGCCGGCAACCATTCACGATCTTCCTGGTTTTCGCGAAACAGCCACGGCGCGATGCGTCCGCTGCTGGGCATCACAAAGGGCAGGCAGGCGTGGGCGGCCAGTTCATCGATGCGCAGGGGCGTCCCGGCGCGCGCCAGGTAGCGCGGCGCGGCCACCAGGCAGAGGCGGGCGTCTTCCAATTTGCGGCCGACCAATCCACTGTCCGGCAGCGGCCCGAGGCGGATCGCCAGGTCATACCCTTCGGCCACCAGGTCGACGTTGCGGTTGGTGATGCTCAGCTCGACTCGCACCTGCGGGCAAGCCTGGGCGAAACGCGACAGCAGCGCCGGCAGGCGGTAATGGCCATAAGTGGTTGGCACGCTCAGGCGCACGCGGCCGGTCAACACGCCGTCCTGGCCCTGGATTCGTCGCTCGGCATCATCAATCAGGGCAAAGGCCGAGCGCGACTGTTCCAGGTACAACGTCCCCGCATCGGTCAGGTTCAGCCGTCGGGTGGTGCGGCGCAACAGCTGCACCCCGAGCCGGGCTTCGAGGCGCGAGATGGCGCGGCTCAGCACCGAAGGCGTGGTGCCGAGGGCGATGGCGCCAGCGCTGAGGGTGCCTTTTTCCACGACGGTGACGAAGGCTTCCACATCGGCCAGATGATCGAATCGACGGGCCATTATTGCCTCCAGAGGCCAAGTGATGTTCCTGGAAGCCAGTTTATCGCCAGCAGGCGCATCAATACAGTGAGCACAACTTTTATCGAAGCGGAGTCATCATGAAAAAGCTCACTGCCTTGGCAACGTCTGTCGTTCTGGCCGGTATCAGTGCCGCGGCCCATGCCGACAACGTGCTCGTGGTTCTGTCGGATGCCGATCATCTGGATCTGAAAAATGGCCAGGTCTTTTCCACAGGGTTCTACCTCAACGAGCTGCTACAACCGGTGAAGCTGTTGCTGGATGCCGGTCACCACGTGACCTTCGCCACGCCCGAGGGCAAGGCGCCGACCCTGGACCGCTCCTCGGTGGACAAGATGTATTTCAATAACGACGCGGCGGAGCTTGAGCGCTACCAGGCGTTGCTGGCCCGACTGAAAATCACCTCGCCCGAAGACTCACCGTTGATCAGCCTGACCCGTGCCGAACAAATGGGCCTGGATCGGTTCGATGCGCTGTACGTTCCTGGTGGGCACGCGCCGATGCAGGACCTGCTCACCAGCGCGCCGCTGGGCCGGGTCTTGACGCACTTCCATGAGAAAGGCAAAACCACCGCACTGGTCTGCCACGGGCCGATCGCCCTGTTGTCGACGCTACCCGATGCCAACGGCTTCGTCGGCCAGCTGGCCACCAAGGGCCAGGCCTCGGCCCAGTCCGGTTGGATTTACGCCGGGTACAAGATGACGGTCATCAGCAATCAGGAAGAGGAGTTGGCCAAGGGGCTGCTGGGCGGTGGGGCCATGAAATTCTATCCGCAGACTGCATTGGAGCAGGCGGGCGGCCAATACAGCAGCAATACCTCGCCGTGGACGTCCCATGTGGTCATGGACCGGGAGTTGATCACCGGCCAGAACCCGGCGTCGGCGCTGGAGGTGGGGCAGGCGCTGGTGAAGCGACTAGAGCCTTAAGCTACAAGCTACAAGCTACAAGCTAACAGCGGCCACTCTGGCTTGCAGCTTGCAGCTTGCAGCTTGCAGCTCATAGCTGCCTTATTTGAACCGCCGCTCCACCCCTTTCTCCACCAGGATCTTCGCCGAAATCTCTTCCACGGAAAAATGCGTGGAGTTGATATGGGGAATGTTCTCCCGCCGGAACAGGTTTTCCACTTCGCGCACTTCGAACTCGCACTGGGCGTAGCTTGAGTAGCGGCTGTTGGGCTTGCGCTCGTTGCGGATCGCGGTGAGGCGGTCCGGGTCGATGGTCAGGCCGAACAGCTTATGCTGGTGGGCGCGCAGGGCGCTGGGCAGTTGCAGGCGCTCCATGTCGTCTTCGGTCAGCGGGTAGTTGGCCGCGCGGATGCCGAATTGCATCGCCATATACAGGCACGTCGGCGTCTTACCACACCGCGACACACCCACTAGGATCAGGTCGGCCTTGTCGTAATAATGCGTGCGGGCGCCGTCGTCGTTGTCCAGCGCGAAGTTGACCGCCTCGATCCGCTCCATGTAGTTGGAGTTGTGGCCAATGGAGTGGGACTTGCCGACCGAGTAGGAAGAATGCTCGCTCAGCTCCTGCTCCAGGGGCGCCAGGAACGTGGAAAAAATGTCGATCATGAAACCATTCGACGTTGCAAGAATCTCACGGATGTCTTGATTGACGATGGTGTCGAAGATGATCGGCCGGAAACCGTCGGTTTCGGCGGCTTTATTGATTTGCTGTACCATGGCCCGCGCCTTGTCGACGCTGTCGATGTACGGGCGTATGAATTTGGCGAAGGTAATGTTTTCGAACTGTGCCAACAGGCTTTGGCCTAGCGTTTCGGCCGTGATGCCGGTGCCGTCGGAGATAAAGAAAGCAGATCGTTTCATTTGCGCCTTGGGCCTTAAGCTAGTGAGCTAGTCACGATTCTTGGATATGATAGGCGCGATTTGCCGGCCGCCCGTGGCCCGCATTCTCACTTATTTTCCAGGTCCAGGCCATATCGCCGGCTAGCGCTCCCCTGGAGCCGTCGGTGCCTTGAGCTTTTCCAACACAGTTAGTGGAGAGATCACCTTGGTAGAGTACGTAGTTTCCCTCGATAAGCTCGGCGTCCATGATGTAGAGCATGTGGGGGGCAAGAACGCATCCCTGGGCGAGATGATCAGTAACCTCGCCGGCGCCGGCGTCTCGGTGCCAGGTGGCTTCGCCACGACCGCCCAGGCTTATCGTGATTTCCTGGAACTGAGCGGCCTGAACCAGCAGATCCACGATGCGCTCGATGCCCTGGACGTCGATGACGTCAATGCCCTCGCCAAGACCGGCGCCCAGATCCGCCAGTGGATCATGGAAGCCGAGTTCCCCGAGAAACTGAACGCCGAGATCCGCACCGCTTTCGCCAAGCTCTCCGAAGGCAACCCCGACATCGCCGTCGCCGTGCGCTCCTCGGCCACCGCCGAAGACTTGCCGGACGCCTCGTTCGCTGGCCAGCAGGAGACCTTCCTGAACATCCGTGGCGTGGAAAACGTCATCCGGGCCGCCAAGGAAGTCTTCGCCTCCCTTTTCAACGACCGTGCCATTTCCTACCGCGTGCACCAGGGCTTCGACCACAAGCTGGTCGCCCTGTCCGCCGGCGTGCAGCGCATGGTCCGCTCCGAAACCGGCACCGCCGGCGTGATGTTCACCCTCGACACCGAGTCGGGCTTCCGTGACGTCGTGTTCATCACCGGTGCCTACGGCCTGGGCGAAACCGTCGTGCAAGGCGCGGTGAACCCGGATGAATTCTATGTCCACAAGGGCACGCTGGAAGCCGGTCGCCCGGCCATCCTGCGCCGCAACCTGGGCAGCAAGGCCATCAAGATGGTCTACGGCGACGAAGCCAAGGCCGGTCGTTCGGTCAAGACCGTCGACGTCGACAAGGCCGACCGCGCGCGCTTCTGCCTGACCGACGCCGAAGTCAGCGAACTGGCCAAGCAGGCGATGATCATCGAGAAGCACTACAAGTGCCCGATGGACATCGAATGGGCCAAGGACGGTGACGACGGCAAGCTGTACATCGTGCAGGCCCGCCCGGAAACCGTGAAGAGCCGCACCCAGGCCAACGTCATGGAGCGCTACCTGCTCAAGGAAACCGGCACCGTGCTGGTGGAAGGCCGCGCCATCGGCCAGCGCATCGGCGCCGGCAAGGTGCGGATCATCAAGGACGTCTCGGAGATGGACAAGGTCCAGGCCGGCGACGTACTGGTCTCCGACATGACCGACCCGGACTGGGAACCGGTGATGAAGCGCGCCAGCGCCATCGTCACCAACCGTGGCGGCCGTACCTGCCACGCGGCGATCATCGCCCGTGAGCTGGGCATCCCGGCCGTGGTCGGTTGCGGCAATGCCACCGAGTTGCTCAAGGATGGCCAGGGCGTGACCGTTTCCTGCGCCGAAGGCGACACTGGCTACATCTTCGAAGGCGAGCTGGGCTTCGACATCAAGAAGAACTCCGTGGACGCCATGCCGGAGCTGCCGTTCAAGATCATGATGAACGTCGGCAACCCGGACCGCGCCTTTGACTTTGCGCAGTTGCCGAACGCCGGCGTGGGCCTGGCCCGCCTGGAATTCATCATCAACCGCATGATCGGCGTGCACCCCAAGGCACTGCTGAACTACGACGGTCTGCCGCAGGAAATCAAGGACAGCGTCGACAAGCGCATTGCCGGCTACGACGATCCGGTCGGTTTCTATGTCGAGAAACTGGTGGAAGGCATCAGCACCCTGGCGGCGGCGTTCTGGCCGAAGAAGGTCATCGTGCGCCTGTCGGACTTCAAGTCCAACGAATACGCCAACCTGATCGGCGGCAAGCTCTATGAGCCGGAAGAAGAGAACCCGATGCTGGGCTTCCGTGGTGCTTCGCGCTACATCAGCGAGTCGTTCCGCGATTGCTTCGAACTCGAATGCCGCGCCCTCAAGCGTGTGCGCAACGAGATGGGCCTGAGCAACGTCGAGATCATGGTGCCGTTCGTGCGGACCCTCGGTGAAGCGAGCCAGGTCGTCGACCTGCTGGCGGAAAACGGCTTGGCCCGTGGCGAAAACGGCTTGCGCGTGATCATGATGTGCGAACTGCCGTCCAACGCGATCCTGGCCGACGAGTTCCTCGAATTCTTCGACGGTTTCTCCATCGGTTCCAACGACCTGACCCAGCTGACCCTGGGCCTGGACCGGGATTCCGGGATCATCGCCCACCTGTTCGACGAGCGTAACCCGGCGGTCAAGAAGCTGCTGGCCAACGCCATTGCTGCCTGCAACAAGGCCGGCAAGTACATCGGCATCTGCGGCCAGGGCCCTTCGGACCACCCGGACCTGGCCAAGTGGCTGATGGAGCAGGGTATCGAAAGCGTTTCGTTGAACCCGGACTCCGTGCTGGAAACCTGGTTCTTCCTGGCTGAGGGTCAGGCTGCGGTCTGATCGAGTGAAGGGAGCTCACCGGTAATGTAAGCCGGGTAACCTTGTGGGAGCGAGCTTGCTCGCGATTGCGGAGTGTCAGCCAGCATTGATGTTGCTGACCCACCGCCATCGCGAGCAAGCTCGCTCCCACAGGGTCCATGGCTGTCAGTTCATTGGCCCCTTTTGATTTGAAGTAGGGCGGGCTCCATCTGGAAGCCGCCCTTTTTTGTGCAAGAAGATTATGCAAAGCAGCAGCAATCTATTTCCCGTCGCCCTGATCAGTGCCGAGCGGCGCGGTGATCTGAGCGAAGATGTCTATCGCCTCAAGCCCGGCAACAGCCCGGACTACAGTGTCGAGCTGGCCGTCACCCGGCTGGGCATGGCCGATGCCGGCGAAACCCGTGGTGTCCCGGTGATCCTGTTGCACGGCAGTTTTTCCAACCGACGCTTCTGGTATTCGCCCAAGGGCTTGGGCCTGGGGGCGTACCTGACGCGCCTGGGCTTCGATGTCTGGATTCCCGAGATGCGCGGCCATGGCTTGTCCCAGCGCAACCAGGGCTATCGCAACAATCGCGTGGCCGACTACGCCCGGTATGACCTGCCGGCGATTGGCGCCTTTGTGCGCGAGCAAAGTGGACAAGTGCCGCACTGGATTGGCCATTCCCTGGGCGGTATCACCTTGGCGGCAGCCCTGGGTGGCCATTACCTGGGCGAGCCCGCCGTGGCGTCGGCGGCATTTTTCGGCACCCAGGTCAGCCGCACCTATTGGCCGTTGAAAATCCCGCCGGTGGAATGGAGCGGGCGCTTCATTCTCAAGCGTTTCGCACAATTGTCCGGCTCCAGGCTCAAGCGCGGCCCGGAAGATGAACCCATCGGACTGGCCCTGGAGAGCATGCGCTGGTATGGCCTGTTTGGGCGTTTCGGCGACGCCGAGAAAAATTGGTGGGCAGGCCTGGCCGATGTGCAGGTGCCGGTAATGGCGGTGAGTGCGGCCGGCGATCACCAGGATCCCACCTGGGCTTGTCGAAAATTGTTCGAGCAGATCGGTTCCGAGCACAAGCAGTTTGTCTGCCTGGGGCGGGAGCAGGGCTTCACCGGTGATTTTGGCCATGTCGAGATGCTTGTCAGCAAGGCCGCGCAAGCGGAGGTCTGGCCGCTGGTAGGGCGCTGGTTGCAAGACCAGCAGGCGTCATTGCTGGCGGACCAGCCCAGGCTGGCCGAAGCGGTCTGATACCGAGGCTCTGGCCAGGGGCATTTCGCTCTGGCCGGCTTGCGGCTAAGATATGACGCGCTACGTTGTTCCGGTCACAAACGGTTGTTCATTCAGCCAGACGTTCAAGCCCAGCAGGAGTTGTTCGATGAACCATTACCTCACGCCCGACCTGTGCGATGCCTACCCGGACCTGGTGCAAGTCCTGGAACCGATGTTCAGCAATTTCGGTGGCCGCGATTCCTTTGGCGGTGAAATCGTCACCATCAAATGCTTCGAAGACAACTCGCGGGTCAAGGAACAGGTTGAACTCGACGGCAAGGGCAAGGTGTTGGTAGTCGACGGCGGTGGATCCCTGCGCCGGGCGTTGCTGGGCGACATGCTGGCCGAAAAGGCTGCGAAAAATGGCTGGGAAGGGCTGGTGATCTACGGTTGCATCCGCGACGTCGACGTCATTGCCCAGACCGACCTTGGCGTCCAGGCCCTGGCCAGCCACCCGATGAAGACTGATCGGCGTGGCGTCGGCGAGCTCAACGTGGCAGTGACCTTCGCTGGCGTGACCTTCCGTCCGGGCGAATACGTCTACGCGGACAACAACGGCGTGATCGTCTCGCCGAGCCCGCTGAAAATGCCTGAATAAGCGTCTTGACCATAAGGGATGAGGATGTTCGAGGAAGAAAACGCGCAATGGGGGCTGGTGCATGCCCTGGTGCTGGATGGAAAAGGCGGCGCGCGTTCGATAGCCCGGACCGAACTTGACGATCTGCAACTGCAGGCCCACGAAAGCCTGTGGCTGCATTGGGATCGCAGTCATCCGCAGACCCATACGTGGTTGCGCAAGTCCAGTGGCTTGAGTGAGTTCAACTGCGACCTGCTGCTGGAGGAGAACACCCGTCCCCGCCTGCTGCCGCTGCCCAACGCCGAGCTGCTGCTGTTTCTGCGCGGAATCAACCTGAACCCGGGCGCCGAGCCGGAAGACATGGTCTCGGTGCGCATCTTCGCCGCCGCCCAGCGGGTGATTTCCCTGCGGCTGCGGCCGTTGCGCGCCACCGACGAGCTGCTGGCGGAGCTGGCCGAGGGCAAGGGGCCCAGGACGGCGTCGGAACTCATCCTTTATATGGCGCAATACCTGACTAACAAAGTGCAGGACCTGGTGACGTGCCTGTCTGAAATCGTCGATGGCGAGGAAGAAAAACTCGACACCGACGAACGGTATACCCCCGAGCATGACGCCATCCTGCACATCCGCCGAAGGGCCGCCGGGCTGAAGCGATTCCTGGCGCCGCAACGGGATATTTTCGGGCAGATGTCGCGAATCAAGTTGCCCTGGTTTGTCGAGGACGACGGCGACTACTGGAATGAATTGAACAACAGCCTGACCCGTTACCTCGAAGAGCTGGAATTGACCCGGGAGCGCGTGGGGCTTGTGCTGGAGGCCGAGGACCGGCGTCTTTCGGTGCGCATGAACCGCACCATGTACCGCTTCGGCATCATCACCGGGATTTTCCTGCCGATGAGTTTTCTCACCGGTCTGCTGGGCATCAATGTCGGCGGCATTCCGTTTTCCGAAAGCCCCTACGGCTTCATGGTCGCCTGCCTGCTGATGGCCTGCGTGGCCCTGGGGCAATGGTGGCTGTTCCGCCGTTTGCGTTGGGTGTGATGGGATTTCATGTGACCCGGCGAAATTTGATCGCGTCTTCCACAGACATCACGAGAGGTGCGTATGCACGATCCGTTTGAACAGTCTCTGCGCGACATGCTCAAGGCTTCGCCGTCCAGCCGTGACGATGACGCCTGCCTGGGCCGTGTACTCAAAACCGCCAACCGCCAGGTCGGCGCTGGCGATCTGTTCAGCCTGCTGGGCCGCTGGCTGCCCGCGCTGATGATCGCCCTGAACAACGGGTCGGCCCACGTCTCGCCGGTTTCCCGTCGCAAACCTGTTACTCGCACCGCTGATAAGGCTGACTGAATATGGAACTCGATCTCTGGACCCAGAGCCTCGTCACGGCAATGACCGCGTTGTGGACCAAGGTGGCTAATTTCATTCCCAATCTGTTCGGCGCCCTGGTGGTGCTGTTGTTGGGCTTCGTCGTGGCCAAGCTGCTGGACACGCTGCTGTCCAAGCTGCTCGCCAAATTGGGCCTCGATCGCCTGATGGGCGGCACCGGCCTGACCAAACTGTTGTCCCGTGGCGGCATCCAGGTGCCAATCTCGACGCTGGTGGGCAAGATCGTCTATTGGTTTGTCCTGCTTATATTCCTGGTTTCCGCCGCTGAGTCCCTTGGACTGGAGCGCGTTTCGGCGACCCTCGACATGCTGGCGCTGTATTTGCCGAAGGTCTTCGGTGCCGCGCTGGTGCTGCTGGTCGGTGTCTTGCTGGCGCAACTGGCCAATGGGCTGGTACGCGGCGCGGCCGAGGGGGTTGGGCTGGATTACGCCGCCGGCGTCGGGCGAATCGCCCAGGGCCTGGTGATCATCATCAGTATTTCGGTTGCGATCAGTCAGTTGGAGGTCAAGACAGACCTGCTCAACCATGTGATCGTGATTGTCTTGATTACCGTTGGTCTGGCGGTCGCGCTGGCAATGGGGTTGGGGAGCCGGGAAATTGCCGGTCAGATTCTTGCGGGAATCTATGTGCGTGAATTGTATGAGGTTGGGCAACAAGTGCGTGTTGGCGAGGTCGAAGGCCAGATCGAAGAGATCGGCACGGTGAAAACCACATTGCTGACCGAGGAGGGCGAGTTGGTGTCGCTTTCCAATCGGATCCTGCTGGAACAGCATGTGAGTAGCCGCTAACCCGGCAAATCCTGCTAATGTATGCCGCCGCAAAATGCCTGTCATCGCAGATTGCGGCGCACATTGACCTAGACTGTCGGCCCGACTTGTTTTGAACAAACCCCAATCGCTATCCACGCGCTACGACCCCCGTGATCTCTCCGATGAGGAGTTGGTTGCGCGCGCGCATACGGAACTGTTCCACGTAACACGCGCTTACGAAGAACTGATGCGGCGTTACCAGAGAACATTATTTAACGTTTGTGCACGGTATCTTGGGAACGATCGCGATGCTGATGATGTCTGTCAGGAGGTGATGTTGAAGGTGCTGTACGGCTTGAAGAACTTCGAGGGGAAATCGAAGTTCAAGACGTGGCTATATAGCATCACCTACAACGAATGCATCACGCAGTATCGCAAGGAGCGGCGAAAGCGTCGGTTGATGGACGCGTTGAGCCTTGACCCTCTCGAGGAAGCGTCTGAAGAAAAGGCGCCCAAGCCCGAGGAAAAGGGTGGACTCGATCGCTGGCTAGTTTATGTGAACCCGATCGACAGGGAAATTCTGGTGCTACGATTTGTCGCAGAACTGGAATTCCAGGAGATCGCAGACATAATGCATATGGGTTTGAGCGCGACAAAAATGCGTTACAAGCGCGCTCTTGACAAGCTGCGTGAGAAATTTGCAGGCATTGCCGAAACTTAGTTCGGCGCAAATATCTCTTACGTGTAGGCAAGTTCTGATAGACTTGCCGCCGAGTTGTCCCCCGGTTTGCGGGACTGCTTCACAATCACCAGATGGGGATTTAACGGATGAAACTGAAAAACACCTTGGGCTTTGCCATTGGTTCTTTGATTGCTGCCACTTCGTTCGGCGCTCTGGCACAAGGCCAAGGCGCAGTTGAAATCGAAGGCTTCGCCAAGAAAGAAATGTTCGACAGCGCTCGTGATTTCAAGAACAACGGCAACCTGTTCGGCGGTTCGGTTGGTTACTTCCTGACCGACGACGTTGAACTGCGTCTGGCCTACGACGAAGTGCACAACGCACGTACCGAAGACGGCACTAACGTCAAGGGCGCGAACACTGCTCTGGACGCTTTGTACCACTTCAACAACCCAGGCGACATGCTGCGTCCTTACGTCTCTGCCGGTTTCTCGGACCAGAGCATCGACCAGAATGGCAGCAACGGTCGTAACCGTTCTACCTTCGCCAACGTTGGTGGCGGCGCCAAGCTGTATTTCACCGACAACTTCTACGCCCGTGCCGGCGTTGAAGCTCAGTACAACATCGACCAGGGCGACACCGAGTGGGCTCCTAGCGTCGGTATCGGTGTGAACTTCGGTGGCGGCTCCAAGCCTGCTGCTGCTCCAGTTCCAGCTCCGGCTGAAGTCTGCTCCGACAGCGACAACGATGGCGTGTGCGACAACGTCGACAAGTGCCCTGACACCCCAGCCAACGTAACCGTTGACGCTGATGGCTGCCCAGCTGTTGCTGAAGTCGTACGTGTTGAGCTGGACGTCAAGTTCGACTTCGACAAGTCTGTTGTTAAAGAAAACAGCTACGGCGACATCAAGAACCTGGCTGATTTCATGAAGCAGTACCCATCCACCAGCACCACTGTTGAAGGTCACACTGACTCCGTCGGTCCTGACGCTTACAACCAGAAACTGTCTGAGCGTCGTGCAAACGCCGTCAAGCAAGTTCTGACCAACCAGTACGGTGTTGAATCGTCCCGCGTTCAGTCTGTTGGCTACGGCGAATCCCGCCCAGTAGCTGACAACGCCACTGAAGCTGGTCGTGCAGTTAACCGTCGCGTAGAAGCGCAGGTTGAAGCCCAAGCTAAGTAATTAGCCCGAAGCTTTGGAAAAACCCGGCCTAGGCCGGGTTTTTCTTTGCCTGGTATTTATACAGGGAACATAAAACCTGTGGGAGCGAGCCTGCTCGCGAAGGCGACCATTCTGCCGACTTATCTCCCCCGGCGTACGCAGATCCAACTGTGGGAGCGAGCTTGCTCGCGATGGCTGTGTGTCAGTCAATGTATGTGTGACTGAACCACCGCTATCGCGAGCAAGCTCGCTCCCACAGGTTTTGGGGTTGTCTTTTAGAGGATTGAAGCCTGCGCGAAGGCAGAAGGCGAGGTGGCCAATTCGGCAGCACCGGCCACCGCGCCAATCACCAGGATCGCCGGGCTCTTGAGTTGAAACGCACCGGCATCGGTTTCCATCGAGGCCAGGTTGCTGCGGCAGTCGCGTTGATGGGGCAGGGAGGCGTTTTCGATCATGGCCACGGGCGTATCCGCCGCGAGGCCACCGGCCAGCAATTGCTCACGGATCTCGCTCAGTTTCGCCACGCCCATGTACACCACCAGCGTTGTCCCGCCCTGTGCAAGGGCTTGCCAGTTCAGGCTGCTGCCATCCTGGGTGTGGGCGGTGACCAGCGTCACGCCCCGCGCAACGCCGCGCAACGTCAGGGGAATGTCACACTGGGTCGCCCCCGCGAGGCCGGCGGTGATGCCATTGACCAGTTCCACTTCAACGCCATGCTCGCGCAGCCACTGCGCTTCTTCACCGCCCCGGCCGAAAATGCACGGGTCGCCGCCCTTGAGGCGTACCACGCATTTGCCTTGGCGGGCATAACGCAGCATCAACCGGTGAATGAACGCCTGGGGGGTCGAGCGGCAACCGCCGCGCTTGCCCACGGCGATGATGCGCGCATCGGGGCAGTGCTCCAGCACCGCGTCGTTGACCAGGTCATCGATCAACACCACGTCGGCTTCGCCCAAGGCGCGCACGGCTTTGAGAGTCAGCAATTCAGGGTCGCCGGGACCCGCACCGACCAGCCAGACTTTTGCGTTCATAGTGTTTTCCTCACGATATCGCGGCGACCGGTTGCGCGGTGGCAACCAGCAGGCGCTTGATTTCCGGTACGCAGGAACCGCACTGCGTGCCGCAGCCCAGTTCTTTTTTCAGGCCCTGCAAATCCAGGCCGCGCTCGATACCCGCGCACACTGCGCGCTGGCTGACGTTCATGCAGTTGCACAGCGTCTTCCCGCCGCCCACGGCCGCGCCGGCGTTGCCTGGTGGCGCACTCAACGGCGCCAGCAGCCAACGCCGCAGTTGCTCGTCGGCACGACCTTCCAGCCACAGGTTCTGCAGCCAATGCCGAGCCAGGGTTTCGCCGGCCAGGCGTATGGCGGTGATACGCCCGTTTTCGATCCGCACCCGTTTTCCGATGGCGCGACGCGGATCGTCGTAGGCCAATACCGGCCCTTCGATCAGCCCCAGTTGTTCGTCGATTGCCTTCAGCAGTTGTGGGTCGGGTGCAACGGCACTGGCGGCGCGAATCAGCAACGCCGGACGTTCGCGACCGGTCAGGCTAAGGCTGACGTAGGCAAACGCCTCACACAGCGGGCGCAACGTCTCCAAATGTTGTTGGACATCGCCTTCGACCAGCGCGAAAAGTTGCCAGGGCAGGTTTACAGCTTCCAGGCGTACGCCGCTGTGCTTGAGCTCTGGCTGTTTGGACAGTGGATCGAACGCCGGCTGGGTCAGGGTGTTCACCCCTCCCTTGAGAAACCGATCGCCCCAGTGCATCGGCAAGAAAGCCTGGCCGGGGCGCACGCTGTCGTCGCTGTCGACGGCCACGATCAGGCTGCCGCGACGGCTCTTGAGGCTGACCAGATCACCGGCTTGCAGGCGATGGCGAGTCAATTCGTCGGGGTGCAGGCTGAGCACCGCTTCGTTCACATGGCCAAACAACTGCGCAGCGGTACCGGTGCGGCTCATGCCGTGCCACTGGTCACGCAAGCGACCGGTATTCAGGGTCAGCGGATAGCGGGCGTCACGCAATTCCTTGGCGGCGCGATAAGGGTCGGCGACAAATCGGGCGCGGCCGCTTTCGGTAGGAAAAATTCCATCCACGTACAAACGGGCGGTGCCGACCGTGGCGCCTTCGCGGAAGGGCCATTGCTGGGGGCCGAGTTGATCGATCAGCGCGTGGCTGATCCCGGACAGGTCCAGGTCGCGACCACGGGTCAGTTGCTTGTATTCATCGAACAACTGGGCCGGAGTGTCGAAGGCGAACAGGCTGGATTGCCCCGGGCGCAGACGTTTCTCCAGGCGTTGTGCGAAATCCACTGTGATGGCCCAGTCCGGTCGCGCTTCTCCCGGTGCGTTGATTGCCCGGCGAACGTGGGAAATGCGCCGTTCGGAGTTGGTCACCGAACCTTCTTTTTCGCCCCAGCTGGCTGCGGGCAGCAGCAGGTCGGCGAACGCGGCGGTCTCGGTGGTGCGGAAGGCCTCTTGCAACACCACGAACGGGCAGGCTTGCAGGGCCTCGCGCACGGCGGCCTGGTCCGGCATCGACTGCGCCGGGTTGGTGCAGGCGATCCACAGGGCCTTGATCTTGCCGCTGCGCACCTGATCGAACAGTTCGATCGCACTCAAACCGGTGGTCGCGGGCAGTTGGTCGACGCCCCAGTAATCGGCCACTTCAGCGCGATGTTCCGGGTTGGCGGCTTCGCGATGGCCCGGCAGCAGGTTCGACAGGCTGCCGGTTTCCCGACCGCCCATGGCGTTGGGTTGGCCCGTCAACGAGAACGGTCCCGCACCCGGCCGACCGATCTGGCCGGTGGCCAGGTGCAGATTGATCAGCGCGCTGTTTTTCGCGCTGCCGGCGGTGGATTGGTTCAGGCCCATGCACCACAGCGACAGGAAACTGGGTGAGGTGCCGATCCATTCGGCGCATTGGTGCAGTTGCTCGACACTGATGCCGCAGAGCTGGGCGACCATGGCGGGCGTGTAGTCGCGCACCAGGTTCTTCAGGTCCGCGAGGCCTTCTGTGTGAGCCTTGATGAAGCTGCGGTCGATCCAGTCTTCCCACAGCAACAAATGCAAAATCCCATGGAACAGCGCGACATCGGTGCCCGGCAGAATCGCCAGGTGCAGGTCCGCCAGGTCGCAGGTGTCGGTGCGCCGGGGGTCGATGACGATGATTTTCATCTCTTGACGGCGGGATTTGGCTTCTTCGAGGCGACGAAACAGGATCGGATGGGCGTAGGCCATGTTACTGCCGACGATCATCACGCAATCGCTCAGTTCCAAGTCTTCGTAGCTGCAGGGTGGGGCATCAGCGCCGAGGCTGCGTTTGTAGCCCACCACGGCAGAAGACATGCACAGCCGAGAGTTGCTGTCGATGTTGTTGGTGCCGACCAAGGCCCGGGCGAGTTTGTTGAAGGCGTAGTAATCCTCGGTCAGCAATTGGCCGGAGATGTAGAACGCCACGCTGTCCGGGCCATGCTCGGCGATGGTCTCGGCGAAAACATGCGCGGCATGGTCCAGCGCGCTGTCCCAGTCGGTGCGTCCACGGGCCAGGTTTTTGCCCAGGCGCAGTTCCGGATACAGGGCGCGGGCGGCGAGGTCGCCGGTCAAGTGCAGGGTCGAGCCCTTGCTGCACAATTTGCCGAAGTTGGCCGGATGGGCGGGATCACCGCTGACGCCGAGGATGCGCTCGCCGTCATGCTCGATCAACACGCCGCAACCGACCCCGCAGTAACAGCAGGTCGAGGCTGTGGTCTGGCGGCTCATGAGCTTGCTTCCCGCAGGGCCAGCATGACCCGGCCGTTCTCGACCCGGGCCGAGTGGTGATGGGCGCAACCCACGTCCGGTGCCTGGGCCAGACCGGTTTCCAGGTCGATCTGCCAGTTATGCAGCGGGCAGGCCACGCGCTTGCCGTAGATCAGGCCCTGGGACAGTGGACCGCCCTTGTGTGGGCAGCGGTCGTCGAGTGCGAAAACTTCATCGTCGCTTGTACGAAAAATCGCGATATCACCCTTCGGCCCCTGGATGATGCGTGAACCCAGGGCGTTGATTTCATCCAACGCGCAGATATCCAGCCAATTCATGCCGGCACCTCCAGGTTTTTCACGGGGATGACCTCGAACTCTTTTTTCAGTTGGGGCTGTTCCAGCCGCTGTTTCCAAGGGTCTTGTTCCAGCGACAGGGAAAACTTCAGGCGTTCGTGAAGCGCCTTGCGCCGCTCCGGGTCTTCCAGCACGGCTTTCTTGATGTGCTCCATGCCGACCCGCTGCATGTAATGCACGGTGCGTTCGAGGTAGAAGGCTTCTTCGCGGTAGAGCTGCAGGAAGGCGCCGTTATATTCGCGCACTTCCTCGGCGGTCTTGAGCTTGACGAAAAACTCGGCGACCTCGGTCTTGATCCCGCCGTTGCCGCCGATGTACATCTCCCAGCCGGAATCGACGCCGATGATTCCGACGTCCTTGATGCCCGCTTCCGAGCAGTTGCGCGGGCAGCCGGATACCGCCAGCTTCACCTTGTGCGGTGACCACATGTTGAACAGGTCGTGCTCCAGCTCGATCCCCAACTGAGTGGAGTTCTGCGTGCCGAAGCGGCAGAACTCACTGCCCACGCAGGTCTTCACGGTGCGGATGGATTTGCCGTAGGCGTGGCCGGACGGCATGTCGAGGTCTTTCCAGACGCCGGGCAGGTCTTGCTTCTTGATGCCCAGCAAATCGATGCGCTGACCGCCAGTGACCTTGACCATGGGCACGTTGTACTTGTCGGCCACATCGGCAATGCGCCGCAGTTCGGACGGGTTGGTCACGCCGCCCCACATCCGCGGGACCACGGAATAGGTGCCGTCTTTCTGGATGTTGGCGTGGGCGCGTTCGTTGATCAGGCGCGACTGTGGATCGTCGTGGGCTTCGCCGGGCCAGGTGGAAATCAGGTAGTAGTTCAGGGCCGGACGGCAGGTGGCGCAGCCATTCGGGGTGCGCCAGTTCAGGTAGCTCATGGTCCCGGCGATGGTCAGCAGGTGCTGGTCACGGATCGCCTGGCGGATCTGGCCATGGTTGAGGTCGCTGCAACCGCAGATGGCTTTTTCGCTTTTCGGCTTGACGTCCGCCGCGCCGCCGACGGTGTTGATCAGGATCTGCTCCACCAGGCCGGCGCAGGAACCGCAGGAACTGGCGGCCTTGGTGTGTTTTTTCACGTCGTCGACGCTGAACAGCCCGTGTTCCTGGATCGCCTTGACGATGGTGCCCTTGCACACGCCGTTGCAGCCGCAGACTTCGGCGGTGTCGGCCATGCTCATGGCTTTGTCCTGGCCTTGGTGTCCTACGTCGCCAAGTGCATTTTCCCCGAACATGAGGTGATCGCGGATCTCGCTGATGGCGTGATTCTCACGAATCTGCCGGAAATACCAGCCGCCATCCGCCGTATCGCCGTACAGACAGGCACCGACCAGCACATCATCCTTGATCACCAGCTTCTTGTAGACGCCGCCGATGGGGTCGGAAAGGGTGATGGTCTCGGTGCCTTCGCCGCCCATGAAGTCGCCGGCGGAGAACAGGTCGATGCCGGTGACTTTCAACTTGGTCGAAGTAACCGAGCCCTTGTAAGTGGCGAAGCCCAGTTGCGCGAGGTGGTTGGCGCAGACCTTGGCTTGCTCGAACAGCGGCGCCACCAGGCCATAGGCCGTCCCACGGTGGCTGGCGCATTCGCCGATGGCATAGACGCGCGGATCGTAGGTTTGCATCGTGTCGTTGACCAGGATCCCGCGATTGCACGGGATGCCGGCTTTTTCCGCCAGTTCGGTGTTGGGGCGGATGCCGGCGGCCATCACCACCAGGTCGGCGGGAATGATGTCGCCGTTCTTGAACTGGACCGAGCCGACCCGGCCATTGCCGGCGTCGTGCAGGGCCTGGGTCTGCTCGCTGAGACGGAATTTCAGGCCACGGCTTTCCAGGGCGGTTTGCAGCAGTTGGCCGCTGGTCTTGTCCAGTTGCCGTTCCAGCAGCCATTCGCCGATATGCACGACGGTCACGTCCATGCCGCGCAGCTTCAAGCCGTTGGCGGCTTCCAGGCCGAGCAGGCCACCGCCGATGACCACGGCGTGCTTGTGGGTCTTGGCGGTGTTGATCATCGCCTGGGTGTCGGCGATGTCGCGGTAGCCGATCACGCCGTCCAGGGTATTGCCGGGGATCGGCAGGATGAACGGCGTGGAGCCGGTGGCGATCAGCAGGCGATCATATTCGGCTTCGCTGCCGTCTTCGGCGATGACCCGGCGCTTGACCCGGTCGATCTCCACGACCTTGCGGTTGAGCAGCAGCTTGATGTTGTTGTCCAGGTACCAGCTCAGGTCGTTGAGCACGATCTCTTCGAAGGTCTGCTCACCGGCCAGCACGGGCGAAAGCAGGATGCGGTTGTAGTTGGTGTGGGGCTCGGCACCGAACACCGTGATGTCGTAGAGCTCGTTGCTCAGCTTGAGCAGTTCCTCGAGGGTTCGAACCCCGGCCATGCCGTTGCCGATCATCACCAGTTTGAGTTTTTTCATCAGGGTTCTCCGCGGGCTCAGGCCTGTCTCATCACGGCGGTCAGGCTGGCTCGGCAATTTTTTCGAAAACAAAAAAAGGCGTCCCGCTAGCAAAACTAGCGAGGACGCCTTTGTCCTGGTCCCGTTCTCTCGGGAAGCACCGCCCTCATCGTTGAAGGCGTTGCCAAATGTATGTTGATGGACGTTATGCAGTGGTTGTGCCAAGTGGCTCGGACGCCGGGATCTACTGGCCGATTCCCAGGTCGGGCGAGTGGCAAGGGGATTTATTGCACCGAATCAAAGCGTATTGCCCAGTAATGGAGCGTCGGGCCCGATGGCTTGGTAATGGCAGGCAAGCGGTCATTGCGTGGGGGCCTGGATCCCGGTCGATCAACGCTTGCTGACACTTATTCCCAATCGCTAATTTTTCCGGTTTGCGTTCGTTTCATAGGGACGACATGCCTTTGTGCCTTGTGCCCACTGATTCCGGATACCCAGAAATGAATGCTGAAGACGCCTTGAAACTTGCTCGCCGGTTTATCGGGCTGCCCCTGGACAAGCGCCAGATGTTCCTCGCCGCGCTGGACAAGGAGGGCGTGGACTTCAGCCGTTTCCCCATTCCCCAGGGCGTCGAAGCCGAGGATCGCCAGGCGCTGTCCTACGCCCAGCGGCGCATGTGGTTTCTCTGGCAACTGGATCCCGAAAGCGGCGCCTACAACCTGCCCGGGGCGGTGCGGCTCAAGGGTGCGTTGAGCCTGTCGGCGCTGGAACAGGCCTTCGCCAGCCTGGTGGCCCGGCATGAAACCCTGCGCACGGTGTTCCAGCGCCAGGCCGACGACAGCCTGCTGCAAGTGCCCACCGATGCGCCGCTGATGATCGAGCGACAGGACCTCAGCGGCTTGCCGGCAGGCGAGCGCGAGCAAGCGGTGCGCCAGGCTGCGCAAGCACAATCGATGCGGCCCTTCGATCTGTCGAATGGCCCCTTGCTGCGGGTCGAACTGCTCAAGCTCGATGCGCAGGAGCACGTGCTGCTGCTGACTTTGCACCACATCGTCTCCGATGGCTGGTCGATGAACGTGCTGATCGACGAGTTCATCCGCTGCTATGACGCCCATGAAGCCGGCGTGTCGCCGCAACTGCCTGATTTGCCGATCCAGTACAGCGACTATGCCTTGTGGCAGCGCCGTTGGCTGGAGGCCGGTGAGCAGGCGCGGCAACTGGCGTATTGGCAGGCGCAATTGGGCGATGAGCATCCCGTCCTGGAGTTGCCCACCGATCACTCACGCCCGGCCGTGCCGAGCTACCGCGGCAGCCGTTATGAGTTCGCTATCGACAGCGGGTTGGCGGAGCAACTGCGCGGCACCGCCCGGCAGCAGGGCGTCACGCTGTTCATGCTGCTGCTCGGCGCGTTCAACGTGCTGCTGCATCGCTACAGCGGCCAATCGGACATCCGTGTCGGCGTGCCCATCGCCAACCGCAACCGGGATGAAATCGAAGGCCTGATCGGTTTCTTCGTCAACACCCAAGTGCTGCGCACCGAACTGGATGGCCAGACCCGGGTCGACGAGTTGCTGCACCGGGTCAAGGAGATCGCCCTCGGCGCCCAGGCTCATCAGGACTTGCCGTTCGAACGCCTGGTCGACGCGTTGAAGCTGGAGCGCAGCCTCAGCCACACGCCGCTGTTCCAGGTGATGTACAACCATCAACCCCAGGTGGCGGATGTCACCACGATCCGCACGGCGTCCGGCCTCGAATTGGGCATGATCGAGTGGCAGACCCGCACCACCCAATTCGATCTGACCCTGGACACCTATGAAAAAGCCGGCACGTTGCACGCCGCGCTGACGTACTCCGAGGACCTGTTCGAAGCGCCGACCATCGCGCGCATGGCGCGGCATTGGCTGCGATTGCTCACCGCGATGATTGCCGATCCGACCCGACGTATCGGCGAGCTGCCGCTGCTCGACGCCGACGAGCATGCCACGCTGGTCCACGCTTGGAACGCCACGGCCCAACGCTACCCGACCGAGCTGTGCATGCATCAACTGATCGAAGCCCAGGTGGCGCGCACCCCGGACGCCCCGGCGTTGCTGTTCGGCGAACAAAGCCTGAGTTATGCAGCGCTCGATGCCCGCGCCAACCGACTGGCCCATCTGCTGCTCGGGCGCGGTGTGCGGCCCGACAGCCTGGTTGGCATCTGCGTCGAGCGTTCAGTGGAAATGGTGGTCGGCCTGCTGGCGATCCACAAGGCCGGCGGCGCCTACGTGCCGCTGGACCCGGAATATCCGCAGGATCGCCTGGCCTACATGATTCAGGACAGTGGCATCGGCTTGCTGCTGACCCAGCGTTCGCTCTCGGCGGTTCTGCCGACCGACGGCGTCGAGGTGATCGCGCTCGATCAGCCCGACGATTGGCTCGACAGCTACAGCGACAGTCGCCCCGACGTGACGGTCGACCCGCTGAATCTCGCGTATGTGATCTACACCTCCGGCTCCACCGGCAAACCCAAGGGCGCCGGCAACAGCCACGCGGCTCTGGTCAACCGCTTGTGCTGGATGCAACAGGCGTATGGCCTGGACGACAGCGACGCGGTGCTGCAGAAAACCCCGTTCAGTTTCGACGTCTCGGTGTGGGAGTTCTTCTGGCCGCTGATGACCGGGGCGCGATTGGTGGTTGCCGCGCCAGGTGCCCATCGTGATCCGCGGCAACTGATCGACACCATCAACCGTCATGGCGTCAGCACGCTGCACTTCGTGCCGTCGATGTTGCAGGCGTTCATCCATGAGCCGGGCGTGGAAACCTGCGAAGGTTTGAAGCGCATCGTCTGCAGCGGTGAAGCGTTGCCGCTGGATGCGCAGCAGCAGGTCTTCGCCAAACTGCCGGACGCCGCGCTCTACAACCTCTATGGCCCGACCGAAGCGGCCATCGACGTGACCCATTGGACCTGCGTCGACGAGGGCGCGGATTGTGTGCCGATCGGCCAGCCCATCGCCAACCTGCGCACCCACGTGCTCGACGCCGATCTGTCGCCGGTGCCGTGGGGCGTGGCGGGCGAGTTGTACCTGGGCGGGGCGGGGCTGGCGCGCAGTTATCACCAACGTCCGGCGCTGACCGCCGAGCGTTTCGTGCCGTGCCCGTTTCACGAAGGCGCGCGCCTGTACCGCACCGGCGACCGCGTACGCCAGCGCGCCGACGGCGTGATCGAATACCTCGGCCGCCTCGATCATCAGGTCAAGCTGCGCGGCCTGCGCATCGAGCTCGGCGAAATCGAAACCCGCCTCGTGCAACATCCGCGGGTGCGCGAGGCCGTGGTGCTGGTGCAGGACGGCAAGTATCTGGTGGGTTATCTGGTGCTGGAAAACCGCGACCCGCATGAGCAATGGCAACAGGACGTCAAGGCCTGGCTGCTGGCCGGTCTGCCGGAGTACATGGTGCCGACCTACCTGATGCCGTTGGCCTGCCTGCCGGTGACCGCCAACGGCAAGCTCGATCGCAAGGCCCTGCCACAACCGGACGCCGCGCCCCGGCAAGCGTTTGTCGCCCCGCAGGATGGGCTGCAAACCGCCCTGGCTGAAATCTGGCAGGACGTGCTCGGAGTGGAGCGCGTCGGCCTCGAAGACAACTTCTTCGAACTGGGTGGCGATTCCATCATCTCGATCCAAGTGGTGAGCCGCGCGCGACAGGCCGGTATCCATCTTCATCCCCGTGACCTGTTCCAATACCAGACCGTGCGCAGCCTGGCGTCGGTGGCTCGCCGTGACAGCCACAGCGCCCTGTATCAAGGGCCGGTCACTGGCGATGCCGTGCTCGGGCCGATCCAGCAGCAGTTTTTCGCCCAGGTGATGCAGACCCGTGAACACTGGAACCAATCGCTGTTGCTGACCCCACGGGAACCGCTGGATGCACAGCGGCTCGACGCGGCGCTGACCTGCGTCATCAACCATCACGATGCCTTGCGCCTGCGCTTTGTCGAAGACGCCGACGGCTGGCGGCAGAGCCATGGACCGCTTTTGCAAAACGCCGACCTGTGGCAGCGCGATGCCCGATCCGTTGAGCAGTTGAACGCGCTGTGCGACGAGGCGCAGCGCAGCCTCAACCTGCAAGACGGGCCGCTGGTGCGCGCCATGCTGGTAAACCTGGCCGACGGCAGCCAGCGGCTGGCGCTGATCATCCATCACCTGGCGGTGGACGGCGTGTCCTGGCGGGTGCTGCTGGAAGATTTGCAGCAAGCTTACGAGCAACTGGCGGCGGGTGGCGGCGTGACGTTGCCGGCCAAGACCAGCGCGTTCCAGAGCTGGACGGCGCGGCTGAATGCCGAAGCCTCGCGCTTCGACGATCAGTCGGCCTATTGGAAAGCTCAGCACGAAGGCGCGCGGGACCTGCCATGTGAACGCCCGCAGGGCAGCCTGCAGAACGTCCATGGCGCGAAGATCGAATGGCGCCTGGAGGCCGGACTCACCCGGCAATTGCTGCAACAGGCCCCCGCGGCCTATCGCACCCAGGTCAACGACCTGCTGCTCACTGCGCTGGCCCGCACCATCAGCCGCTGGAGCGGGCAGCCGGGCACATTGATCGAGCTCGAAGGCCATGGCCGCGAAGACCTTTTCGACGACATCGACCTGACCCGTACGGTGGGTTGGCTGACCAGCCTGTTCCCGGTCAAGCTGACCGCCACCGGCGACCTCGGCGGCTCGATCAAGACCATCAAGGAGCAACTGCGCGGCGTCCCGGACAAGGGCCTGGGCTACGGCGTGCTGCGTCATCTGGCGGCGCCGTCGGTGCAAGCGCAGTGGGCGGATCTGGCGCCTGCGCGCATCACTTTCAATTACCTCGGCCAGTTCGACCGCCAGTTCGATGAAGCGGCGCTGTTCGTGCCGTCCGGCGAAGGCAGTGGCGTCGCCCAGGACCCGACGGCACCGTTGGCCAACTGGCTGACGGTGGAAGGGCAGGTGCATGGCGGCGAGCTGGCGATGAGCTGGGGCTTCAGCCGTGAGATGTTCGACAGCGCGACCGTGCAGCAACTGGCCGATCAATACGCCGTCGAGCTCAAGGCGCTGATCGACCATTGCGTCAACCTGGCTGAACCGCAAGCCACGCCGTCGGATTTCCCACTGGCGCGGATCACCCAGTCGCAACTCGATCATCTGCCGGTGCCGGCCGGTCAGTTGGACGATGTCTACCCGCTGTCGCCGATGCAGCAGGGCTTGTTGTTCCATACGCTGTACGAGCAGGCGGCCGGCGAATACGTCAACCAGTTGCGGGTGGACGTGCAAGGCCTGGATGCCGAGCGGTTCCGTGCGGCGTGGCAGGCCACCGTCGCGACGCAAGACATCTTGCGCAGCGGCTTTGTCTGGCAGGGAGAATTGGCGCAACCGCTGCAGATCGTCCACAAGCAGGTGCAGTTGCCGTTCACCGTGCTGGACTGGCGCGAGCAGGCCGACCCGGCCCAGGCCCTCGCCGCACTGGCCGAGGCCGAGCGCGCGCAAGGTTTCGACTTGAGCCAGGCGCCGCTGTTGCGCCTGGTGCTGGTGCGGACCGGCGCCGAACAATGGCACCTGATCTACACCCATCACCATATCCTGATGGATGGCTGGAGCAATTCGCAGTTGCTCGGCGAGGTGATGCAGCGCTATAGCGGGCGCGTGCCGGCCAGCAGTGTTGGACGTTATCGCGATTACATCGCTTGGCTGCAACGCCAGGACGGCCAGCTCAGCCAGGACTTCTGGCGCGCACAACTGGCCTCGTTGCAGGAGCCGACCCGACTCGCCCGCGCCGCCTCGGGCGGTGGCGAGAGCGGCCACGGTGATCATTTCCTGACGCTCGACGCGCGGCGCACCCAAGCGCTGGAAGCGTTTGCCCGCCAGCAGAAAATCACCGTCAACACGTTGGTGCAAGCGGCCTGGCTGCTGTTGCTGCAACGTTACACCGGGCACCAGACCGTGGCGTTTGGCGCGACCGTGGCCGGTCGGCCGGCGGATCTGCCGGGCATTGAGCAGCAGGTCGGCCTGTTCATCAACACCTTGCCAGTGATCGGCAGCCCGCGTCCGGACCAGACGGTCGGCCAATGGTTGCAAGCGGTGCAGGCACAGAACCTGAGCCTGCGGGAGTTCGAACACACGCCGTTGGCGGACATCCAGCGTTGGGCCGGGCAGGGCGGCGAGGCGCTGTTCGACAACCTCCTGGTGTTCGAAAACTACCCGATTGCCCAGGCCCTGCAGCAAGGCACTGGCAGTGATGTCACGTTCGGCGACGTTGCCAACCGTGAGCAGACGCACTATGCCCTGAGCGTCGCGGTCACCCTCGGTGAACAACTGGCGCTGCACTACAGCTACGAGCGCCGGCAGTTCGCCGACGAAATGATTGATCACATCAGTGCTCATCTGCTGCACCTGCTCGAACAATTCAGCCAGGACGCCGGGCGCAACCTGGGTGAAATCGCCTTGGCCAACGGCGCCGAACACGCCCGGCAACAGGCCGACAACCATCCGCAGCCGTACCCGGTGGACATTCCCGTGCACCAGCGGATCGCTACGCTGGCGGCCGAGCGCCCGCAGCGCACGGCGGTGATTTTCAATGACCGACATTTCAGCTACGGCGAGATCGACCGGCGCGCGAACCAACTGGCCCACGCCTTGATCAGCCGCGGCGTCGGCCCGGAAACCCGCGTCGGCGTGGCCCTGCCGCGCAGCGAAGGGGTGATCGTCACGCTCTTGGCGGTGCTCAAGGCCGGCGGTGCCTACGTGCCGTTGGACGTCAGCTATCCCCGTGAACGCCTGGCGTACTTGATGAAGGACGCCGGGCTGGCGCTGCTGATCAGCGACTCCTCGGTATCGGCGCAGTTGCCGGTGGATGAGTCGTTGCCGCTGCTGGAGCTGGACCGCCTCGACCTGCGCGAGCTGCCGACCAGCGCGCCAACGGTTCAACCCGACCCGCATAACCTGGCCTACGTCATCTACACCTCCGGCTCCACCGGCAACCCCAAGGGCGTCAGCGTGGCCCACGGTCCGCTGGCGATGCACTGCCAGGCCATTGGCGAGCGTTATGAAATGCGCGACAGCGATTGCGAATTCCATTTCATGTCGTTCGCTTTCGACGGTGCCCACGAACGCTGGCTCACCAGCCTGACCCACGGTGCGTCGCTGCTGATCCGCGATGACAGCCTGTGGACCCCGGAACAAACCTACAACGCCATGCACGAGCACGGCGTGACGGTGGTGGCGTTCCCGCCCGTTTATTTGCAACAACTGGCCGAACACGCCGAGCGCGAAGGCAACCCACCGAAGGTGCGCATCTATTGCTTCGGCGGCGACGCGGTGCCCAGCGCCAGTTTCGAACGGGTCAGGCGCGCCTTGCGTCCCGAGTACATCATCAACGGTTATGGCCCGACCGAAACCGTGGTCACGCCGCTGATCTGGAAGGCCGGTCGCGAGGTGGCGTGTGGCGCTGCGTACGCGCCCATCGGCAGCCGCATCGGCGACCGCAGCGCCTACGTGCTCGATGCCGACCTGAACCTGTTGCCCCAAGGCATGGCCGGTGAGCTGTACCTGGGCGGCACGGGATTGGCCCGTGGTTACCTGAACCGGCCGGGGCTGACCGCCGAACGCTTTGTCGCCGATCCGTTCAGCGCTGGGGGCCTGCTGTATCGCACCGGAGACCTGGTGCGCCAGCGCGTCGACGGCACGTTCGATTACTTGGATCGCATCGATAACCAAGTGAAGATCCGCGGCTTCCGCATTGAGCTGGGTGAAATCGAAGCCAGCCTGCAAGCCCTTGATGGCGTTCGCGAAGCGGTGGTCGTGGCCCAGGAAGGCACCGCCGGCAGCGGCAAGCGTCTGGTGGCCTATGTGGTGGCGGCAGAATCTTCCCGCGAAGACTTCGCCGAGCACCTGCGCGAGCAACTCAAGGCGACATTGCCGGCGCACATGGTCCCGGCTTATCTGCTGCTGCTCGAACGCTTGCCGTTGACCCCCAATGGCAAGCTCGACCGCAAGAACCTGCCCAAGCCCGACGCCAGCCAATCGCAACACGCCTACCTGGCGCCGCGCACTGCGCTGGAACAGCAACTGGCGGCGATCTGGCAGGACGTGCTCAAGCTTGAACGCGTCGGCCTGCGGGATAATTTCTTCGAGCTGGGTGGCGATTCCATCGTCTCGATCCAGGTGGTCAGCCGCGCCCGCCAGGCCGGCATGCATTTCACGCCCAAGGACCTGTTCCAGCACCAGACCCTGGAAATGCTCGCGACCGTGGTTCGCCAGGGCGAGGCCGCGCAAGTCATCGACCAGGGGCCGGTGACGGGTGGGCTGGCGCTGTTGCCGGTGCAGCGGGTGTTCTTCGAACAGGCGATACCGCAGCGTCATCACTGGAACCAGGCGGTGATGCTCAAGCCGACCCAGCGTCTGGACGCACCGATCCTGGACCAGGCGTTGAGCGCGCTGCTGCAACATCACGATGGCCTGCGTTTGAGCTTCACCGAGCAGGACGACGGCTGGAGGGCGGTTTACCGTCCTGCGGACACTCAATCCGAAGACCTGCTCTGGACCGTGGACGCGCCTGATGCGCAGGCCTTGCAAGGCATCGCCAACGAGGCCCAGCGCAGCCTGGACCTGCAAGCGGGCCCCTTGCTACGGGCGGTCCTGGCGACGCTGGCCGATGGCAGCCAACGTTTGTTGCTGGCCGTGCATCACTTGGTGATCGACGGCGTGTCGTGGCGAATCCTGTTCGAGGATCTGCAAAGCGCCTATCACCAGTTGTCCAGCGGAGCGGTGCTGCGATTTCCGCTGAAAACCACCTCGGCGCAGGTCTGGGCCGAGCGCCTGCAAGCGCATGCCCGCAGCAACCGGTTGGCGCAGGAACTGGCGTTCTGGCAGGCCCAGCTCGAAGACGTCGATGCCTCGTTGCCGATGGATAACCCTGCAGGCGGCCAGCAGAACCGCCTGGCGGTGACGGTGCGTACGCGACTCGACGCCGCGTTGACCCGGCAACTGCTGCAAGACGCGCCCAAGGCCTATCGCACCCAGGTCAACGACTTGCTGCTTACGGCACTGGCACGGGTGATGGTGCGCTGGACCGGCCACGACAGCGCGCTGATCCAGCTCGAAGGCCATGGCCGCGAAGCCTTGTTCGATGATGTCGACCTGACCCGCACCGTCGGCTGGTTCACCAGCCTGTACCCGGCGCGACTCACGCCACGGGCGGACTTGGGCGATTGCCTCAAGCAGATCAAGGAGCAACTGCGGGCGATTCCCGACAAAGGCCTGGGCTTTGGTGCCTTGGCCCATCTGGCGGATGACGCGACGCGGGCGATCCTGGCCGGGTTGCCGACGCCGAGCCTGACCTTCAACTACCTGGGCCAGTTCGACGCCAGCTTCAGCGAGGCCGACGGTGCCTTGTTCATCCCGGCTGATGAAGGCGCCGGCGATGAGCTGGACGCCGAAGCGCCGCTGTCCAATGCGCTGGCCTTGAACGGCCAGGTGTTCGGCGGCGAACTGAACCTGGGCTGGACCTTCAGCCGCGAGCAGTTCAATGAATCCACCATCCAGGCCCTGGCCGACGATTATGCGCTGGAGTTGCAGCGGCTGATCGAGCATTGCTGCCGGGGCGAGCACAACGGCGTGACACCGTCGGACTTCCCGCTGGCGAGCCTGAACCAGCCACAACTGGACGGACTGCCGCTGCCGCCCGAGCAGATCGTCGACCTGTATCCGTTGTCTCCGATGCAACAAGGCATGCTGTTCCATGGCGTGTACGGTGACGCGGGCGGCGACTACATCAACCAACTGCGCCTGGACATCGAAGGGCTGGACCCGGAACGCTTCCGCCAGGCCTGGCAGGCGGCGGTGGATGCCCATGACATCCTGCGCACGCGGTTTGTCTGGCAGGGCGATTTGCCGGCGCCGGTGCAAGTGGTCAGCAAATATTTGGAGCTGCCTTATAGCCTGCACGATCTGCGCGGAGATGTAGTGCCTGATCAGGCCCTACGGGACCTGGCCGATGCCGAGCGCCAGCACCTTCACCTTCACCTGAGCGCGCCGGCCCTGGTGCGGCTGATGATCGTACGTCTCGATGAGCAGCGTTATCACCTGATCTACAGCCACCACCACATCCTCATGGACGGCTGGAGCAATTCGCAGCTGCTTGGTGAGGTGTTGCAGCGCTACAGCGGGCAGTCCGTTGCCGTGTCCGGTGGACGTTATCGGGATTACATCGCGTGGCTGCAATGCCGGGATGCGGCGGCCAGCGAGGCGTTCTGGAAGCCTGCGCTGCAACGCCTGGAAGCACCGACGCGGTTGGCCGATGCGGTTGGTAAGCCGACGGACGCGGGTGTGGGTTATGGCGATCATATGCAGGTGCTGGACGAAGCACTGACCCGACGCCTGGAAGCCTTCGCCCGGGCTTCGAAAGTCACGGTGAACACGCTGGTGCAGGCCGCGTGGCTGCTGCTGTTGCAGCGCTACACCGGTAAATCCACCGTGGCGTTTGGCGCGACGGTCGCCGGTCGCCCAGCGGACTTGCCTGGCATCGAGCAGCAGATCGGCCTGTTCATCAACACCTTGCCGGTTATCGCCAGCCCTCGGGCGGAACAGTCGCTGGATAGCTGGTTGCAAGCGGTGCAGGCGCAGAACCTGGCCCTGCGGGAGTTCGAGCACACCGCGTTGCTGGACATCCAGCGCTGGGCCGGGCAGGGCGGCGACGCGCTGTTCGACAGTTTGCTGGTGTTCGAGAACTACCCGATCGCCGAGGCCCTGGAGCAGGGCGTGCCGGACGGTTTGCGTTTTGGTTCGCCGATCACCCAGGAACAGACCAGTTATCCGTTGACGCTGCTGGTGGGGTTGGAGCGGCAGTTGTCGGTGCACATGAGTTATCAGCGGGCGAGTTTCTCGGCTGTAACGGTGGAGCGATTGGCGGCGCATCTGGTGCAGTTGCTGGGGCAGATGACCGCGCAGGGCGAGCGCCCGTTGGGTGAGCTGTCGATGCTGGAATTCGATGAGCATCAACGCCTGACCCATGACTGGAATCCGGTGGATGCGCCGTTCGAGCAAGACCTGTGCATTCATCAGTTGATCACCCACCAAGCGGAAAGCACCCCGGATGCCTTGGCAGTCACCTTCGCCAACACGCGCCTGAGCTACAGCGAACTCGACGGCCGTGCCAATCGCCTGGCCCATAAACTCATCGAACTGGGCGTCGGCCCGGAAGTGCGCGTCGGCGTGGCGATGCCGCGTTCCGAGCAATTGCTGATCGCCTTGCTGGCGGTGCTCAAGGCTGGCGGTGCGTATGTGCCGCTGGACCCGGATTACCCGGCCGAACGCGTGGCCTACATGCTCGATGACAGTCGGGCGCGGGTGTTGCTGACCGAGCAGGCAGTGGCGTTGACAGTTCCGGCTGGAACCGAAGTGCTGATGCTCGATCAGCTCGACCTTTCACGCTATCCGTTGAGCGAGCCGGACACAGCGGTCAAACCAGACAACCTCGCCTACGTCATCTACACCTCCGGCTCCACCGGCAAACCCAAGGGCGCGGCCATCGCCCACCGCAACGTCCTGGCGCTGATCGACTGGTCCAAGACCGTCTACAGCCGCGACGACATCCAAGGCGTGCTCGCGTCCACTTCGGTGTGCTTCGACCTGTCGGTATGGGAGCTCTTCGTGACCCTGGCCAACGGCGGCTCGCTGATCATTGCCCGCAACGCCCTGGAACTGCCGCACCTGCCGGCCCGCGACCAGGTGCGCCTGATCAACACCGTACCTTCGGCCATCGCCGCGTTGCAGCGCAGCGGGGATATCCCGCAAAGCGTGCGCATCATCAACCTGGCCGGCGAGCCGCTGAAGCAAAGCCTGGTGGATGCTCTCTACCCAACACCCCTCACCTGTGGGA